>CAZCVP010000027.1:14847-50799 GCA_964501915.1 uncultured Enterobacterales bacterium
CCGTCGCGGGTGCCCCGCCCGGGGGGGGCGCGGGGCCCCCCCCGCGCGGGGGGGCCCGGGGGGGCGGCCCCCGCCGCCGCCGCCGCCCTGACCGCCACCGCCACGGCGACCTCCACGCCGATCGACACCAGCGGCTCCCTCTCCAAGAGCGACCCCACCCTGACCAACGGCGAGTTCGTCCAGGTCTTCCCGTTCACCGCAGCCGCAGGCGACGTGATCACCGCCGAAGTCCACTCCACGGCCTTCGACACCTACGTCGGCCTGATGTCCCCCAGCAACGAGACCTCGGAGAACGACGACCACAACGGCTCCAAGGACCACTCCCAGGTCATCGTCACCGCCACCGAGAGCGGCGAGTGGAACCTCGTGGTCACCTCCTACGCAGCGGGTGAAACCGGTGCGTTTCGCGCCACGGTGAGCCTCGCCTCACCAGAGGGGGCGTCCGAGCCCGTGGCCTCCACCGCCTCCCCGTCCACCGGTGGCAGCGGCGGCGCCATCGACACCGACGGCACCCTGGACAAGGGCGACGACCGGCTCAATGGCGGCGAGTACTACGACGTCTACAGCTTCCAGGCGTCCGCCGGCGACGAGCTGACCGCCGTGGTGACCTCCACCGCCTTCGACACCTACGTCGTCCTGAAGTCGCCCAGCGGCGAGGCCTGGGGCAACGACGACCACGACAACAGCAAGGACCGGTCCGAGCTCACCGTCACCGCCGACGCGGCGGGCGAGTGGGCCCTGGTCGTGACCTCCTACGAGGGCGGCGAGACCGGCGCCTACCACACCTCCCTGTCCCAGGTCGCGGCCGGCACGGCAGCGGGCAGCGGGGGCGAGGATCGACACACCGGCTCCCTCGGCCCCGGGGACTCGACGCTGGACAGCGGCGAGTACGTCGACGGCTTCGAGCTCAAGGGCCGCGCCGGCGAACACGTCGTGATCGACCTGCGCTCCGACGACTTCGACACCTACCTCGCTCTCGGCTCCCCCAGCGGCGAGATGTGGCAGAACGACGACCACGAGAGCAGCTCCCACCGCTCCCAGCTCTCCATGGAGCTGCCGGAGACCGGGACCTACACGGTGGCCATCACCAGCTACAAGCCCGCCGAGACCGGGGACTGGCAGGTCACCATCACCCGCTCCAACGCCGAAGCCGCCACCGAGAGCGGTCCGATCCAGGAGGCGGGCCAGCTCGGCCAGGGGGACATCCAGCTCGAGAGCGGCGAGTACGTCGACATGTACAGCTTCGAGGGGCTGCCCGGCCAGCACGCCCGCATCGACCTGTCCTCGTCGGTCTTCGACACCTACCTGGTGCTGGTGAGCCCGGAGGGAGAGACCGAGGAGAACGACGACTCCCCCGAGCAGCTCGGCCACAGCCTCATCGACACCCGCCTGACCGAGGCCGGCACCTACCGGGTCGGGGTCACCAGCTACAAGCCCGCCGAGACGGGGGCCTACGAGCTCACCATCGCGCTGGACGACGGCCACGAGTCGGGCGATGTCGCCCAGCGGGACGTCTCGCGCCTCCAGGTCGGCGGCTCCGTCCAGGGCTCCCTGGAGGCCGGCGACAGCACCCTGGAGTCCGGAGAGTTCAACGACATCTACACCTTCGACGGGCGGGCCGGACAGAGCATCTCGGTGTCCCTGACCGCCACCGACTTCGATCCCTACGTCGGCATCCAGCTCACCTCGGGAGAGATCATCGAGAACGACGACTGGGAGAACAAGCGGGACCAGTCCCGCATCGACCTCCAGCTCCCGGAGACCGGACGCTACAAGGTCATCGCCACCTCCTACAGCCCGGGCGCAACCGGCAGCTACAGCCTGGCGCTGTCCGAGCTGAGCGGCGGTGATGCTCCGGCTCCCTCACGCCCCACCAACGACGCGGCCGGCGGCGACATCTACGGGATCTTCGTCGGCATCAGCGACTACCCGGGCACCAACAACGACCTCTCCTACACGGCCGACGACGCCCGCGTGCTCCACCAGGCCTTCGTGCAGAGCGTCGGCATGAAGCCGTCGAACGCGGTGGTGCTCACGGACACCGAGGCCACGGTGGGCAACGTGCGAGCGGCCTTCGAGCGCTTCGGCGGCCAGATGGGCGCGGACGACCGCTTCGTCTTCTTCTACTCGGGCCACGGCGTGCGTGTGCCCCGCAAGGGCGAGTTCCAGAGCGCCGACCCGGACGGCCAGGACGAGACCCTGGCGCTCTACGACGAGATGCTCACCGACGACGACTTCGCCGTCTGGCTGGACGGCATTCCCGGCACCAGCCTGGTGGTCCTGGACGCCTGCTTCAGCGGCGGCTTCGCCAAGGACATCATCACCCGTCCCGGTCGCATGGGCCTCTTCTCCTCCCACGAGGACGTCACCAGCGCCGTGGCGGTCAAGTTCCGGGCCGGCGGCTTCCTCGCCCGCTTCATGGCCGAGGCGATCGGCGACAAGCTGGCCGACGAGGACGGCGACGGACAGCTCACCGCCCTGGAGCTCTCCCAGTACCTCTACGACCGCTACCGGGCCGACGTGAAGGCCATGCACGCCGGTCCCGAGCCCACGGTCCAGGCCCCCTCGGACGGCGACAAGGCCGCGCCCCAGATGGACTACGTGCTCACCAGCCGCAACCTCGGCTACCAGCAGCTCATCGTCGACCGCGGCGGCGTCAACCCCTACCAGGTGCTCTTCGCCTGGTAGCTGGATCACGGCCCCGTCCCTGCTGAAGCTCCGGCGCCCTTCTTCGTCTCAGGCGAGGTGGAGAGGGGTCGAAGAGGGAAGATGAGGCCTGGGAGATGGGCATGCTGAGGTGGATCTGGATCGTGCTCTTGCTGGGGTTCTCGGGCGTCGCCGAGGCCCAGCAGGTCAAGTTCGACGTGGACAAGGGCGCCGCGGAGTGGAGGTTCAACGTGGTCTGGCGGGACGCCGCGGGCAAGAAGCAACGCGCCCGTTTCACCTTGCCCGCCGAGAAGATCAAGGAGGACCTGGACGAGCCGATCTACGTCGGCAGCCGCCGCCTGCAGAAGGCCAAGGCCCGGGCGATCAACAAGCACGACTTCGGACGCGGTGTCGAGGTGAGCGCCCGTGTGACCGACAAGGGCACGCTCTGGACCGAGGTCTCGGCCAGGACCAAGGAGAAGCGCCGCGCCGCATTCGAGGAGGTCGAGGAGGTCAAGCAGCAGGCCACCGACCGGTGGCTGAAGGAGCACGGGTTCGTGAAGGAGGGCCCCTTCATCCGGGTCGACTGGGCCCGCCACGTGCGGGACTACGCGCCAGACCTCGCCCCCGTCGTCGCCGCGCTCGGTGGGCCGACCGCCGATCCCCGGGTCTTCGCCGCCAAGGCGCTCAACTTCGTCCAGAGCATCCCCTACGAGCAACGCGGCAAGAAGCCGGACAAGTACCGCCGCCCCCTGTCGATCCTCGGTCGCAACCGGGGAGACTGCGACAGCAAGACCGTGCTGTACCTGGCCTTGATGCGCCAGGCCTACCCGGACCTGGAGATGGCCGCGGTGGACATCCGCAAGCACGTCTTCGGCGCCCTCGGCCTCGAGCCGGAGCCCGGCGAGAGGTCGTTCCGCGCCGAGGGTCGGCTCTGGCTGGCCGTGGAGCCGGTCGGGCCCGCGGTGGTGCCCCTGGGCGACATCAGCCGGCGCAGTGGCCGTGCCCTGCGGCTCCGACGCTTCGACGTCATCCCCGTCGAGGACTGACAGCACGGTCGCGGTAGACTGCTCCGAGATGGAGCAGTGATGACGGTCGGGACCTGGGCCCTCGCTGCCTTGCTGGCCTGCACGGACAGCGAGGAGGACACGGCGGCGTCCCGCCCGCAGGCCACCGTGGAGCTGACCTTCGACGACCACGACGGCGGCTGGCTCACCCCCGAGGGCTGGTCGGTCGAGCTCGAGGTCGGCTACGCGATCTCCCTGGGCCTGGAGCTGCTGGCCTGTCCCGTGGCCACCGCGAGCCACGGGGCGGCGGTGGACGACCGCCTGCGGGCCCCCCACGTCGAGGCCCTGCACGCCCCGACCTCCCAGCGGGCCGGCACGCTCTCGATGGTGTCACCGTCGTATTGCGAGGGCTCCTGGAGCGTCGGTCCCGCCGACACCTCCGAGGAGGTCGCGGGCCTGCCTACGGCTCCCGACCTGGTCGGGGAGGGCATCGGCTTCTACGTCCGGGGCACGGCCACCCCGGAGGAAGGAGACGCCGTCGACTTCGAAGGCGCCTCGCCGAGGATCCTCGGCAACCAGCTCGCGCTGCAGACGGAGGTGGGCGACCTCGACGTCACGATCGAGGTCGTGCGCAGCCTGGACACCCTGTTCGACGGCGTGGACTTCGAGACGGCCACCGGGGCGGAGATCGCCAGCGCCGCCCTGGAGGACTTCGTCGGGAGCGCGCGCTACGAGGTGCCCTGAGTCAGCCCGAGCACCGACCCGCGGCATCGACGGCCTCCTCCCAGCCCGTCCCGGTCCCACAGTCGGCGTCCCCGTAGGCCTCGGCCAGGCAGAGGTACTCGCCGGCGAATCGATCCCCCACGTAGTCACAGCCCGCCGAGTCGGGGTCGATGCCGTCGGGCTCGCCCGTGTGGGCCTCCCAGCAGGTGTTGTAGTCCTCCACCCAGGCCCGGCAGGCGGCGGGTCCGCTAAGGGTGGCGAGGCTCGCCGGCAGCGAGCCGCAGTGACTGGCGGCGAAGTCCCCTCCCCCCCAGACGTGGTCCCAGGACCCTCCCACACCGGCGAGGCCCGCGGCCACCACCTCCACCAAGAGCCCCGAGCT
Source organism: uncultured Enterobacterales bacterium (assembly GCA_964501915.1). Taxonomy (GTDB): domain Bacteria; phylum Myxococcota_A; class UBA796; order UBA796; family CAJQPC01; genus CAYFPX01. Next base: position 19,606 of record CAZCVP010000027.1, read on the forward strand.
GTCCTGGAAGAGCTGGCCGTCCTGGAAGAAGAGGGCCTCCACGCGACGCCCCGGCTCGAGCCGCTCTCCGCCGTCATCGGTCTCCCCGGGCACGTAGCTCTCAGGCGAGTACAGCCCGCGCCACGGGTCCACGGGATCCGCCCTGTCGACCAGGAACCAGAGCCGGAGGAAGACCCCGGTGCCGGCGGTCAGTCCCTCCCAGTAGGTCCCCTCCGACGCCGCGTCGGAGACCTCCTGGCAGGTCCAGGCGCTGTTCGTCAGCAGCAGGTCGCCCGACCCGGCGAGCCCCTGACCCCAGACCCCACCGAGGAAGCGGGCCGACTCGACCTCGAAGGCCAGCGGCGAAGTGGCGCTGTCGTCCTGGGCGTCGCCGTCGCAGGCGCCGAGCATCACCGCGGGAAGCCATGCCAGCAACAGGGGTTTCCGCCTCGCTCAGGGCCGGGTACACCGTAGCAGATGCCACGCCACGCCACCGATCGCCACACCCTGGAGCGAGAGACCGACGTCTCGTTCCTACGCCGGAGTGGGCCCGGGGGACAGCACCGGAACAAGGTGGAGACGGCGGTGAGGCTGGTGCATCGACCCACCGGCATCATCGTGGTGTCCAGCCGCCACCGGAGCCAGAGCATGAACCGCGAGGCCGCCTTCGAGCGCCTGGCCGAGCGGCTGAGGACCCTGAACCATCGCCCCAAGACCCGGGTGGCCACCCGACCGAGCCGGGCCTCCAGGCGACGTCGACTAGAGGCCAAGCGAGCCCGCTCGACGATCAAGCGGGGGCGGCGCCGGCCGACAGGAGAGGACTGACCAGCGTCCGCGTTAGCTCTCCTGTCCAGACAGGAGCGGACGATGAACGACAGCCAGGAACTCTACGAGCTGGTGGTGGACGCGGTCCGCCAGGCCCTGATGGACGAGGCCGGAGGCGGTGAGGCGAGGCTGAGCCCCCGGATGGTCAGCGGTGACGTCCGGTTCATGGACGACCAGGGCCGCAGCGTGAAGCTGGTGCCCGCGGCCAACCTCTTCCGCAAGATCACGAGCGTCCGGGAGAAGCTGCGGGTCCTGGAGCAGAAGATCAACAACCACGCCAGCCTCGATCACAGGGAGAAGGCGGAGCTCCAGGTCCACCTGACCCGCTGCTACGGCTCGCTCACGACCTTCAACTTCCTGTTCCGCGACGACCAGGACAGGTTCCGCGGCACAGGCTGAGAGCTACCACTCGTAGAAGCCGCGCCCCGACTTCTTGCCCAGGCGGCCCTCGGCGACCATCCGACGCATCAGCTCCGGTGGCTCGAAGGCCGGGTTGCCGATCTGCTCGGCCAGGTACTCGCCGATGTGCATGCGCACGTCGAGTCCCACCAGGTCCGAGAGCTTCAGCGGACCGATCGGGTGGCGGTAGCCGAGCATCATCGCCAGGTCGATGTCCTCGGGGCTGGCGACCCCCTGCTCCACCATCCGGATCGCCTCCATGCCCAGGCAGACCCCGAGCCGGGAGGTGGCGAACCCCGGGAAGTCCTTGACCGTGATGCACTGCTTGCCGATGGCCTCGCCGAAGGTGGTGGCGTCCTGGACCACCTCGGGCCGGGTCCCTTCGTGCACCACCAGCTCCAGGAGCTTCATGATGTGCACGGGGTTGAAGAAGTGCAGGCCGATGACCCGCCCTGGATCGGCGAGGGGAGCGGCGATGCGGGCGATCGACAGCGAGCTGGTGTTGGTGCCGAAGATCGCCCCGACCGGTGCCAACTCCTGGAGCTGGAGGAAGAGCTGCTGCTTGAGCTCGAGCACCTCCGGCACGGCCTCGACCAGCAGGTCGGCATCGGACGCCACCAGGGCCAGCTCGGTCGTGCCCGAGATCCGGCCCAGGGCCTGCTCGGCCGCATCGGTGTCGACCTTGCCGCGGGCCACACCCTTGGCGAGGTTGGCCCGGATGGCGTCCAGACCCCGCTGGACCGCGGCGTCGTCGAGGTCCTGGAGCACCACCTCGCAGCCCGCCTGGGCCGCCACCTGGGCGATGCCGTGGCCCATGGTTCCAGCGCCGATGACGCCGACCGTGTCGATCCCCATCAAGACTCCAGGCGCTCGATCACGACCGACATGCCCTGTCCCACCCCCACGCACAGCGTGGCGAGGCCGTAGCGGCCATCGATCCGGTCCAGCACGCCCATCAGGGTCGTGAGGATGCGGGCACCCGAGCAGCCGAGGGGGTGACCGAGGGCGATCGCACCCCCGTGCAGGTTGACCTTGTCCTCGCTGAGCTCCAGCTCGCGGAGCACCGAGAGCGACTGGGCCGAGAAGGCCTCGTTGAGCTCGACCGCGTCGAGATCGGCCAGCGACAGGCCGGCGCGGGCGAGAGCCAGGCGGGTGGCCGGCACGGGGCCGATGCCCATGATCTCCGGGTCCACGCCGGCGACCGCCCGCGAGAGGATCCGCGCCCGGGCCTTCAGTCCCAGCTCCGCAGACCGCTCAGCGGTGGCGACGAGCACGGCACAGGCCCCGTCGTTCAGCGTGGACGAGTTGCCCGCCGTGACGCTGCCGCCCTTGCGGAAGGCCGGGCGCAGGCGGGCCAGCCGCTCCAGGGTGGTGTCCGTCCGGGGGCCCTCGTCGGCCGAGACCACCAGCGGCTCCTGCTTGCGACGGGGGATCTCCACGGGGACGATCTCGGGGGCCAGCCAGCCGTTGGCCTGGGCCGTCAGCGCCTTCTGGTGACTGCGGTAGGCGAAGGCGTCCTGGTCCTCGCGGGAGATCCCGTACTTGTCGACGAGGTTCTCCGCGGTGCAGCCCATCGACTCCAGCGGGAACTGGGCCGCCAGCTTGGGGTTGGGGTAGCGCCACCCGAGCGAGGTGTCCCAGGCCGTCACGTTGCCGGCCTTGGGCATCAGCGGACCGCGCGGCACGCTGTAGGGCGCCCGGGACATGGCCTCCACACCGCCGGCCAGGAACACGCTGCCGTCGCCCACCATGGCCGCGCGGCTGGCCTGGGCCACCGCTTCGAGGCCCGAGGCGCAGAGACGGTTCAGCGTCACCCCCGGCACCGAGTGCGGCAGACCGGCCAGCAGCAGCGACATGCGGGCCACGTTGCGGTTGTCCTCACCCGCCTGGTTGGCACAGCCGGCGTAGACGTCGTCGACCTCCGCGGGATCGAGCCCGGTGCGAGCGAGCACGGACCGCAGGGTCAGGGCCAGCAGATCATCGGGGCGGACCGTGGACAGGCCCCCCAGGAAGCGTCCGATGGGGGTGCGGACGGCGTCGACGACCACGACTTCGGGAAAGGACATGAGGACCTCCTGGGAGGCCGCGTACTAACCCGAGGGGGAGTGCCTACTGGAGGAGCGGGAACGTGTCCAGGTCAGGGTAGTAGTCGGCTTCGAGGTGGACCGATCCGAAGTGGTAACCCCAGTAGTTCTGGAAGTAGGGCACGTTCGCCGCCACGACGCCATGGACCGGCACCTTGCGCGGCACGAAGCGCATGCCGAGGGTGGTCAGGTTGAAGGCATAGGGACCGCTGCCCACGCCCGGCTGCATGTAGATCGAGGTCTCGAGGAAGATCCCGACGGTCTCCGAGGCCCGGTAGTAGGCGTGGGCCCCGCCCGTGAACACCCAGTGGCGCAGGCTGCGGGTGTCCCACTCGGCCCCGGCGACCGCGACCACGTCGAGGCCACCGCCGATGTCGAACCGCTTGGCCGCGCCCAGGTACGGCCGCAGCACCACGAAGGCCTTGGGGATGGTGTTGAGGTGCAGGTCCAGTCCGGCCGTCACCAGGGCGTTCTTCCGCGCCGACTTGATCAGGGCGTACTTGCCGCCGAGCTCCACGCGGAAGCCGGTGTAGTGGCCGCGCAGGGCCACGTGGGCCGAGAACTCACGGGTGATCTGGGCCTCCCCGTCGAGCATCAGGCTGAAGTAGCCTGGGAAGCCCCACTCCAGGCCCACGCGCAGGCGCGTGCGGGGATCGAGGGAGTCCAGGGCGATCGGCTGGGAGATGTCGATCTCGCGATCCTGGGCGTCCACGTAGCTGGAGGACTCGTCCTGGATGCGCTCCCCGTAGATCAAGCTGCTGAGCACCTCGATGCGCTCGTCGATCCGAGCCCGGAACAGCGTGTTGAAGTACTTCTCGAGGTACTTCTCCCACTGGATGAGCTCCTCCTCGGGGGGGAACTCCTTCACCTCGTCGGCGAACGCCCGGTAGATGGCGGCGGTGTCGACCCCCGGTCCGCCGATGGCGTCCTCGGCGATCTCCTCCTCTTCGTCGTCCTCGAAGAGATCCTCGTCGTCCTTCTCGAGATCCTCGAAGTCCAGCTCGAGGTCCTCGTCATCGCCCCCTTCCTCGTCGATCTCCTCGTCGGCCTCCTCCATGCGCTCGAGGTCTTCTTCCTCGACCTCCTCCTCCTCGAAGTCGTCTTCGAAGTCGTCGTCGAAGTAGTCCTCGTCTTCGTCGTCGTCCTGGACGAGTCCGTCCTGGGCCATCACAGGTGGCGAGATCACAAAAGAGAGCAGGAGCAGAAGGCGCATCTGGCGTCCTCGCGGGTCAGCGCGGGATGATAACCGTCACCCGGCGTGAACACGCAGCCTCAGCGGGTCGAGGACGCACGGCAATGGACGAGACCGAGCACGTCGATCGGCTCCAGCAGGCCGCGGAGGAGGTCCGCAGCCACCTGGTGGTGCTCCGTGGAGGGGCTCCGTTTTTATCCCCTCTTGACGGTCGCCTGCTGATGGAGTGGCTGGAGGCGGGCATCGGTGTGCCTGCGATCCTCCGGGCGCTGGAGCAGGCCGCCGCGAAGCGGCGGGAGCGGCGGATCAAGACCCCCCTGTCCCTGCGTTCCGTCAGGGCCAGGGTCGCGCGGTCGGGCAAGCTGAGGGTGCCGGACTCTCCTCAGGGCCTCGCCGGGCTGGTCGAGGCCCTCTCGGGGAGCACCGATCCGCTGGTGCGAGAGGCTGCCGCTGAGCTGGCTGGGCTGCGGGGCTCGGGTGAACCCCTGCTCCGTGAAGCGCTGCACGTCGTGCGCTGGTTCCACGAGCAGGACTGGAGCCGGGCGGACCGTGAGGCCCTGCTCGAACAGGCCGCCGGTGAGCTCGGGGATCTCCGGGCCTCCTGCGACGACAAGCAGTGGTCCGCGGCCGTCGAGGCGGTCGCCCGGGACCAGCTACGGAGCGCACACCCCCTGCTGTCGGCGACCGCCGTGTGGGATAGCCTCGAGGTGTGAGCGCTGCGATCGCCCGTCCCGACCCCGGCTGCGTGCAGTGCCGGGGCAGTGGCCACCTGGTGGTCCGCAAGGGCCAGCACGCCCGGTCCAGCCCCTGTGGCTGCCTGCCCGTGTGCCAGGCCTGCCGGGGCACCGGGCGGGCCGTCGTGGTGCGCTCGGGGGTGGAGGGCGTCGCCCCCTGCGGCTGCCGCGAGCTCCACCGCCGCATCGAGCTCTTCAACCAGGCCCGCATTCCCGCCCGCCACAGCTTCTCGACCCTCGACAGCTTTGATCCCGGCCGCTCGCCGGGCAGCTCCAAGGCCCACCAGGTCTCCGCCCAGTGGGTGAAGTCCTACCAGCCCCGGTCCGAGAACCGCGGCCTGGTGCTCTACGGCGGCGTCGGACGCGGCAAGACCCACCTCCTGGTCGGCATGCTGCACCGGCTGGTCTTCCAGCACGGCGTGCCGGTGCGCTTCGTGGAGTTCAGCCACCTCATCGTGGCGCTGAAGGCCGGCTTCGAGACCCGACGGTCGGTCGCCGCCACCATGGATCCCCTGCTCGACGTCGAGGTCCTCGCCATCGACGAGCTGGGCAAGGGCCGCTGCACGGACTGGGAGCTGGCGGTGGTCGACGAGCTCATCTCCCGCCGGTACAACGCCATGGCCACCGTGCTGGCGACCACCAACTACCCACCCCGCCTCCGGGGCGACGGGCGTCGCCACGCCGGCAACCCGGCTCTGCACGGTCCCGCGAACCTCAGCGTCGCCGCCGGGGCCCAGTACACCCTCGCCGAGCGCATCGGCGATCGCGTGTTCTCCCGCCTCATGGAGATGTCCGATCTGCTGCGCGTGGCCGGCCAGGACTGGCGCGAGCACCGGGGGCGCTGACCCCACCCGGTCGCCGATATGTTGCCCCGCGGTGTCCAACCAGCGAGACCCACGGACCTGTGCCGGGATACGTGGAGTCGGGATGGAGGAAGTCATGAAGGTACAGGCCCTCACCAGCGTCGTCGCAGCCCTGGCCCTGGCCGCCTGCAACAGCGTCAGCGCCACCCTGGACAATGACCCGACCGACAGCATCAAGTCGTCCTTCTTCATCGAGAAGGACGGCTTCTACGGCGCTGACGGCATCGTGCAGGTCTACCTGGTCACCTTCAGCGACGCCTGCACCTCGTACGAGGCCTACTGGGACGAGCTCAACGAGATGAACTGGTGGGGCAACTGGGACGTCCTGGACGACCTGGAGGACCTCTGGGCCGAGAACTTCCCCGAGACCTTCGAAGAGACGGTGATCAGCATCCGCGTCGATGACCCCGACGACTCCGTCGCCGGCCTCGACTTCAAGGGCGTCGACTACAACGACGGCCTGACCGACGACGACGAGACCAAGGCCACCCTCACCCGCTACAAGCAGTGGCTCGACGAGGACTACTGGGAGGGCGTGTTCTTCACCGGTGGAGACACCGACGACTACGTCGAGGCCTGGAACACCGACGACGGAGACATGAGCATCGGCGGCCACAGGCCGACCGAGACCATCCGCGGGACCTTCACCACCGAGCTGGTGGAGCCCGACGACGGCGACCTCGAGTCCAGCGCGACCTTCCGCTTCAACGCCTCGCACTGCGAGGAGCTGGAAGACGAGATCTACTGACAGCGGCGGACACCGCGCTCAGCTCAGCTCCCGGATCCGCTTCTCCAGGTCCTGCCGGTGGATCACGTCCACCACTTCGAGCACGTGGGGCTCGAGGGTGAAGAACATCCGGTAGCTGCGACCGACCTTCTGCCGCCAGAGCCAGCTCCGACCGCGGAGAGGGCGGGCCCCCCGGAAGGCGTCGGGCCGGCCCGCGGCGAGACGGCCCAGCAGCTCGATGGCCTGGCGCTGGACCGGCTCCGGCAGCGAGGCCAGGGTGTCGCGGATGCCCTCCGGCACCACCGGCAACCGCACCGGGTGGGGGCCTCCGGGGCTCTCCTCCACCGCCTCGTCGTCCACCACCGGCTCGGCCGCCACCTCGGGCGCCCCGGCGAGCTGCGCCTCGTGGAGCGCTTCCTGGAGCTCCTCCACCTCGCCGCGCAGCGTGTTGCGCTCCTGGTGCCGCACCTTGAGGTCCTGCTTCAGCGCAGCGATCCGCCGGCGCAGCTCGCGGACCACCTCGGGATCGACGTCCTCGGTCTCCGGCGCCTCCTCCGGCACGGGCTCGGAGGCCCGCTCCGCCTCCAGGGCCGCCAGCCGCGCCTTGTGGTCCGCTCGCACCCGGGTGAGCTCCTGTCTCAGCCGCTCGGCCTCCAAGGTCTTGTCCTCGAGGGCCTGCTTCAACCCCGAGTCCTCGACCAGGCGCCCCCCCTGCAGCCAGGGCAGAAGCCGCTCCTCCACCAGGTCGACCGGCCCCAGGCCCGCCCGATCCCGCACCTGGAGCAGGCTCTGGAAGAGCAGGGACAGGTCGTTGTCCTCGGCCACGGCCAGCGCCCCGCGGGCCACGTGCAGCGCCAGTCCCGGCAGTCCGCCGTCCAGCAGGTCGAAGGCCAGCTCGCCGTGGCGATCGTCTGCGAGCTCCAGGGCCCGCTCCTCGGCCTGGGTGAGCTGCGCGGCCCGGTCCTCTCGGAGCGCGAACATGCGGGCCCCGCCACCGATCGCGTCGGGCCCGGCGAGGGCCAGGAGCGCCTGGACCGCCGCTGACCGGCCCGTCGCCGTGGCCCAGCGCAGGGCGTCGGCGAGCTGGGCGTCCCGGCCCTCGGTCCCGATCGCCACCAGCACCGCCGCGACCCGCTCGTACTCCGCGGCCATCAGGAGCTGGTTCACCCACTCCGTCCGCAGCTCCTCGGGGACCTCGGGAGGCTCGAGCCTGCAGAGCTCCCAGCCGGTCAGTGCGGCCAGGCGATCGGCGTCCACCGTCGGCGTCGGGGGCGCACCGGGAGCGTCCTTGCCCCAGCAGCACTTCTTGTACTTCACTCCCGACCCGCAGGGACAGGCTTCGTTGCGGCCCACCTTGACGCGGGGCTTCGTCGTCACCGTCGGCCGGGGCGGCGGCTTCGCCGGCAGGTCCAGCAGCGGCGGCGCCGTGAACCAGGTCTCCAGGTCCCGGGCCGTCGCCGCGGCCTCCTTGTCCGGCACGAGCTGGCCCTCGTTGCGCAGCACGGTCCGCAGGGCCTTGTCCTCGGTGAGGGCCGCCAGGGCCGAGAGCACCACCTGGGCCTCCTCACCGAGCCGCCGTCGCCCGACGGCTCGGGCCTCTTGGAGCACGGCCGGCAGATCGTCCGGCGGGGCCTGCTGCCGGGCCCACCAGGCGGCGATGTAGACCGCATAGGCGTCCCACTCGCCGAGCCGGCCGTCCCGGACCGCGCCGATCAGCGCTTCCGCGACATTTCCGCTACACCTCACGGCGGCGGTGGCGAGGGCCCGCATGTCGGGAAGCAGCGACGCGCCCTCCACCAGGACGTCGGCCGGGATCTCGCGCTCCGCCTGCGGCGCGGCCAGGACGAGGCGCTGGAAGGCGCCACCCCTCCGCTCCCGGGCGCACTGGCGGAGCGCGGCCGCCAGGGCCTCGTCGTCGGGCAGCTCCTTGGCCAGGTCCCGCAGGTGGCGGGTGCAGGTGGCGATGGACTCGGCTCGGGCGATCAGCGTAGACATCGATGGGATCAGTACACCTGCGGAGGGGTCACGGCGACGGGCTCCTGGAGCAGCTCCGCGGGCGAGGCGGCCAGGGCCGCAGCGGACAGCGACGACAACATCAGCCCCTCGACGAGTGCGCCCCTCCTCATAGCCGCTCAACGTCCGGGAGACCGGCCTGGGTTAGCCACGGCCTTCGATGGAGTCTCTCGGGCAGTTCATCGCCGACCGCCGGCGCGCAGGCCTCGTGGTGGCGCTCGTGGTCCTGTTCGCGGTCGTGTGCGGCGCTCTCGGTGCCCGGGTCGAGCAGCAGGACGACCTGCTCGCCTTCCTGCCCCAGGACAACCCGGAGGTCACCGGCTTCCGGGCGGTCAACGAGCGCTTCGGCGGCCTCGACGTGGCCCTGATCGGGATCGAGACCACCGATGTCTTCGACCCCGCCTTCCTCGATCGACTGCGCCAGGCCACCCGGGCCCTGCGGGAGCTGCCGGACGTGGACCACGTCCTGAGCCTGTCCAACGTGGAGGACTTCGCCCCCGATCCGCAGGGGGGGATCCGCACGGCGAGCCTGGTCGAGGACCTGCCCCGCACAGCGGTGGAGCGGGCCGAGCTGAGGACCCGCGTGCTCGAGCGCGAGCAGGTCGTCGGCAACCTCGTCGATGCCCGGGGCCAGGCGGTGGTGATCTACGCCTTCATCACCAGCGGGGCCGACCTGCGCCTGGCCGCGGTCCACGTGCGGGAGGCCGTGGCTCCTCTCTTCGAGGAGGACACCCTCTACTGGGGCGGCAACCCGATGGTCAGCACGGCGATCTTCGACGCGGTGCAGGCCGACATGGACCGGCTCACGCCCTGGGCCATCCTGACCATCCTGGCGATCATGGTCCTGTCCTTCCGGTCGATCGTCGGCACCGCCGCCGGTCTCTTCGCCACCGGGGTCGGCATCCTGGCGACCCGCGCCGCCATGGCGGTGCTCGGCATCCCCCTGAACGTCGTGCTCGGCTCGATGCCGATCCTGATGTTCGCCATCGGCAGCGCCTACGGCATCCACCTGCTCGCCCGCTACCAGGTCCACGCCCGGACCCTCTCTCCCGAAGACGCGGCGGCGAAGACCCTCACCCACACGGGGCCCGTGGTGCTCACGGCCGGCCTCACCACCGTGGCCGGCCTGTTCTCCTTCGTGCTGATGGACATCGAGCCGCTGCGGATCTTCGGGGCCTTCACGGCGCTCGGCATCGGCGTGGCGCTGCTGGTGAGCCTCGTGTTCGTGCCCGCGGTGGCGGTGCTGGTCCGGCTGCCGGGCCGGTTCGGCGCGGGAGCCGCCCCCCCCCGCTGGCCAGTGCGCCTCGTCATGACCCTCCAGCGCCAGCGGCCCACGGCGGCGATCGTGCTCTTCCTGCTGGCCCTCGCCGGAGCCGGGTTCACGCTGCGGGTCGACACCCGCACCGACCACACCGCCTTCTACGCCGAGGACAGCGCCCCTGCCGCAGCGGACGCCTTCCTGCGAGAGCACTTCGGCGGCTCGACCTTCGTCCAGATCGCGGTCCGGGCCCCGCTGGGCGACCCCCACGTGCTGCGGGAGCTGCAGCGCCTGGCCGACGAGCTCGGGGCCCTGGAGCACGTGAGCCGGGTCCAGCACGTGGGGGAGATCGTGGCCCTGCTCAACGACGCGATGGAGGGCGGCCTCCGGATCCCGGACACGGACGGCAAGGTCCGGGGGCTGTTCGGCCTGCTGAGGGGCAAGCCCTCGGTGCGTCCCCTGCTCACCGACGACCGCACCGAGTCGCTGCTGGTCGTACGGCTCGACACCCGCGATCTCGATGAGATCAACCAAACGCTTGAAGATATCGAGGAGGCCGTCGGCCGGGCTCCACGACAGCTCACGGCCCTCGGCACCGACCTGCCCGCGGCGAAGACCCGCCGCCAGCAGCTCGCCGTCCAGCGCCTGTCAGCCCTCGCTCCCGCAGCGGGCCCGGAGGTCATCTCGGCGGTCCTGACCGCGACCCTGCCCGAGCCGGACCCCAGAGACATCGCCTCCCTCCTGGTGGGCTGGCTCACGGGCCCCGAGTCCCTCGTGTCCCTCACCGAGTCGGAGGGCACCGCCGTCGCCGAAGCCCTCGTTGCCCTCGGTCCCACCCCCTCCGAGCCGGACCTGGCCACCGCCCTGGCCGACGCGCTGGAGGTCGAAGGCGAGGATCCGGTGGTCCTCGACCTGCTGTGGGCCATCGGCGTACCGCTGGAGGAGGCAACCCGCAACACGACCGCCACGGCGGGTGCACAGGCCATGGCGGCGAGGCTGGCCCTGGCCCCCGACGCCGGGCTCACGCGACACCTGGAGGGCCTGCTCCTCGACCTGGCAGCGCCCACGGCCGGTGTCCCGGATCCGGGGGGCGAGACGCGCCTGGACTGGGTGGTGACGGGCCAGCCCGTGATGCATCGGGGCCTGTCCCGGAGCGTCACGGCCAACCAGTTCCGCAGCCTGGGCCTGGCCCTCGGCCTGGTGGCGGTGATGCTCTCCCTCGCCTTCCGCTCCCCCCGCGCCGGCCTGCTCGCCACCACACCCACGGCGGTCACACTGCTCGTGATCTACGGCGGCATGGGTGCGGCGGGGGTGCACCTGGACATCGGCACGAGCATGCTGGCGGGCCTCGTGATCGGTGCCGGCGTGGACTACGCCGTCCACCTCCAGTCCGCCTGGGTCTGCACCCCCTTCGAGGAGCTGGAGCGGGCCGCGGGTCGGGCCGCTGCCCGCACCGGGGCCGCCATCTGGACCAACGCATCGATGGTGGCGGCCGGGTTCTTCGTGCTGACCCTGGGGGAGGCCCGCCCCCTGCGCAACGTCGGCGGTCTCACCAGCGCGGCGATGATCACCGCGGCCTGCGTGACCTTCCTGGCGATCCCGGTCCTGGCCAACCGCCGGCGCTACGTGTCCCGGACCGAGGAATTCGACCCGGCCGACCCTGACTTCGAGCGGGCTCCGGGGTAGGGATCGAGGTCCCATGACGATGTCTGCGCTGACCCTGCTGTTCGCCGCCGCCTGGGCTGGATCGGGCGACGCCATCCTGGCGGACATGGACGCCGCCATGACCGCCGGTCGCGACTACCGGATCCACTACACGGCCACCACCGCGGATCCGGGCGACTCGCCGAGGGAGATGACCTTCACGGTCGAGCTCGAGGGGGAGAAGCGCCTCGTGCAGTTCTCCTCCCCAGGGGACGTGAAGGGCACGCGGGTGCTGGTCCTGGATCGCCACCAGATGTACGTCTACCTGCCGGCCTACCGCAAGGTCCGCCGGGTGGCGAGCCACGTCACCGAGCAGGGCTTCATGGGCACCACCTTCAGCTACGACGACATGTCGACCAGCCAGTACGCCGCTCTCTTCGAGGCCGAGCTGGTGAGCGAGACCCACGAGGTCTGGCGCCTCGCGCTCACGCCCCGTCCCGACGTCGACACCCCCTATGGCCGCATGGAGGCCGAGGTGAGCAAGGCGGGCTCGTTGCCTACGGTGTTCCGCTACTACAGCACCAGCGGCGAGCACCTCAAGACCCAGACCTTCGAGTCCCCGGTCTGCAGGCAGGAGGTCTGCCTGCCCACCCTGATCCGCATGACCGATCACAGCCGCGGCGGCGCCTGGACCACCCTGGAGGCGGCGAAGTGGGAGGTCGACACGGGCCTCGACGAGACCCGCTTCACCGTCCGCGAGCTCCAGAGGGGGGAGTAGTCGGCCCATGTTGGCCTCGCTGCTGGCCGCGATCGCCCTGGGGGCCGGCCCCGAGACCTCCCTCGGCGGCAGCGTCTCCTCCGACCTCCGCTACCGCCCCTCTCCCGTCGCCGCGGGGAGCTGGTACCAGCCCCTGGACCTGCCCGCCGGCTTCACCCGCAACCAGAACACCCTGAACCTGCGGGGGCGGGTCCGATCCAACGGAGTCGGCGCCGTGGTGGACCTGGACCTGGTCTACACCGGCTTCGCCCAGGAGCCCGCGGCCCTCGGAGACCTGAGCGAGCGCGACCGGCTCGACCCGTTCCGCATCGAGGCCCACAGCCTCTACGTCGAGGCTCGGGATCTGGGCCTGAAGGGTCTCGACCTCCGCCTCGGCCAGCAGCTCGTCCAGCACGGGGTCGGCGACCAGTTCAACCCCACCAACCACCTCAACGCCGACGACCTGGAGGATCCGCTCCGCTTTGGCGACCAGCTCGGCAACCTCATGGCGCGGGTCGACTACAGCCCTCGCGGCAACTGGACGGCGACCCTGGCCGTGGTGCCGGTCTTCAAGCCGGCGCTCCTGCCCGAGACCGCTCCGGTGGGCTTCGCCTCCTCCGACGTGCTGCCCATGGAGGAGGCCGAGCTACGCTGGCGGATCCACAGCGAGGCGGCCCTCGCCGAGGAGGCCCTCGGCTACCCGACCATCGTCGGCGGCGCGAATCCCGAGCTGCCCGAGACCTCGCTGGCCAACGCCCAGCTCGGTGTGAACCTCGGCGGCCACGTCGGCCTCCACGATCTCGCCGTCTCCTACTACCGGGGCATCCACGACTTCCCGGTGGCGGTGGCCAACCACACCGTGAGCGTGGCCGGGGAGCAGTGCAACCCCGACGACGCCGAGGACTGCATCGACGGGCTGCTGGTGACCGAGGCCACCCTGGCCTACCCCCACATGCAGGCCTTCGGCTTCAACGCCGCCGGCGAGATCGGCCTGTTCGACCGCCTCACCTCCCGCGTGCTGCCCATCGGCTACCGGGTCGAGGTCGCCCTGATCCTGCCCGAGCAGCAGACCATCACCCTGACCCAGGACGACCTCGACCTGGGCTTCATCCAGTACCCGGCCGGGGAGTACGACTACGGGCTCGACGGCGACCGGCCCGTCACCCTCAGCGACACCCCCTTCCTCAAGTGGGTCGTCGGCCTGGACTACAGCTTCGGGCGCCACATCTACATCAACGCCCAGTGGGTCCACGGGCTGCCCGACGAGTTCGGGGCCGGGGCGGCCTGGCAGCCGGAGCGCTGGGTCGTGCGCAGTGGCGGCGTGGACACGGCGCTCGCCGACACCACGCGCTGTGCCCTGAACCTCGACGGCGAGACCTGCGCCTGGGAGATCACCCGACCCCGGATCGGCGACTACCTCGTGGTCGGCGCCGACCTGATGTGGGGAGAGAACACCCTGCGCCTGTTCGGGATCCTGGATCTCGTCGGTGTGGCCCGCGAGCAGTACGCCGTCGGCGGACGCGAGCGGATCCGCTACCACGCCCTCACCTCCGAGGGGTTCTCGGCGGTGCTCTACCCCGAGCTGATGCGCGGCTTCGGCAACGGCCTGGAGCTCGGGGCCGGTGCACTGATCCTGCTCGGCCAGCCCCACACGCGCTTCGGAGACCCGGCGGCCGGCGGCACCCAGGTCTTCGCCCGGGGCCGGTACAGCTTCTGACAGCGACCGGCTTGCCGAGATAGAAATCCGCCCCGAGAGGAGCCCAGATGACGACCAAGCTGACCGAGGAAGAGATCGCCCAGATGGCCCAGGAGGCCCTCGAAGGACAGGATCCCGAGAAGACCCGTGACACGCTCCGGGCCCTCCTGGAGCGTTCCGAGGGTCGCCCCGACCTGCTCCACGCCCTGGCCGCCACCGAGCTGGCCACCGGCGAGGCCGAGGCGGCACTGGCCCACATCACCGAGGCCGAGCGGGGCACGGGAGACTCCCCGGAGTCCGAGCCCTTCCGGGCCGCCCTGCTCCACACGCGAGCCGCAGCCTACGAGGATCTCTCCCAGCCGGAGGCCGCGGCGGACACCTACCGTCGGATCCTCACCCTGGCCGGCGGGCACGCCCGGGCGCTGCAGGCACTCGGACACCTCCTGCTGGCCTGGGGGCGCCCCGCCGACGGCCTGCAGCACCTGCGGGACTACCTGGCCGACGGCTCCGACGAGGCCGATCACCTCGAGGCCACCTCCGCCTTCCTGCGGGCCGCCGAGCGGCTCCAGTCCGACGACGTCCACCCGACGATGTTCCTGGAGGCGCACCGCGAGGGCTACTGCGGCTTCTTCGACCACCACGCCGAGCGCATGGCCGCCGAAGGCTGGATCGCCGAAGCGGCGATCATGATGCGCAACGAGCTGGGCGATGTCGTGCCGAAGATCCCCGATGGGGCCCCGGCCTACGCCGCGGTCCGTGTGGACCTGGTCGACCCCAGCAGCGGCCAGCGAGGCCAGGTCGGCGAGCGCCCGATGGTGGTCGCCCTGGAGAACTACGAGGCGGTCGCCCAGGCCCCCGTCCTGGTCGACTGGCCCGAGGACGACCACCCCTTCGCGGTCTGGGTCAGCACCCAGGCCCCCTGGGACCACCTGCCGATCCACGTGCGCTTCGAGGACCCCGACGCCGACGCCGTGGCGCTCTTCGAGCCGCTGTTCGGCGAGTGGTACGAGACGGGCTGGGGCGGCGCCTTCGGCGAGAGCGACCGCGGTCGCTTCCACGACGTCGTGCCGCCGGTGGCGGCCGGTGCCGGGGGCTGCGTGGCCTACGTGGACATGGGACGGACCTCCTTGAAGGCGATCGACGATCTCCGCGACCGCCTGACCCGGCTCCACGGAGAGCACCCCCTGCGCTCGGTGCTGTTCGGTCGGGGCTTCGTCCCCTCCTGATCAGCGCCAGGGCTCCGTGCTACCCTCGCCGCAGGGTACGAGGATCGAGAATGGCCGAGACCCCAGGACCCGTTGAGCCCGACCAGGGTGGCGCGGCGGAGCCACAGGCGGACTACATCCCCGAGCCCGAGCTCGACGACGAGCTGTTCACGGACGCCGCGGCCACGGGCATCGCCCTCGGCGAGTCCGACCAGGGCAAGGCCGCCAACGACGCCATCCGATCCCTGGCCCGGGCCGCGCGGTCCTTCCTGATGTACGACCCCGGCAACGAGGCCATCAAGATCTTCCTCAAGCGCATGCACGGGGACTTCCAGCGCTACTTCCATGCCCACGGCGTGCTGCCCCTCGGCGTCCGGCCCTTCGAGATGGTGGTGGGCCGCGAGGTCGTCTACCTGGAGCGTGATCGCGAGCGGTCTTTGGCGTTCAAGCTCTACCGCGACGGCGTGCGCAACCTGGTCATCCGTCCGGAGGTCGAGTGGGACGAGCTGCTGAGCCTGCTCAAGATCCTCTCCATCCGCTACGTCGGGATCCGCTCCAACGAAGACGACATCGTGACCCTGCTCTGGAAGGCCGGGTTCTCCTCGATCGACATCCACGCCGTCGAGGGCTTCGTGCCCAAGGACGAGGACGAGGAGGACGAGCCCGACTGGGACGACCTGGACTTCAACTACGAAGACATGCCGATGGGCGCTGCCGGCCAGGGGGGTCCCGCCGGCGACTTCGAGGACGGCGAGCCGGGCGGGGCCCACGACCCCGGCGACGGTGGAGTCCTCGACCGCTCCGGCCAGGCCGCCCAGGCCATCGCCGACGAGCAGGGCAAGCAGCAACCGGGCGCCGCCAAGAAGAAGGGCCGGAAGACCGACGTCGTCACCGCCCACGCCCTTCGCTACTCCAGCAACGCCCCGCCCCACTTCGACCTGCCCAGCCCGGTCTACCACTTCACCGCCGAGCCCTCCTACCTGCCTCTCACGCCGGAGGACCTGGGCCTCCTCCACCACGAGATCGGGTCCGCCTACCTCCCCGATCACTGCCTGGAGCTGGTGGACGAGCTCATCGACATCGTGCTCGACCCGGTCGACCGGGCCGAGGTCGACGAGATCCTGCCGCTGCTCGGCGAGATCCGCGACTTCCTGCTCACCGAGGGTCAGCTCGAGAACCTCCTGCTGCTCATCGGCCTGATCTCGGCGCTGGTCGACGAGCTGGGCGAGGCCGGCAAGGGGGCCGCCCACCTGCTGGAGTCGATGGTGGAGCGGACCTCGTTGGTCCGCCTCGTGAAGTCCCTGCCCCGCGACACGAAGGAAGCACCGCCCCAGTTCAACGAGCTGCTCGAGTGCGTGCCCGGAGACCACCTGCCGGTCCTGCTCGACCTGCTCGACGAGGTCACCACCCCCCACGGCCGACAGGTCTGCCGTCTCCTGCTCGAGACCCACTGCGAAGGCAGCACCGACCGCATCGCCGAGCGCCTCCTCGCTCGCAGCGGCACCGTCGCAGCCGACATGCTGCGCATCCTCGGCTCGGTGAACATCGAGCACGCTTGGCAGATCATCGACCAGGTCGGCGACGTGGCGGACGGGCTGCTCAAGAACGAGTGCCTCTACATCCTGGAGAAGTCCTCCTACAACAACACCGTGCGAGGGCTCACGTTCCGCTTCCTCGGCGATCCGGACGAGGACATCCGGATCCGCTCCATCGAGGTGCTGCTCTCCCACAACGACCGTCGCGACTTCCCGATGCTCCGCCGCCACGCGGACCAGATGGCCTCGAAGCGCGGCCTCAGCCGACGCGAGGCCCAGGCCCTCGGCGAGGGCATGGCCCGCCTGGACGCCGCCAGCGCCATGCGGGCCTTCCGCGAGTGGATCGTGCGCAAGGGCATGCGCAAGCTGGTCGACATGCGGCGCCGGGATCTCCAGTGGGCCGCAGCCTCGGGCCTCGCCCTCGTCGATGAGCAGAAGGCCGACGAGCTCCTGCACAGCCTGGCCAAGGTCGAAGAGGTCGACCTGCGCCGCCACGCCCTCCGCATGCGCATGGTCCGCTACAACCGGCTCAAGGGGAACGCCTGACCATGGACCCGGTCCAGACCCCGGACTTCGACGCCGCCCAGGAGTCCCTGGAGAAGACCCTCGAGCTGGCCAAGGCGGGCGAGGACAAGGAGCTGGCCGCCAAGGTGCGCGACGTCGGCGAGCGCCTCGGCAAGCGGCTGATGGGCTGCATCCGACTCTTCCAGATCCACGACAAGGGCAACGCGGCCTTCAACCAGCCGATGGAGGAGCTCGAGGAGGTCCTGAGGTCGCTGTCGGACCTGCTCGGCGCCGTCCACGTCGTGCTCGTGGAGAACCAGGTCTACGTCAACGACATCCGCGTGCGCTTCGACCCGCGCAACGACCACGGCCAGGACCTGAACAACAACTTCAACCGCCACCTCGTCGGTGGTGTGTCCTTCCACCAGGCGCCCAGCAACCTCCAGCTCCGCAAGCTCCTCGGTGTCATCGCCGGGCCCCCGATGGAGGGCGGGCACCCCCGTCGCACCCTGGTCACCTGGCTGGAGAACCAGGGCATGTCGTTCGTGGACGTCCAGCCGATCTACCGGTTCCGTCTCCACGGCGAGGAGCGCAAGAAGGCCGACAAGGAGTTCCAGAAGGTCTACAGCGGCTCCACCTTCAAGGTGTCGGAGACCTGGTCCAACATGGAGGCCGGCCGACATCCCAACCCGGTCGGCCTGCGCCGTCTGATCACCGACTTCGTGGACCTCACGCCGGGCCAGGAGTCCGAGGAGCTGCTCACCGCCACCATCGACGACCGGGCGCCGCCCCACGTCCGCCACACCCTGCACGTGACCGCCCTCTGCCTGCTCATCGGCAAGGAGCTCCAGCTACCGGAGGCCGACCTCGCCGATCTCGGCGTCGCCGCGATGTACCACGACATGGGCTACACGGAGAAGGAGGACGGCTTCGCCCCCCCCTTCGAGCGCCACGGGAGCTGCGGGGCTCGGGTGCTGCTCCGCCAGCGCGGCTTCCACGAGGCCAAGATCTACCGGATGCTGTCCTGCCTCCAGCACCACCGGGACTTCGACGACGAGCGCACCCCGTCGCTCTACTCGCGGATCCTGCGCATCGCCGAGGACTACGACACCATCACCCGCCCGCGGCGGGAGGGGCCGATCATGGTCCCCCCGGACGCCATCGCCCACATGTGGGCCCAGTCCGGCACCTACTACGACCCCCTGATCCTCCAGGTCTTCGTCAACCGGGTCGGCCGCTACCCCCCCGGCTCGATCCTCGAGCTCGAGGACGGTCGCTGGGGCGTCGTGCTCAGCTCCGTGCGGGAGCCGGAGTGGTTCGCCACGCCGCTGGTGCGCATCGCGCGGGAGGCGGACGGCTCGGAGCCCCTGACCGAGGAGATCCTCGACCTGGCCCTGGAGGGCAAGGTCAAGGGCGTCATCCGCCCGAGCTTCGTGGGCCAGGCCGTGCTCGACGACGACGAGAAGTCCTGGGACTCGGCGGACTACGTCGACCTCGAGGACTCGGTGGAGGACTGGGACGAGGGCGAGCCGGTCGACGAGGACGACCCCTTCGCCAAGCCCACGGTGTACCGGGTTCCCAGGGCCCCCCGGCCCCGCCAGGACCGCCCTTCACCACCGAGGCCCGAGGAGTCCGAAGAGCCCGCAGAGCCCCTCGCCCCGGAGGCCGACGGGGACTCGGTGTCGGACCTCTTCGACGCGGACTGGGACAAGGACGACAGCGGCGACGACGACGACGCGTTCTCCTTCGACTAGCCGTTGGAGTCCCTCGCCACCACGGCCCTCAATGGACTGGGTGTCCTGGCGGGGATCTACGTCTTCATCTGCGTGGCGATGTTCGCCCTGGAGCCGAGGCTCGTCTTCCCGGCCCCGCAGCTCAGCGCCGCCTGGCTCTCCCGAGAGGCCGAGCTCCAGGGCGCCCGGGAGCTCTCCCTGGTCGCCGAGGACGGCACCCGCCTCTACGGGTGGTTCATCGAGACTCCCGGACCCCGGGCGGTGCTCTACTTCAGCGGCAACGCCACCAGCGTCGGCGCCGATCCCCTCGCCTACGCGCGTTGGCGGGCCGAGGGCGTCTCCGTCCTCCACGCCAACTACCGTGGCTACCCCGGGAGCGCGGGCGCCCCGTCCGAAGCGGGCCTGAGCCAGGACGCGGAGGCCGCCTGGACCTGGCTGCGGGAACGCTACGCAGCCGAAGACATCGTCATCGTCGGCCGCAGCCTGGGCGGCGGCGTGGCCACGGCCCTCGCCGCCCGGCACCGTCCACGGGCCCTGGCGCTGCTCGCGACCTATGCTTCGGCCGTTCGGGTCGCCCAGGACACCTACCCCTGGCTGCCCGTCGGACTCCTCATGCGCAACCGGTTCGAGACCACCGCTCACGCCGCGACCATCGACTGCCCGGTGGTCATCGTGCACGGGACCGACGACGACCTCATCCGCCCCACCCACCCCCCGATCCTGGCCGCCGCCTTTCCCGGCTCGCCGGAGCCGATCTGGGTCCAGGGCGCCGGGCACAACGATCCGCTGCTCACCGACCCCGTCGCCTGGCAGGCGGTCCGGGAGCTCGCCCGATGACGGCGCCCACCGTGAGGGTCCAGAACCTCCTGCTCGGTACCGCCGCGCTGGTGGTCATCGTGGCCGGCCTCCGGGTGGCGGAGAAGGTCGCCCTTCCGGTCGTCTTCGCCCTGCTGCTGGCCGCCTTCGCCGCGCCGGGCGTCGCCCGCCTGCGCCGCCACGGCGTGCCCAAGACCCTGGCCGTCGTCCTGGTGATGGTCGGCGTGGGCATCGCGCTCTTCGGCTTCGGCGCCCTGCTGGTGGACTCCGTCGCCTCCTTCACCGCCTCCATCGACCAGTACCAGGGGGCCTTCGACCGGTTGGTGAGCGACAGCCGCGCCGCGCTCGTGGACCTGGGCGTGCCGGAGTCCGCCCTGGAGACCCAGCAGGTCCTCACCGGTGGCTTCTTCCTCGGCGCCATCCGCCAGGGCCTGGCCTCCGTCATCGGTCTGCTGTCCAACGTGCTCATCGTGGTCGTCACCACCGGCTTCGTCCTGCTGGAGGCCAGCGATCTCGAGCTCAAGCTGGCTGCGGCCTTCGGTCCCAGCTCACCGGCCGTGACCACCCTGGGCGAGGCGGCCGACAAGGTCCAGCGCTACCTGGCGCTCAAGACCGTGGTGAGCGCCTTCACCGGTGTGCTCGCCGGCCTGCTCTGCTCGCTGCTGGGACTGCCTTTTGCCGTGCTCTGGGGCCTCGTCGCCTTCCTCCTCAACTACGTGCCCGCCATCGGGTCGCTGGTGGCTGCGGCACCGCCCGTCGCCCTGGCCGCGGTGGCCATCGGGCCAGGACGCGCGGTCATGGTGGCCGTCGGCTACCTCGTCATCAACGTCGTCATCGGCAACATCCTCGACCCACGCCTGATGGGGCGTCGCCTGGGGCTGTCACCGCTGGTCGTGCTCCTCTCCTTGTTCTTCTGGGGCTTCGTCTGGGGCCCCGCCGGCATGCTGCTGAGCGTGCCGATGATGGTCGTGGCCAAGCTGCTGCTGGAGAGCTCGGACAGCACCCGCTGGGTGGCCGTGCTGATGTCGTCTGGGCGGGAGGCGGAGGACATCACCGGGTGAGCACTCTCCTCCTCACCGCCGCCCGTTCCACCAGGACCTCCGGTACGATGGTGGCCCGTCGATGAACGAACGGCGCCGCTACCGCATCCTCAGTCCCGTGGCCAGGGGGTCCTTCGGGACCGTCTACAAGGCGGAGCTGATCGGCCAGGGCGGCTTCACCAAGCTGGTGGCGCTGAAGGTCCTCAACCCCGGGCTCACCGAGAACGTGGAGTTCACCCAGCGGCTTCGGGACGAAGCTCGCCTGCTGGCGCTGATCCGCCACCGCGCCATCGTCGCCGTGGACGGACTCGTCGAGCTGGCAGGTCGCTGGACGGTGGTGATGGAGTACATCGAGGGCACCGACCTGAAGCAGCTCCTCCAGTCGGGTCCCGTGCCCCCCGCGGCCGCCCTGGAGATCGTCGCCGAGGTGGCCGGCGCCCTGCACGTGGCCTGGACCCGCAAGGGGCCCGACGGACGTCCCCTCAAGGTCCTGCACCGGGACCTGAAGCCCTCCAACATCCGCATCACCCCGGCGGGAGAGGTCAAGGTCCTCGACTTCGGCGTGGCCCGGGCGGAGTTCGTCGGTCGGGAGGCGGAGACCCGCAACCTCCACTTCGGGTCGGCGGCCTACATGTCTCCGGAACGCATCGACTTCGTCGACGGTCCCGAGGGAGACGTCTACGCCCTGGCGGCGGTGCTCTTCGAGATGCTGGCCGGGGAGGGGCTGGGCAAGACCACGCCCGACCCGGAGCGCCACGCCCGCCGCATGAGCGAGGCCTTGGCCCGTCTCTGGGGCCTCACCCGGGGCCAGGGCGTGGCGGTCGTCGGGCCGCTGCTGACCTCGTGTCTGGCCTACGAGGCGTCCGCGCGTCCGCGGGCCCGGGACCTGGAGAGACGCTGTGCCGAGCTGAGCCGCAAGCTCCCTGGCCTCACCCTGCGGGACTGGGCCGAGAGGCTCGTGGGCGCGTCGCTGAGGACGCCCGCCCAGAAGGCCCAGGTGCAGGACGACCTCTCCGGCAACGTCATCGAGGAGACCATCGACACCACGCGCAGCCAGCCCTCCTCCTCGACCCCGGTCTCCAACCTGGCGGAGCCCCCGGCCAAGGGGCCGGAGGTGCTCCCCTCGGTGGCCGAGTGCCGTCCGGAGGAGGACACCGACCCGGGCGCGGACTCCGGCTGGGGGGCTCGGGCCGACCTGCCGCTGCCGGTGGCCGAGCCGGGCACCCTGCCTCCCGCGCCCCGTCCCAAGACCCTGCACGAGCAGGAGACCAACATCCGCATCGCGCCGCCTTCCGGCGTCTACGAGCCCGTCGGCGACCGTGAAGAGGTCCACCTGCTGGACAGCGACGACCTGCTGACCGGCGAGTTCGAGGAGCCCTCGGATCGCGTCGAGGCGATCGAGTTCCTCACCGCGGTCTTCGAGAAGCCGGACCAGGGGGAGCACGTCTCCACCGACCGGCTCAACATCCCCCGCGGTCGGGACGCCGAGCCCCTCAACCGGAAGCGGGCGGCTCGTCCCAAGGACGACGGCTCCGGGTGGGTCTTCGGCACCCTGATCCTGGCGGCCATCGGCCTGCTCGTCTACTTCTACATGCCGGAGGACATCATCTCGCCGGCCGGCGAGCCGTCGATCGCCGAAGAGGAGCCGCTGCCCGGGACCCCCTGGAACCCGCGCGACGAGACGCTGAGGGGTCGCTCGAGTCGCGATCCGGCGCGGGGGAAGTCCTCGCCCCAGGCCGCGCCGGGCCCCGGTTCGCCCGGAGCGGGCGGGACGGGTGCCGGGGTCGTGGTCCCGACAGGACCGGAGACCGCCCCCGCCGCCACCGGCGGGACCGGCATCGTGCGGGTGACCGGCTTCGCGAGTCGCGTCATGCTCATCGGCGGTGGCCGCCGCTTGCCGGCTGGGGAGGTCCCCGCGGGGAGTTACCGCATCGAGGCCGTGTTTGCCGACGGTGAACCCATCAAGGCCGGTCGCATCCAGGTGGCGCCCGACAGTCTCCAGACCCTGCACTGTTCCAAGGTCTACAAGACCTGCCGCGTGGAGTGAGCGTGAAGGGGCGCCGACGCTACAGGATCGGCCAGACCCTCGCGGCGGGGGGGTTCGGCACCGTCTACCTGGCGGACTGGACCTCCTCCGGGGGCTTCTCCCGGCCTGTGGCGCTCAAGGTCCTCAACGCCGAAGGCGAGGTCACCGAGGAGTACGCCCAGCGCCTGCGCGACGAGGCCCGGATGCTCGGGCTCGTCCGGCACCGGGCCATCGTCGAGGTCCACGGCCTGGTGAGGCTGCGCAACCGGTGGACCGTCGTGATGGAGCTGGTCGATGGCGCGGACCTCCAGCAGCTCCTGACCCTGGGACCCGTGCCGCCCTCGGTGGCCCTCCAGATCCTCGCCGAGGTCGCCGGGGCCCTGCACGTGGCCTACACCACCGCCGGCCCGGGGGGCCAGCCCCTGCGGCTGCTCCACCGCGACATCAAGCCCGGCAACGTGCGCCTCACACCCGAGGGCGACGTCAAGATCCTCGACTTCGGCGCCAGCCGGGCCGAGTTCACCGGGCGCGAGGCCCGGACCGAGGCCTTCACCTTCGGCTCCATGACCTACATGGCGCCGGAGCGGATGGACGGCCTCGACTCCCACGCCGCCGATGTCTACTCCCTCGGCGTGATGGCCTACGAGATGATCACCGGCTCCGGCTTCGGTCGCTGCTCGGCGGCTCCGGACCGCCACTCCGCCAGGATCAAGGAGGTGATGGACGACCTCTGGCGGGCCACGGGGGGCTCCTCGGAGGACCTCGTGCGCCTGATCGGCAGCATGCTCTCCTACCTGGCGACCAACCGTCCCGATGCCCGCGGCGTCGAGCGCTTCTGCATCGGCCTCCAGCGCACCCTGGAAGGCGAGCTGCTGCGCGACTGGGCCGAGCAGGCCGTGCCGCGGGCCCGCGCCAACGCGCCCGCTCCGGTCGATGGTGAGCTGACGGGCCTGGAGTTCGACGACTCCGGCTTCGAGATCCCCAAGCCCCTGCTCATGCCCACCCCGATGAGCCCCGTCGACCTCGGCCTGCGGTCCGACGGAGCTCCCCGGGCCGCCTTCGGGTCCGGCTCGGCCACCCTGCCCCCCACCGATCTCGGCGACCTCTTCGAGACCGAGGCCGATCCACTGGCGTTGGAGCCACCGCCGGTCCGGTCCGTCGTGCCCCGGTCACCGGACAGGCCCGGCCCGGCCCGCTCCTGGAAGCTGCCCGCCATCGGTGCCGGCGCGGCCCTGATCCTGGTCGGTGCAGGTCTCTTGTGGTGGACCAGCCGGCCCGGCCCGGCGCCGGCCGTCCAGGGTGCGCCCCCGTCCCAGCTCGCCTCGCCCACGGTGCCCCTGCGTCTGGCGGCGCCCGCGACCCCCACGGAGTCCGAGGCGGAGGAGGCCGTCGAGGAGGCCCCGCGGCGGCCCTCCCGTCGCACCAGGAAGCCCACCGAGGCTCCCAAGGTGACGGGGCGGGTGCAGGTGACCGGCTATGCCCACGAGGTTCGCCTGAGCGGCGCAGAGGGTCGCTTCTCACCCGGTGTCGTGCCGGTCGGGCGCTACAAGGTCCAGGCCCGCTTCACCGAGGACGACTCGCTGAAGAGCGTGGGGACCATCGACGTCGGGCCCGACGAGATCGTCCAGCTCAATTGCAGCCGCGTATACGGTACCTGCTCCCCGCGGAAGTGATTAGCCAACCTCCCCGGTTCGGAGGTTCTCGTGCTCTTCCTCGCCCTTCTGGCCTGTCCGCCCAAGGCGCCGCCTGTCACCGACGCCGCCGCCGCTCCGGCCGGTCCCCTCCTGGTCGAGGCCGCCGACTTCCTCGGGGGTCTGGAGGCCCACCACTACGTCTTCGACAACGGCCTCCGTCTCTTCGTCGTTCCCGACGACTCGGCCCCCGTCGTGGCCTACCACACCTGGTTCGGCGTCGGTTCCAGCGACGAGAAGCCAGGCAAGACCGGCCTGGCCCACCTCTTCGAGCACATGATGTTCAAGGGCACCAGCGTCTACCCGGACGGTCACTACGACCAGACCGTCGAGGGCCTCGGTGCCGAGGGTCTCAACGCCTGGACCTGGCTCGACGAGACGGTCTACATCCAGTCCATTCCCGTCGCGGGTCTGGCCACCCTGGCCGAGCTCGAGTCCACCCGCATGACCCAGCTCGTCGTCGACGCCCAGGCGCTGGACAGCGAGCGCGAGGTCGTCATCAACGAGCGCCGCCTGCGCACCGACAACGACCCGGACGGCAAGCTCAACGAGAAGCTCTGGAACACCGCCTTCACCTCCCACACCTACGGCTGGCCCACCGTCGGCTGGGAAGAGGACCTCCAGGCCCTGACTGTGGAGGACTGCACGGACTTCTACACCACCTGGTACGCGCCCAACAACGCCACCCTCGTGCTCGTCGGCGACCTCGAGCCCGACGCCACCGCGCAGCTCATCCAGGAGCACTACGGCGACCTGCCCGCCTCCACCATCGCCCGGGTGCCTCTTGCCCTGGAGCCCGAGCAGACCGAGCAGCGGCGCGTGGAGGTCGAGATCGCCACCACCAGCGACCGTCTCCAGGTCGGCTTCAAGGTCCCGGACCTGTCCAGCCCGGACATCCCGGCCATCGAGGTCCTCGACGCCATCCTGACCACCGGCCAGTCCGGTCGCCTCAAGCGGGCGCTCCAGGACCGGGGACTCGCCGGCTCCGTGTCCAGCTTCTTCTACGGCATGCAGGAGCCCAGCCTCCTCGAGATCGCCGCCACGGCCCGCGAGGGTCTCTCGGCCGAGGACCTCGAGGCGGTCCTCTTCGCCGAGCTCGCCCGCCTGGCCTCCGAGGGCGTGACCGAGGCCGAAGTCGAGCGCGGCGTGAACCAGATCCGCGCCGAAGCGTGGGAGGGCATGGAGAACGCCGCCGGCAAGGCCGAGCTGCTGGGCTGGTACTGGACAGCGGGCGGCAACTGGCGCCTCGGTGTCGAGCACCTCGATGCCCTCGGGTCCGTCACCCCGGCCGATGTCCAGCGCGTGGCGTCGACCCACCTCGTGCCGGCCCGCTCCACCGTGGGCATCGGCCGTGCCACCCAGGTCCCCGACGGTGTCACCACCCCCGACCTGGTCGAGCTGCCGGAGATCGCCCCCGGTCCGGCTCTGGAGGCCCGCGATGCCCAGGCCCTGCCCCGTCTCGCCCGCGGTCACCTGGCCGAGGCCGAGGTCGCCGGCGCCAGCTTCATCTTCCTCTTCGATCCCACCTCGCCGCTGCTCCACCTCAACCTGGGCTGGAAGCACGGCTCCGACGTCGAGGAGATCCCCGGCACGGCGAACCTCACGGCTTCCCTGCTGCTGCGCGGCACCGCCCAGCGCGACCGGATCCAGTTCGAGGAGCACATCGAGCGCCTGGGCGCCAGCGTCTGGCCGGCCGTCGGTCCCGACAGCCTCACCCTCTACGCCACCGTGCCGCGCGACGCCTGGCCCGAGTTCGCGGCCTTGCTCACCGAGGCCCTCACCCAGCCCGCCTTCGACGCCGACGCCCTCGAGGAGCTGAAGGACGAGGTCCGCAACGAGCTTCGCGAGGAGCTCGACTCCGACCGTGACCTGCTCTCCCGGGTCTACCTCCAGGAGCTCTACGGTCCCGACCATGCCTACGGCCGCTCGGAGCTGGGCACCCTCGCCTCTCTCGACGAGATCACCGTCGAGCACCTGCGCACCTACCACGAGACCTGGATGCGTTCCTCGAACGCCGTGCTCGCTCTGGGAGGCGCCTTCGACGCCGGTGCGCGAGGTGACGTGGCCGAGATCCTCGAGGCCATGGCCGGCGAGGTCCCGACCACCGAGCCGATCCCGCCTGCCCCGGCCCGCGAGGGTCGTCGTGTCGTGATCGTGGACAAGCCCGAGCGGACCCAGGTGCAGGCCGTCATCGGTCACCCGGGTGCTCGCTACCAGGACGCCACCTTCCCGGCCTACCTGCTGGGCAACGACGTCTACGGCGGCTTCTCCTTCCAGGCCCGCCTGATGCAGGAGGTCCGCGTCGAGCGCGGCTGGAGCTACTACGCCTACGGCTTCACCCGGACCAAGGTCCAGGGGGGTCCCTACCTGGCCATCCTGGCCCCCGGGGTCGAGTATGCCGTCGACGCCGTCCAGCTCGTCCTGGACCAGATGGCGCTCGTCGAGTCCGAGGGTGTCTCCGCCGAGGAGCTCGACCAGGCCCGCGCGGCCCGGGTCAAGGGGGCCCCCTTCCTCGCCGACACCACGGCCAAGCGCCTGGACAACCTCTACGACCTGCACCTCCGGGGCTACGACGAGCCGGCCTACGTGGAGGCCATGGCCTCCGTCACCATCGACGACGCCAACGCCGCCATCGCGGAGGTCTACGACCCGGAGAACGCCCTCATCGTGCTCGTGGCCACGGCTGCCGACATCGATGAGGCTGCTGCCTCGCTCGGGGAGGTGACGGTGGTGCCGTACAGCGAGGTCGACTAGCCGGCGTCTGGAGCTCCGGGGCCGAGCCGAGGGGGTCCGTCGGGCCTCTGGCTCCACAGGGCGGGGCGGGACGCTGGGAGGCGTCGCGACTCCAAGGAATAATGGATCACTTCAAGGCCGCGAGAGTCTCGAGCTCACTTCCCTGCTTGTGCGAGAGGATCGATGTCCTGCTCAGGCCTGTTGAGGACCAGATCCCTCGCGGACTGGAGGTTCATCCAAAACTCGGGAGTCGTATTCAGCGCCTGAGAGAGAAACCAGGCCGTCTGGGGAGTGACACCCCGCTTGCCACGGACCAGCTCGTTGATGCGCTGGACGGGGACCCCCAGGTGCCGGGACAGCTCGACCTGGGTGAGCTCGAGCGGCTTGAGGAACTCCTCGAGCAGGATCTCACCCGGGTGGGTCGGGACTCGGTGATGTGGAAGCATGGGGCTCTCCTTGTCAGTGATAGTCGACGAGTTGGACATCGTGGGGTCCAGCGGCCTCCCAGCGGAAGATGATCCGCCACGGGTCGTTGACGCGGATGCTGTGGAAGCCGACGAGATCTCCACGGAGGGGCTCCAAGCGGCTGCCAGGAGGTGACTGCAGGTCGTGGAGGCGATGTGCAGCGTTGATCATGTCGAGCTTTCTGAGGGTTGCACGGATGAGATGGGGATGTAGCTTTCGGGCTCTCCTGTTTGGATTGCCGTGGAAGAGGTCCTCGGTGATCTTGTTGCCGAAGCTCTGGATCACAACGTCGTCCTCCGCTGCATGGTGCATGATACCGCATTCACGGCAACCGTGCAATCCGGTAAGATCTTCAGTCCATTCCCCCAGCTCGGACGCGTGTGGGCCGCAGGTCCCGGGTCGGAGAGGTCGTGGCCCACCAGCCCTGCGACGTCCCGTCCGGGCGGGGGCTCCTCCTCGTGAGGCGTGGCAAGGGGGCTCGACCGAGGGTGGTGATGCTGAGCGGTCGTCTCCTCCACCACCTGCGGGACTGCTCGAGGACGGTGTCGACCTGCGCACCATCCAGACGCTCCTTGGACACCAGAAGCTCGACACCACCAGCGTCTACCTGGCCGTGCGGCCCGAGGTGCTCCGCCAGACCAGGAGCCCAATGGACCGACCAGGGTGTGGAGCACGTGCTCACCTACCTGGGCCGCGACGTCGTGCGGGTGGCGCTGTCTAACGCTCGGATCCTGGCGGTGACCGAGGACACCGTGACCTTCCGGGGCCGAACGGGCTCCATGCCCCAGTGTCCGTGCCCCGCCGGCCGGACAGATCGGGCCGGTACGCCACGACGGCAAATGGCCTTGCTACGCATCGAGACCGGAAATACGCTGGCACCGCGCTCGTGGCGCCGTGCTGGCCCGTTGAAGCTTGTTACTGCTGGGGCCTGCACGTCGAAGCCCGTGGCCTTGCAGGGCCGCGGGCTTCGCTTGTTCGAGGGAGGGGAGTTCAAGGGCGAGGACCGCCTCGTGGCGGTGGCGTCGATCTACCCCGTCAGGCCCCGGCGACCGTGCCTCGACCCGCGCAACGGGAACGCCGAGGGCCGGACACCGGGATCGCTACGCAACAACGACCCGGCCCCCCGTCCCTTCCCACCGAGCGACGACCTGTCCGCCCCTGTCATCAGCGCTGCGAAGAGTGGCCACAACTCAGGTCGGTGAGTCTCAGCGGACCGAGTTGTGGCCGCCCCGGCAGGTATCGGTCCACCGAGGGTCGGCCTGCGGCACGTGGTGAGGTCTGACCACTGCACCGACCGCGGCCATGGCGTCTTCGGGGGATCGCGCCCGGCGTCGCGGCCTCGTTCAACACAGGCCAAGAGCGGACATGATGGTGGGGGTGTCGCGGGCGGTGTCGGTCCGCTCCTAGCCTACCAGTTCCTAGCCAATCTCCAATTGAAGCCCTTTTTTGCGACAGTCCGTGGATCCCGACGCTGGCTATTGCAGCCAAGACTCGATCAGCAGATCCTGGAAGCTCTCGAAGTCGCGGATATTGCCGGTCACCAGGGTCAAACCGGTGGTGCTGGCGATGGAAGCGATCTGGCCGTCGATGTAGGGCGGGGTCTTGCCTACGGCCTCGAGGCGGCTGCGCTCTTCGGCGTGCCAGCGGGCCGCGACATGGTCGTAGGGAAGGATCGGGAATGCTTGGAAGACCCGGGCCTCGAGGTAGTCGAGGATAGCGACCCGTCTCTTGCCACGGGGAACCCGCAGTGCTCCTCGCAGGAGCTCGTGCCAAGTGGGAGCTGAGATGCCTGAGTCGACAGATCTCTCTGCCAGCATGGTGAGGACCCCGACGTTCGGGGCCTTCTTCATGGGCTCGGAGAGGACGTTGGTGTCGAGGAGGTACTTCATGAGTCCCAGTTGAACTCGCGGCCGGGGGAAGGGTCCCTCAGATCACCGAAGATCTCGTCAGGATCGAGATCGAGGTTGTCGACGTCATGCTCGACGCGCCAGGCTCGATAGGACTCCATGAAGTCGGGACGTTGTCCAGTGAGCCGCTGGTACTCATGGACCGAGACAACGACAGCCACCGGCTTTCCCCTCCGGGTGAGTTCGACGGGAACCCCCGCCTCAGCCTCGTGAACGAGTCTTGGGAGGTTCTGCCGGGCTTGGGCAATGGAGTAGGTCTTGCTCACGTGATCACCAGTAGATGTACATCATCATAGACATCTTAGCACGCGAGACAAGCCCCGTCATCCGCACCAGATGTGAGGCCCGACGTCGCCTAGCGCCCCTTCGACAACTGACGTGGCCGCGCCAGCGGCCATGTGCCGGAGCCCGCCCCCGACCAGGCACAGATCTTGAGGGCCCCATCGACAAGGCGTGATCCGCGCCGCCCTCGAGGTCGGACGACACTCCCCGTGGCTCAGCCGTCTCCTCCAGGAGCTCGTCCCCGAGGTCTACGTCGTCAACCCCCACAAGGTGGCACTGGTCTACGCCGCCGACAACAAGTGCGACAAGGTCGATGCCGAGGTCCTCGCACGCCTGGCCCGGATCGACGCCACCCTGCTCGCTCCCATCCAGCACCGACGCAAGGACACCCAGGCCTCCCTCGCGGTGCTCCGAGCCAGGGCTGCTGGCGTCCGGTCCCGCACCCTGCTCATCCACAGCGTCCGGGGCCAGGTCAAGGCGATGGGGGGTGGGCTGCGGAAGTGCTCGGCCGGCACCTTCCACGACCTGGTCGAGGACATCCCGGAGGAGCTCGAGTTCGCGCTCGGTCCGACATGCGTTCGCCACCCACCTGTTGGAGGACGGTGTCGACCTGCGCATCATCAGACGCTCCTTGGACACCAGAAGCTCGACACCACCAGCGTCTACCTGGCCGTGCGGCCCGAGGTGCTCCGCCAGACCAGGAGCCCACTGGACCGACCAGGGTGTGGAGCACGTGCTCACCTACCTGGGCCGCGACGTCGAGCGGGTGGCGCTGTCGAACGCTCGGATCCTGGCGGTGACCGAAGACACCGTGACCTTCCGGGGCCGAACGGGGTCTATTCCCCAGCGTCCGTGCCCCGCCGGCTGGTGACGGCCCGAGCCCGGCACCGGGCGTGGTGCATCTCGTCCACCGGAGAGCCGCCGCTGGAGCCACCGCAGGCCCTGGCCGAGGGTGCGACGATGGCGGAGAGGCTGGAGGACCTGCTGGGGTTCCCGGTGGGCCGGTGTCCACGCTGTCAGGGTCGGCTGAGACGGAGGCCGGTGGAGAAGGTGCCGGTGTGGGAGGTGTGGCCGGGATGTTGGTGG
>CAZCVP010000028.1:0-14798 GCA_964501915.1 uncultured Enterobacterales bacterium
GTCGCCCTGGAGAAGACATTCAGCGTGAGGGTCGCGGACAAGGCGGTCATGGAGATGAAGACCGTGGCCGACATCCACGCCTACATCCGCGAGAACTATGGCGCCAACGGCAACGCCACGCCGTAGGGCCCGTCGCTCAGCTCCCGACCGCCGGCGGCGCGGACATCGTCTCCTCCGCAGCCAGCTCCGACAGGTCCCAGGGATCGTGGAAGTTGTACCACTGGAAGGGGTAGCGCCGAGCCCACTCCTCGAGCTGGCTCGCGTACTCCGTGGCCCACGCCTGGAGGTCCCGCTCCCGCTCCTTGCGTGAGCGGAAGGTCAGGACCTTGGGTGGCGCCGCCACGACCCGGTAGCGCCAGGGGGTCTCCTTGAAGCAGGCGATGGCGACCACCGGAGCCCCGGAGATCGCCGCCAGGAGGAAGGGCCCCGTGGGCAGCTCGATGGACCCCCCGAGGAAGGGCACGCGGGTCTTGCGGTCGTCGACCACACGGTCCACGTGCACCGCCACGACCTCGCCGCGGCGCAGGGCCTTGATCACCCCCAGGGACGCCAGCCCCTTGGTGCTGTTGTAGGTGATGAAGCGCGGTGCTCCGTCTCCGCTGAAGTGCTTGAGCAGCATCGCGTAGTTGTCGTCGACGGCGTGGTAGCGGACCTGGTTGAGCTGCCGGGTCACACCGTCCTGCTTCAGGGCCACCCCCGCCAGGTCGGCGTTGCCGAGGTGGCAGGTGAACAGGATCACACCTTCGCTCTTGTCGAGCGCCCGAGCACCCTCGGCCCCTTCGCTCTCGAACTGGAAGTAGGTCCGACCCTGGAAGAGCAGGCGGAAGCGGTCGTGGACCGCCATCGAGAAGTTGAGGATGATGCGCCAGGTGCCCAGCAGCCGCCCGATGGACCCCAGGTCGGGCCGGATCCGCCGCAGGTAGGCCCCGAGACCCAGCCGCTCGGACCGGGCCGTGAGCAGGTAGTAGAAGGCGACGATGCCCAACAGCCCGTAGCAGGGGACGCGGGGCAGCACGCGCATCACGCTGAAGGCGAAGCGGTACCAGCCGAGGGTGCCCTTGGCCTGGCCGGTCCAGCGGCCGGACGCGTACTGGAGGTCCTCGGCGAGGTCCGGACGCGGTGGCTCCGGCAGGCGGTTGAGCCACCGCGGCGGCCAGATCAGCCGCAGCAGCACCAGCCGGGTGTTCATCCAGCTTATGCGGGCGTTGTCGTGGAGGGGACGGAAGCTGCTGACCCGCTCGTCGGGGTCCGGGTAGTAGACGCCGCAGGGCAGGTCCCGCACCGGCATGCCCCTCCACATGGCGCGGACCAGGACCTCGACCTCCAGCTCGTAGCGACCCCCACCCAGACCCAGGGCCAGGGTCTCGTTGACCGGGTAGACCCGGAAGCCGGACTGGCTGTCCCCCACCCGGTGTCCGGTCTCGGCCCAGACCCAGAAGTTGGAGAAGTCACGGCCGAAGGTGCTCCGTCCCGGCGCCCCCGCCATGTCCCGCACACCGAGGTGGATGGCGAAGGGCTCACGCCGCAGCGCCGCGAGGAAGCGGGGGACCTCCTCGGGCAGGTGCTGGCCATCGGCGTCGAGACAGATGGCGTGGGTGAAGCCATCCTCGACGAGTCGCTCGAAGGCCGTGAGCAGCGCCGCGCCCTTGCCCCGGTTGACCGGGTGGGTGAGCACGGTGGCCCCGGCGACCTCCGCGGCCGCTCCCGTGCCGTCCACGCAGCCGTCGTCGACCACGTAGACGTCGGGGAGCTGCGCCAGGCTGCGGGTCACCACGTCGGCGATCGTGGCGACGTTGTCCTTGCTCGGAATGACGATCGCGGCCCGGATCATCGACGGCTCCACCAGGTGGCCCCGAGGTAGGCCGCATCGACCAGGAGCAGGACCCCCACGTGCAGGTCCGGACCCACCCGCCCCCGCACCAGCCACCAGCAGACCAGCACGGCGGCCAGGACCACCAGGACCCAGCCGTCGAGACCGGGCCAGCTCCGAGGCTCAGCGGACGGGGACACGGATCTCCTCACCGACGACCTTGAGCCTGTATCCCCTCCGGGGGTCCTCCAGGGTGGCTCGCCCGTCCTCGATGGTCACCAGGGCAGGCCCTCCCGGGCCCGTCCATGACCTGAGCCAGCCCTCCGGCGAGGGCCCCTCCTCGATCCAGCCCCCGCCGACCCGACAGCGGGCGGTCGGGCCGCAGGACCAGCTGTAGAGCAGGTGGAGGTCGCGGTCGAAGGGGAGCCGGCCGAGGATGGCCTCCAGGTCCTCCTGGGGAGCCGAGACGCTGTCCTGGTCCCCGTCGCCCGAGACCGAGAACAGCTCGACCCCACCCGGGGTGATGGCCACAAGCGAGTAGGCGGGCCCGTCGATGCGCACCACCGCCATGCCGGCGAAGGCCCTCCCCCGGGCCTCGATGGCGAACTGGTGGTAGACCTCCACGGAGGGAGGCGGCGGGGCGACCGGCCAGCCCACGCAGCCGAGCCAGAGGGTGGCGATCACCGGGCCTCCTCGAGGGCTTCCAGAGCCTCGTCCAGGTGGTCCCGGTACTCCGGAGGGGCCGCCCGGCCCTGCTCGATCAGGGCCTCGGCCTCCTCCAGGCGCCCCTGCCGCACCCGGACCCGGGAGAGCTCCAGCAGCGGCCAGGGGTGACCGGGCATCAGCTCCAGCGCACGCTCCAGCAGCGCCTCCGCCTCCTCCGGCGCCGCCCCTTCGGCGCGACGCACCAGCCTGCGTCCCAGGTGCACGTCGAGGGTCCGCTGGACCTGGCGGGGCGGCACGACCTCCAGCGGCCGCAGGGCACCCTCGAGGGCCTCGTCGAGCTGCCAGGCGACGTAGCCGCCGGCGAGGTTCGGGTAGCGGGAGACCCAGATGGTGCGGGTGGTGGCGTCGATCACCACCGAGTGGGTGGCGATGTCGGCGTCGAGGGCGTGGCGGTGGCCGGGCGCGAGCTGTCGGTCGCCGACCCCGCGCCGATCGCCGAGGATGGTGGCCGCCGTGGCCAGGTCCAGGGACCCGCGGTGACGCTCCAGCAGCTCCTCGACGCGCGCCAGCCGGGGCACGGTGGTGATGGTGGTCAGGCGCTCGCGGTTGGCGAGGTCCGAGGCGTACTCGGGGCTGCGGAAGTGGTTGGACACCCCCAGGTCGCCGTCCACCGGCACCCTCACGACCCGCTCCGGCGTGAGCTCGAACAGCGCCGCCTCCCCGGCGTCGCCGTCCACCACCATCACCAGCTCGGAGACGAAGCCCTTGTGGCCGCGCAGGATGGCCTCGGCCTCGTCCAGGCTGCTGGCGTACTGGAGGACCTCCCGCAGGATCAGGCTCATCGGCATGCCCATGCGGATCGGCGCGTCGCTCGCCCCGGCGTTGGCCCCCAGCGCCAGCCCCTCCGCGTTCAGGCCGGAGACCACCCCGGCCATGCCGCTGAAGGCCACGCTCACGTAGGCGTGGCCCGCTTCGGGCTGCCGGAAGATCACCACCTTGTCCCGGTCGAAGACCGCACCACCGTCGAAGTCGAAGTTGCGACCCAGCAGCCAGTGGCCGTCGACGGTGGAGCCCGGACCGGCCATGAACCCGGTGCAGGCGACCACCAGCGGGGTGTCGGCGAAGGCCTGTCCGAGGTCGTGCAGCGCGTGGTAGTAGACCATCCGCGAGTACTGGTCCCCGAGCCACCACCAGGGGTCCGGGATCGCCTCCGAGGTCCCCTCGAGCTCGGCGAGGTGCTCCGGCTGGATGTAGTCGTCCAGGTGGGCGCCGAAGAGCATCGAGATCTTCAGGACCAGGTAGCGGCCGAGCCAGGTCGGCACGTGCTCCCGGAACTGCCCCAGGGTCTCGGTCTCCAGGTCGTGGTTGAGGTCCGTGGTGAGGGCGCCGATGGCGTAGCCCGAGGCGTAGGGGCTGCCCTCCAGCGACACCGCCCAGATGCCCTGGTCCCGCAGGAGCCGGTTGGGACCGAGGCGGCGCTCCTGGCCGTCGACCTCCAGGGTCCAGTCCGGCAGGACCTCGTCGAGCTGAGGGGGCTGGAGCCAGAAGCGCAGCATGACGCCCAGGTCGAGGTGCACCAGCACCAGCAGCGCCCAGGCCCCACGCCGGCACCACAGCGCCAGGCGGGGGCCGAGGATCGGCTCGCCCCGCACCAGCCGCGGCACCAGCGCCAGGGCCACCAGCGAGGCCGCCGCCACGCCCACCAGGGTCGCCGTGCCCACGCCGTTCAGAGCCGGGCTGTCGGCGCTGATCAGGATGCCGAAGCCGACCACCGTGGTCAGGGCGCTCATCAGCACGGCGTGGCTGGTCGCCTGGCGCCGTCCGTGGGTCGCCGCCTCGACCATGAACACGCCGTAGTCGAGCCCCAGCCCGAGGATCAGCACCATCGAGCAGGTGCTCACCGCGTTCCAGGGGCGGTCGATCCACGCCAGCACGCCGGCGGTCCACACCACCGCCGCCACGCAGGGCACCACCGCCGCGAAGACCTTGCGGGGCTCCCGGTAGAGCAGGGTCAGCAGCACCAGGATCCCGACGATGGAGAGCCCGCCCAGGCGGAGCAGCTCGGCCCGGATCTCGGTGACCCCCGCAGCGGCCAGCCGGGCCGGGATCAGCAGGTCGGCGTCGGGCACGGCGGCCACCACAGCCTGCTCCACGGAAGCCGCACGCTCGTCGTCGGCGAAGACCAGGGCCAGCATGACCTCGAAGCCCCCCTCCACCTCCCGGACGTGACGAGCGACCAGCTCCTCCAGCGGGGTCCCGGTCCAGGTCACCGGGTGGACCCTCGGACTGCGCGGGACGGTGACCCCCGCCACCGCGGCCGGCACGAAGCCCACCTGCTCCGCCGCCGCGACGAGGTCCGCCTGGAGGACCTCCGAGGACGGCAGCACCGCGAGCCGCTCCGCCACCTCTCCGGCACCCGGCAGGACCGCCAGCGGCCCGGCCACGGTCACGCCCGCCACGCCCTCGGCCGCCGCCTGGACCCGCGCGGCCTTCGCGAGCGCTCCGTCCAGCTCGGGGTCCGACACGACCGCCATGCCACCGGTCCCGAAGCCGCCGTAGCGATCGGCGAACTCCTCTTCGAGCGCCGCGGTCTCCGGCGCCCGGCCGTTGAGCGAGCGGGGGTCTCCGTCGAAGCGACCCCCCGGGGCGACGAACAGCGCCACCACCGTGATCGCCACGACGGCCAGGGCGGCGGGCCGCCCCAGGTCGCCCGGCACGAGGTGGCGGAAGGGTCGCGCCCCGAGCACGGCGTAGAGCAGGGGGCCCGCCAGCCAGGTCCCCGCCAGGGCACCGGCCACGGCGGCGACCCCCATGGCGCCGAGGTCGCTCACCACCGGGTAGCGGCTGGTGATCAACACCGCGAAGGCCAGCAGCGTGGAGCCGGCGCCGAGGGCGTAGGCCCGGGCCAGCAGACGCCGCGCCTTCAGGCCCGCCTCGAGCCGGGCCGCGAAGCCCTCTCCCTCGACCTGCTGGGCGGCTTCCACGTAGAGGTGGATCCAGTAGTCCACCCCCAGCCCCAGCAGCGGCGCCACGAAGCCGAGGTTGATGCCGTGCACAGGCCCCACCAGGGCCGCCACGGCGCCTCCCGCGGCGACCGCCAGCACCACCGGGCCGACCGCACCGGCCACGGGTCGCACGCTGCGGAACCCGACCAGGAAGAGGACGACCAGACCGGCGATGCCCAGCGACCCGGCCCGGCGCATGTCGTCGCGGATCATCCTGGCGCTGTCCGCGGCGATCCGGTGGCCTCCGAGGTAGCGGGCCGGCAGCTCGATCTTCGCCAGGTGGCCATCGAGCCGCCGCAACAGGGTCTGCTCCGGGTCGGCCTCCATGCTGGAGGTGGCCGGCTGCACGAAGAGCACGGCCCGCTCTCCCGCCGGGTCCAGGAAGTGCCCCTCGGCGACCTGCACCTCGAAGGGACCGGGAGCACCGCGGATCTCGTCCAGGGCCAGGGTCGTCAGGTCGAGGGGGTCGGCGCGGAAGCTGCGCTCGAACATGCTGCCGGCCGGGCCCGAGAGCTTCGTCAGCCAGCCCCGCAGCACCGCCTCCAGCCCCTCGGGGGAGGTGCGCTCGGCCAGGACCTCGGCCGGCACCAGGGCCGGGGCGATCGGGGCCACGGCCTGGCTCAGCGCGATGCCCTCCTCGACGCGCAGGCGGTAGCGCACTCGCGAGAACTCCGGGTCCTGCTCCAGGGCCTCCCCGAGGGCGTCGACGGCCGCCAGCAGGGTGTGGCGATCCACCCCGGTGCCGTCGACTTCGATCAGCAGGGTGTCGGCGACCGAGAAGTCCTGCAGCAGGCCGATGGCCTCGGGCAGGGGCCCGTCCTCGGGGACGAGCTGCCTGATCTCGTCGGTGAAGGCGACCCGAAGGCTCCAGGCCCCGAGCATCAGCACCAGGACCACGTAGAGGACCAGCCCCCTACGGGGGGTCACGGAGCCGGCAGCCGGAAGGTGTCGGGGGGCAGCTCCGGGTCCAGCACGAGGTCCGTCAGGCGGATCTCGACCCGGTCGCCATCGGGCTCGTGCAGCACGACCTGCTCGACGCGGGGGGGCTCGCCGGAGACGGTGAGCTCGAGCTCGCTGAGCAGCTCCCCGAGGGTCGGGTCCTTCGGGGTGAGCACGGCGACCGACGGCGGCCCGGGGACCCAGGCCACGTCGTAGTCCCGGGTGACCTGCTCCAGGTCGCCGGCCAGCCAGACCATCAGGCCCCGCGTGAGGCGCTCCGCCTCGGCGTTGCCGTGCAGGTCCATCTCCTCGCGGACGCCGAGCTCGGGGTAGGCCATGCCCACCTTGGTCCCGTCGATGACGAAGATCGACGGCGCGGGCTTCTCGACGCGCCACAGGATGCGATCGGGCCGAGTGAAGGCCAGCGTGCCGGTGGACTCCAGCGGGAAGGCCAGCAGGCTGCGGTGCTGGACCTGGGTGAACGACGCCTGGACCGAGCGCACCTGGGACATCGCCTCCCAGGCCACCACCGCCTCGGCGGGCGGCTCGGCCGCGAGGGCAACCGGAGCGATCAGCAGGGGCAGGGCGAGGGGGAGGTGTCGCATCGGCATGCGTGTCTAACCCCTCGGCGCCAGGCGCTGCTCCCGAAGCAGGGAACCCCCCGGAGCCGAGGCGCCGGGGGGCTCGCGCTCCTACGCGGCTCAGCCACACTGCTGGGCGCGGGTGAAGGAGGAGGTCGGGGTGCCCGAGGCGCTGCAGGCGTCGTACCAGTCCGCCGACTCACCGCACTCCGGCGCGTCGCCGCTCGCCCAGCCCTCCCGGGTCAGCGAGAAACCGGTGAAGAGGTCCAGGAGGCAGATCCCGTAGTTCTCCTCCCACACCGGCGTCTCCACGCCGTCGCAGTCGTAGTCGTAGGAGCCGTCCCCGTAGGAGGCCGACGAGGTGATGGTGGAGCCCGGGTAGACGAAGACGCTGCCGTCGTAGCAGTCCTGGTCGTTGCTGACGTAGCCCACCGGCTCCTCGCACCAGGCCAGGGCCAGGTCGGGGTCGCCGTAGCCGTCACGGTCGGCGTCGCGGTACCAGGTCGTGGCGTCCGCCAGGTCCCAGTCGGACTCGTCGATGGCGCCGTCGCAGTCGTTGTCCACGTCGTCGCAGACCTCGGCGGCGCCGGGGTGGGCCGCGGCGTCCCCGTCGTCGCAGTCCGAGGCGTCGGTGACGTAGCCGGTGGTCCCCTCGCAGGCCTCGAAGGTGTCGGTGGCCGACCCGTAGCCGTCGCTGTCCGCATCACGGGACCAGGTGGTGCCCCCGCTGACCTCCGAGTCCTCGTCGTCGATCGCGTCGTCACAGTCGTTGTCGAAGCCCTCGCAGACCTCGGTGGCGCCGGGGTTCACCGCAGCGATCCCGTCCTCGCAGTCCGTGCCGTCGGCGACGTAGCCCGAGGGCTGCACGCAGGACCGGGTGTCGAACAGGGGGTCCCCATAGCTGTCGCCGTCGTCGTCGGCGTACCAGGTGCCCAGCCCGCTGCTGTCGGGATCGTCGTCGTCCACCAGGCCGTCGCAGTCGTTGTCGATGCCGTCGCAGGTCTCGGACCCACCCGGTCGCACCGCCGCCGAGGTGTCGTCACAGTCGTCGCTGTTGGACACGAAGCCCGTCGGCTGGGAGCAAGCCTTGCGCGAGACCGAGCCGTCGCCGTGGCCATCGCCGTCGGCGTCCTGGTACCAGGTGGCCGCATCGCTGGCGTCCGCGTCGTCGATGACCCCGTCGCAGTCGTGGTCGATGCCGTCGCAGAACTCCTCGGCCGTGGCGTAGGTGGTCGGATCGGTGTCGTCGCAGTCCGAAGCGTCCTCGGTCCACTCCGCGCCCGGTGCGTCGCAGGCCCAGGTGGCCGTGTCGGGGTCGCCCTGGCCGTCGCCGTCGCCGTCGCGGTGGTAGAGGAGCTGATCGATCGCGTCCTCGTCGACCGTGCCGTCGCAGTCACCGTCGAGGCCGTCGCAGAGCTCGCTGGCGCCGGGGTGGATCCAGGGGTCCGCATCGTCGCAGTCCGTGTCGAACTCCGACCAGCCGTCCCGCTCGCAGGTCGCGGTGCCCGAGCCGGCGAGCCCGTAGCCGTCTCCGTCCAGGTCTTCGAAGCGGATCGGCGCGTCCTCGTCGACCCGACCGTCGCAGTCCTGGTCGATCTCGTCGCAGCCGTCGGAGACCTCGGGGTGGATCTCCGGATCTTCGTCGTCGCAGTCACCGCCGACCAGCACGTGTTCCCGCGGGGTCTCGCACTGCTGGAGGGAGTCGTCGTCGTCGCCCCAGCCGTCGCCGTCACCGTCGAAGAACCAGGTGGGGGCCTCCTCGTCGACCTCGCTGTCGCAGTCGTTGTCCAGGCCGTCGCAGAGCTCCGGGGCCAGGGGGTAGACGGTGGCGTCGAGGTCGTCGCAGTCCAGGGCGTTGGCGACGTAGCCCTCGGGGGCCACCGGGGCTTCGACCCGGTAGTCCGGGCTCCCGAAGCCGTCGCCGTCGAGGTCGGCGAACCAGGAGGAGGACCCGGCCGTGTCTCCGGTGTCGGAGGGGTCCGCCGTGTCGAGGCCCCCCGGCGAGCCCGAGTCGACGGTGGCCGTGTCCGGCGACAGGCCCTCGGTGGACTCGGAACAGGCGGCGAGCAGGGTCAGAAGGGTCATCCAGCGCATGAGATCTCCTTGCCCGGTGGGCGGTTGGCATGGACGCCGGGTCCAGAGGCAAGAGGGATGCCAGGATGAATCGACGTGATTTCAATGGTTTGGAGGACCGTTGCGTCGACCAGCCGTCACCTGTCGAACGGAGGTGTCGAAAACCCGGCACCCCCGTGGAGCCTCGAGAGGATGATAGGGAGGGCCGTCCGTGGCGGTCCCCCTACGAAGTCAGCTCCTCTCGGCGTTCAACTGGACGCTCTTCGTCGCGGTGTCGAGCCTCAACCTGCTGCTCGGCACCCTGGGTCAGCTCGTCGCCCTGCCCTTCGATCGGGGCCGGCGGACGTGCCTCTGGATCAACCACTGGATCTGGGGGCGCCTGCTGTTCGCGGTCGAGGTCTTCTGGCCGCTCCAGCGCCTCGACTACGACCGCGTCGGCCCCGGCCCCTACGTCGTGGTCTCCAACCACGGCTCGGTGCTCGACATCCCGGCCAACCTGACCCTGCCGCTGCCCCTGCGCGTGGTCGGCAAGCCCAGCCTGTTCAGGGTCCCCTTCATGGGCGCCTACATGCGCTTCTCGGGGCAGATCCCGCTGGACGCCGACGACCCGGCCTCGGTGGACGAGTGTCTGGCCGCCTGCAAGGCGGCGCTGGCCAGCGGGGTCTCGGTGCTCATCTTCCCCGAGGGCACACGCACCGTCGACGGCGGGCTCCAGGGCTTCGGCCGCGGGGCCTTCCGCATCGCCAAGGACACCGGGGTGCCGATCCTGCCCACGGTGGTGACCGGCACCTGGGACATCATGCCCAAGGGCCGCCTGCGGGCCGCGCGACCCGCCGACGCCGTGAAGGTCCAGGTCCTGGAGCCCCTCGACCCGGCCGGGTTCTCCACCGCCCGCAAGCTCTGCCTGCGCACCCGGGAGGCCATGGTCGGCGCCCTGGAGAACCCGCAGGGGCACCAGGCCGCCTGATGCAGGAGAGCCTGGCCCGAGCCATCGACACCTACCAGCCCCTGGGGGCCTGGGAGTTCCGGTGGGCGAAGGGCAAGATGGCCAACGACCCCGTCTTCGAGCGGGTCGGCGAACACGTGGAGCGGCTGGCACCCACCCGTCTCCTCGACGTGGGGTGCGGCGAGGGGTACCTGCTGGCCTATGTGCGGGCGCTGCGACCCCAGACCCGGCTCTGGGGGCTGGACTACGACCCCCGGAGGCTCGCCGTGGCCCGGAGGGCGCTGGGGGAGGAGCCGGACCTGGAGCTGCTCGAGGCCGACGTGCGGGAGGCCACGCTGCCGGAGGTCGACGTCGTGACCTGCCTGGACGTCCTGCACTACCTGCCGCCCCAGGGACAAGACGGGATCCTCGCCCGCATGGTGGAGGCCCTGCGCCCCGGCGGCACGCTGCTGCTGCGGGACGGAGAGGCCGGCGCCGGTCTGCGCTCCTGGCTGACCCTCTGGAGCGAGCGCATCGCGGTCCTGTTGGGCCGCCACAAGGGCGCGACCGTCCACCTCCGGACCCGTGAGCAGACCCGGAGCGTGCTCGAAGCCCTCGGCCTGGAGGTCGACGTGGTCCCCTGTTCCGAGGGAACGATCCTCTCCAATGTACTCTTCGTGGCCCGCCGGCCGGAGTCCCCTTGAAGCCCGTCGCGATCACAGGTCTGGGAG
This sequence comes from uncultured Enterobacterales bacterium, assembly GCA_964501915.1. Classification (GTDB taxonomy): domain Bacteria; phylum Myxococcota_A; class UBA796; order UBA796; family CAJQPC01; genus CAYFPX01. The sequence continues at coordinate 10,731 of CAZCVP010000028.1, forward strand.
CCGTCTGCGGCTACGGTCTGGGTGCCGAAGCGCTGATGGACGGCCTGTGCTCGGGCCGCACGGCGATCGGTGAGCCGCCCGTGTGGGCCGGGCGCGGCCCGACGGCGACGGTCTCGGACCACGGGCGCACGTCCACGGAGATCGCCATCCTGGTCGCCGAGGAGGCGACCCGGGACCTCGACACCGCCGAGGGCCTGGCCGTGGTCGGAGCGAGCACCTCGTCGGACATGGTCATCGGCGAGGAGGCCTTCCGCCAGGTGCTCTTCGAGGAGCCGCTGGCCAAGCCCGACGAGTACCTCTGGGCCCAGCTCTGCGCCCGTCCCTCGGAGCGCGTCCACCGGTCCCTGGGCGCCGACGGCCCCCGCATCAGCCTCTCGACCGCCTGCACCTCGGGCGCCTGCGCCGTCGGCATCGCCGCCGACCTGCTGCACACGGGCCGGGCGAAGAAGGTGCTGGCCTTCGGCGCCGACGTGCTCTGCCGCATCAGCTACTTCGGCTTCCACTCCCTGGGCGTCTACAGCCAGGCGCCCTGCCGACCCTTCGACAAGGCCCGCGGTGGCATGAACATCGGCGAAGGGGCCGGGGCCCTGCTGCTGGAGCCCCTCGACGACGCCCTGGCCCGTGGCGCCACGCCGCTGGCCCTGCTCGCCGGCTACGGCAACACCTCCGACGCCCACCACCTCACCGCCCCCCACCCCGAGGGCGACGGCGCCCGGCGCGCCGTGCAGGGCGCCCTGGGTGGCATCGACCCCGAGCGTGTCGACCACGTCAACGCCCACGCCACGGCCACCCTGCTCAACGACGCGATGGAGACCATGGTGCTCTCAGAGCTGCCGAGGGCCAGCGTGACCGCGATGAAGGGCGCGGTGGGCCACACCCTCGGTGCGGCGGGGGCGCTGGAGGCGGTGGCCACGGTCCTGAGCGTCGTCCAGGAGCGGGTCCCCCCCGTCGTCGGCCTCGAAGACCCCGAATTCGACCTGGACTTCGTCCGGGAGCCACGGGAGGAGCGCGTGGACTGCGCCCTCAGCGTGAACTTCGCCTTCGGCGGCCACAACGCCGCCCTGCTGGTGCAGCGTTGGGCGCCCTGATCACCGGCGCGGCCGCCTGGGTCGTCGGGGATCGGGACCCCGCCGCCCTGCGGGCCGACCTGCTCGCCGGACGGCCCCGGATCGCCCCGGACGACGTCGCGGCGGTGAATCCCACCCGCCCGGCGGGCGTGCCCGGGAGCACCTGGCGCCGCATGAGCCGCCTCGCCCGCATGGCGATGGCCCTCGGCGACGAGCTGATCGGCCACCGCGACGACCTGGACCGCGACGAGCTGGCGGTGGTCTGGGGCACGGCCATCGGCGAGGTGGTGCCCACCGCCCGCTTCCTGGAGCGGCTCTTCACGGAGGGTCCGGACCGGGCCAGCCCCCTGAACTTCCAGAACTCGGTCTACAACGCCCCCGCTGGCCACCTGTCCATCGCCATGGGGCTCCGCGGACTGTCCGAGACCGTCGCCGCCGGCGGGGCGACGGGCCTCACGGCGCTGCTGCGGGGCGTCGACATCCTCGAGCTGGGACGGGCACCAGCGGTGCTGGTGATCGCCGGCGACGACCACAACCCGGTGGTGGCGGTCGCCCACCGCCTGGGCCGCACACCGGCCCCGATCGGCGAGGCCGTCGCCGCCGTCCTGCTGGAGAAGCAGGGCGACGGGGTAGCGGTCGAGGTGGTGCCTGGTGTCGAACCGGGAGGCATGAACCCCGTCTTCGCTCGCCAGGTCCAGCTCCCCGACGAGCCCCCCATCCAGCCGATCCCCGGTGCCCACGGCCCGGAGAACGTGCTCGGCCTGAGCCTGAGCATGGGGCTGGCCCTGGTCGTCGCAGCGACGGCCGGCGGCGGGGTCGTGGTGGACCAGGAAGGGGACTCGGCCCTCACGGCGCGGATCGGCGGTTGACCGCGGCGCTGCTGGCGACCCTGCTCGCCCCGCTCCCCGCGCACGCGCAGGAGCCCGCACCCGCGGCCAATGCGACGCCGGAGGTCACCCCACCCGAGGAAGCCCTGGTCCCGCCGCGGCTGCTCGAGGACGCCCTGCCGGCCTACCCGCCCGACGCCCGGGACAAGGGCATCGAGGGCCAGGTCATCGTGCGCATCTGGGTGCTCCCCGATGGCTCGGTGGCCGACCCCGAGGTGGTGGCCAGCGCCGACACCCTGCTCGACTACGCAGCCCTGGAGGCCGCCCGCCTGCTCCGCTTCGAGCCCGCGACCCTGGGCGGGACCCCGGTCTCGGTCCAGCTCGACTACCGCTTCCGCTTCACCCTCGCCCTGGCCGACGAGACCGGCAACCCGGTCCCAGGGAGCCTCTACGGGACCGTGGTCGACCCCGGCGGCCTGGCCCTGCCCAACGCCCAGGTGGTCCTCGACCCCCAGGGCGACGGCGAGTCCCAGGTCGTGACCACCAACGACGACGGTCACTTCCACGCCCCCTTCCTCGCCTCGGGGACCTGGGAGGTCACCGTCGAGCACCCGGCCTTCTCTCCGACCACCACGCTCGTCGAGCTGAGCGCCGGAGAGACCCTCCAGGTGATGGTGACGGTGATCCCCAACACCGCCTCCGGAGAGATCGTCGTCTTCTACGACCGCCAGACCTGGCGAGAGGTGGAGCGCGGCAGCATCGAGGCCTCCCAGGGGACCGTCACCGGCCAGTACACCCTGACCCGGCGGGACATGGAGTCGACCCCCGGGGCACTGGAGGACGTGACCCGGGCCGTCCACGCGCTGCCCGGCGTGGTGAGCGACGGCGACCTGCTGGCCGCCTTCCACGTCCGCGGCGGCGAGACGAGCGACGTGGTCTTCCTGCTGGACCGCATCCCCCTGTCCAACGCCTTCCACCTCGCGGGCTTCAACAGCATCTACAACCCGGACATGGTGCGCCAGGTCCGCTTCTTCGCCGGGGCTCCCCCCGCCGACGTGCCGGCCGCCACCTCCGCCGTGATGGACGTCGAGAGCTGGGACGGTTCCCCCCGCCAGGACGCCCACGACCTCGACGGCGCCCTGGACGTCTCCGCCTCCACCGCCCGGCTGCTGGTGATGGGACCCGTCGGGCCCGGCGACGACGCCACCATCGCCATCGCTGCGCGGCGCTCCTACATCGAGGCCTACTTCCAGGCGATGAAGTGGGCCAACGTCATCGACCAGGCCTTCGCCGCCCCCGAGTACTCCGAGCTGTCCGCCCGCTTCGCCTGGCGGCCCAATGCGCGCCACCGGCTGATGGTCACCGCCCTGCGCACCGACGACTCCCTGGCCCTGGTCGACTCCGGCGACGAGTCCCTGGTGAACATCGACGGCGCCTTCGAGCTCGACAACGTGCTCTACCTCGGGGCCGTCGACCACCTCTGGCTGCCGCGCGAGGGGCTCGAGGTCCACACCACCACCGGCTACACCACCGACAAGGGCTCGATGCGGCGCGACCTCGGCGGCCTGGTCCAGCGGGACATCACGACCCGCCAGTGGTACGGCCGCTCGGACCTCACGCTGCTCCATGGCAAGCACCGCATCCAGGGCGGCGTCGACGCCAAGGTGCTGCAGATCGCGGCCGAGGGCGAGGTCGAGGACTGGCGAGCGGTGCCGACCTGGGCCGCCGTGCCGATCACCGACCAGGGCCTGGACCTGCTGGACCTCACCGACCTCGGACCGACCCCAGAGGTCAGCGCCTACGCCCAGGACACCTGGGAAGGCCCCGTCCGCCTTCGGGTCGGCACGCGCGTCTCCTGGACCGGCTTCACCGAGGAGGTGCTCGTCTCCCCGAGCTTCGGGGCGTCCCTGCCGCTGCCGACCGCGACCGTGCCCAAGGTCGCCGGGGGCATCTACTACAAGACCCCGCGGGACCCGCTGATCTACGACCCGGACCATGGCAACCCCGGCATCGAGTCCGAGCGGGCCGCCCCCCAGGTGGGGGGGGGGGGCCCCGGGGGGGCGCCGCCCCGCCCGGGGGGCGGGCCAGGGGCGGACCACCAGGACCCCGTCGGTCTGGAAGAGGTAGAGCTTGCCCTGGTCGGCGACGTAGGCGCTGCCGGGCTGGAAGTTGCG
>CAZCVP010000028.1:14808-50788 GCA_964501915.1 uncultured Enterobacterales bacterium
GGGCCCCCGCCGGCATGGGCGCGGGGCGGGCCGCCCCGGGGGGGGGGGGCGTCGACCAGGGCGGGCCGCTGCCGGGCGTGGAGGCCGGGGGGCTGGTGCGGGTCGAGGCCTACGCCATCTCCCTGGACAACCTGGTGGTGAACCCGGACACCGAGGCCGCCGTCTCCCGCGGCGAGAGCTACACCAACGACGGCAGTGGCTGGAACCGGGGCATCGACGTGCTGGTGGCGGGTCGATCGGGCCGGTGGGGTGGCATGGCGACCTACGGGCTGCTGTTCGCCGAGCGCACCAATCCGCTCAACGAGGTCCATCCCCAGACCATCGCCCCCCCCCAGGACCAGCGCCACACGGCGGGGCTGGCCGTGGAATTCCAGGCCACGACCCGCTGGAGGTTCACGACCCGCTACAGCTTCCACACCGGTCGCCCGATGTCGACGGTCACCCCGGCCGGACCAGACCACGTCGTCCTCACCGGGCTCAACGACGACCGCCTCGGCAACTACCACGCCCTCGATCTACGGGCCGAGTGGCGACGCGCCTACCGCCGGACGCGCCTGAGCGTCTACGCCGAGGTGCTCAACGTGCTCAACATCCAGAGCGACTTCCTGCCCATCACCACCGTCGGCGCGGACGGCCAGCTCGAGGAGAGCATGCTGGCCCACCTGCCCATCCGGCCGTTCATCGGGGTGCGGGCGGACTTCTGACCGCGCCCGCTCTGGCGCTGGTCGGCTCAGGCGCTGGTCGGTTCAGCCCGCGGCGCGGTCGCCGTCGTCGTCGTCGCCCTTGCGGCGTCGGTAGCGGGAGCGGGCGTTCTTGTTGCTGCACTCGCGCGAGCAGTACTTGGAGTTCTTGCGGCGGGGCTGGGCGCACTCGTTCCAGGCGCACTCCTCGACCTCGACCGGCGGAGGCGGCGGCTCGGCCACGACCTGGGCGGGAGCGGGGGCGGGCCGGACCTCCACGACGCGCTCGACGGGACCTGGACGCCCACCTTCGGTGGGGCGCTTCGACTTGCAGCCCCAGTACCAACAGGACTGCACGCCAGCCGGGTACTTCACCACCGGAAGGTGGTTGTTGCACTGCCATGTGTCCCGGTTGCGCCAGGTGCTGTTGCCCTTCATCCGATCCTCGTCGGGTGGTGCGTTGACCTGCGCCCAGGACCCCGCACATTCTCGTCTGGGAGACTGCCAAAAACTGTCCGCCCCCCAAAAGAAAGAACTCCTGAGGGACTTGCACGACGACGCACACCTGTCCGCGCGAGCCCCCCCAAAGAGACGAGTCGCCGAGACCGGGTTGTCGGGCGTGTGCCGACCCATTCATAGCACCCTTCCTGCCGGACGCCAGCGCAAGTTTGTAAAGGCCGTGGACCCCCTTGCAACGGGGTCTGACGGCGATTGGCCGGCGGCGTTCCCCTCGGGGCGGGCCCGGACCCCGGCGCGCCGGGCAGGTCCTCCCCGCCGACCAGGAGGCCGCCTCGATGTCGACCCCAGCGCCTGCCCACCCCGACGTCCTCGTCCTCGGTGGCCGCCGACGTCTTCGCGCCGGGCAACCCCCTCCCCCACGCCATCGCCCCTCGCATCGCGACCCTGGCGAAGCCGGTGGAGCGCCTCGAGGGCCGAGGGCCACGGTCCTCAGGGCTCGGCCGGGTCCTCGCGGGCCTGCCAGCGCGCGGCCGCCACCCAGGCCGCGAGGCCTCCCACCACACCGAGCACGGTGCCGAGGATGACGTCGCCGACGAAACAGCTCAGGAACAGGCCCGGAAGCTCGCCTCCGAGCAGCGCCAGGCCGTCGAGGAAGCCCCGCGCCTGGTCGAGGCTGAGGTCGCGCATGGCACCGAAGCGCACGTACTCCCCGATGACGATGCCGGCGGCCACCAGCAGCGGCGCCAGCAGGGGATTGGAGATGTTGGCCGCCAGGTAGACGGTGATCTTGTTGAGCCTCAGCAACCACGCCGCGCCGAGGCAGAGGGCCAGGTGGAGGCCATAGAGCGGCAGGGTGCCGAGGAAGAGCCCCACGGCGACCGCGGCACCGACCTGGCCCGGCGCGTTGTGCTCGTGGCGCAGGTGGTCCCAGAAGCGGGCGAGCTGTCTACGCACGTGCATCCCCCCTCCGGAGCGGGTCTCTGGGCCGCTCTGTGCGCACGTGGTAGATCTCGGGGCCCCTGAGTCGGAGGACCCTCTGAGCTCGAATCGCCTGGTCGGCATCGCCGTGGGCAGTGGCCTCGCAGCCGTCGGGGCCGCCTCGGCCGCCGTGACCGGCGTGGTCTCCGTGGGTGCCGCCGCCGCCGTGAGCTGGGGCGCCCTGGCCACCGTCGGCAGCAGCGTGGTGCTCGGCTCGACCCAGCCCGGCTGGCAGTTCTTCGGACCGGCCGTCACCCGCGGTGACACCCAGCGTCCCTGGGTGGCCCTCACCTTCGACGATGGCCCGGACCCGGCCTCCACGCCCGCCCTGCTCGAGGCCCTGGCCCAGGCCGGCGCGCGCGCCACCTTCTTCCTGCTGGTCGACCGCGCCGAGCGCCACCCGGAGCTGGTGCGAGCCATCGCCGCCGACCACGAGGTGGGGCTGCATGGTCTGGGCCATCATCCCTGGCTCTCCATCTGGTCACCCAAGCGGGGAGCGGCTGAGCTCCTCGAGGCCTGCGACCGTCTCGCCGCCCTCACGGGCGCTCGGCCCTACTGGTATCGCCCCCCCTTCGGCGTGACGAGCCCCCGCCTGGCTCGAGCGGTCGAGAGCGCCGGCCTGCGCACCGCCTGGTGCTCGCTGCGCACCTTCGACGGCGTGCTCGGCACCCCCGAGAGCCTGCGCACGAAGTGCATGACGGCGACCCCGGGCGACGTGGTCCTGCTCCACGAGGGGCCGGACCGCCCCGCACCGGACGCGATGCCCCGGATCCTGCGGGACCTCCGCGTCCGCGGGCTGAGAGCTGTGACGCTGAGCGAGCTGATCGACCTCGACTGAGGCGCCGAGGGGATAGAGCGGGGCGATGCTGCGGAAGGTCATCACCGGAGTCGGCGTGTGGACCTCGGCCGGGCGGGGCCCCGAAGCCCTGCTCGCCGCGCTGAAGGACCGCCGAGCGGCCTTCGACGCCACACCGCCCTACCCCCACGACGGCCTCAAGCAGCCCAAGGCCGGCATCATCGGACAGCTCTCGCGCGACCGGCCGGCCGAGCAGCTCCTGCTCGCCGTGGCCGCCGACGCCCTGGCCCAGAGCGGACTCGACCCACGCGCCACCCGCACCGGCGCCGCCATCGGCACCACCAGCGGCAACATCTCCGGGCCCTGGGAGCGCTGGCACCGCGCAGTCCTCGCCGGGGAGGAGGCCTCCGAGGAGGGCACCGAGCGCGACGCGCCGACCCGACTCCTCGTCGAGCACCTCGGCCTCGCCGGCCCGAGCACCACCGTCTCCGTCGCCTGCGCCAGCGGCACGGCCGCCTTCGCCGTCGCCTCCGGGTGGCTGGAAGACGGCCTCTGCGACGCCGTGCTCGTGGGGGGGGTCGACGCCCTCAGCCTCTACATCCACGCCGGCTTCAACGGGCTCGGCGCCCTGGCGTCGGAGTGGCCCCGTCCCTTCTCCGAGGAGCGGGACGGGCTGCTGCTGGGGGACGGCGGCGGCGTGCTGGTCCTGGAGACCGCCGCCAGCGCCGAGGCGCGAGGTGCACGGGCCCTCGTGGACCTGCTCGGCGCCGGGATGTCCGGAGACGCCTTCCACGTCACCGCCCCCCACCGGGAGGGCCGGGGGGCCGCCCGGTCGATGGGCGCGGCCCTCGCCGATGCCGCGGTGGACCCCGAGCGGATCGACATGATCTCCGCCCACGGCACCGCGACCGTGTTCAACGACGCCATGGAGTCGCGGGCCTTCCGCTCGATCTTCGGCGACCGCCCCGTGGCCTTCCACGGCATCAAGGGCTGCGTCGGCCACACCCTCGGCGCCGCCGGAGCGGTGGAGGCCGCGCTGCTCGTGCACGCGATGGACACCGGCGTCCAGCCGCCGTCGCCCCCGTCCTTCGCCGAGGACTGCCCCGTCGTGCCGCCGCCGGAGGCCCCCGGGGCCCCTGCGCTCGCCATCTCCACCAACTCCGCCTTCGGCGGCGCCAACGCGGCGGCCGTCTTCGCCCTGCCGGGGCTCGTCGCTCCCCGGGACCAGGACCCGGTCGAGGTCGTGGTGCGGGCCCGCGCCGAGCACACCTGGGCGCCCGGTCGCATCGACCTGCGGGCGAGCTGGCCCGACGCCCCCTCGCGCCTCGCCCGCTCCAACCGCTTCGTGCGTACCGGCGTGCTCGCCGTGCGCGAGGTGCTGGAGGGCTTCGCCTACCCGGAGCACACCGGCCTCGTGCTCGCCACCTCCCAGGGGTGCCGGCTGACCGATCTGCGCTACCACCAGCGACTCGTCGAAGAAGGCGCGGGACGCGTGTCGAGGATGGAGTTCATCTACACCATCCCCGGCTCCCCCGTCGCCGAGACCAGCATCCTCTTCGGGCTGCAGGGGCCCAACCTCACGCTGGTCGGTCCGTGGGAGCAGGCTGAAGAGGAGGCGGCCCGGCTGATCCGCTGGGGGCGCTGCGAGGTGGTGGTGGCGCTGGCGTGTGATGCGCCGGACCCGGGGTCGCCGGCACGGGCGCGGGCGGCGTTGTTGACGGCGGGGGGGTGACCCACCCCTCTCCCGGTTTGCCGTTCCCCGGTGTCTGGATAGATCGCTGGACTGCTTCGGCTGTCGGGGGTCTGCACCTTGGAGCGCGTCGTCATCACCGGTCTGGGACTCGTGTCCGTGCTGGGGCACACCCCCGAGGTCGTGTCCGCTTCCCTCCGGGAAGGCCGCAGCGGGATCGTGCGCGATCCCGAGCGGGAGGACCTCGGCTTCCGCTCGCCCCTGACCGGAGCCATCCACAGCTTCGATCCCAAGCCCTACCTGACTCGCAAGGAGCGCCGTTCCATGGGTCAGCCGGCCCAGTTCGCGGCCGTCGCCGCGCTGCGGGCCCTGGAAGACGCCTCCCTGGAGCGCGCGGCCCTGCGCCGTCCCGATGCCGGCGTCATCCTCGGCAACGACTCCACCGCCGGCGCCACCGCCAGGATGGTGGACCGCACCCGGGCCGACGGCAGCACCCGCAACCTGGGCAGCGCCGCCATCGTCGAGGTCATGAACTCCACGGCGACCATGAACCTCTCGGTCCTGCTCGGCACCCGAGGGGCGTGCTGGACCATCGGCGCCGCGTGCAGCTCGGGTGCCCACAGCATCGGCCAGGGCTTCAGCCTCATCGCCACCGGCCAGCAGGACGTGATGGTGGTCGGCGGCACCCAGGAGATCAACTGGCCCACCATGGCGGCCTTCGACGCCCTGTCGGCCTTCTCCGTGCACGAAGGACAGCCCGGCGACGCCTGCCGTCCCTTCTCCGCCGATCGCGACGGCCTCGTGCCCAGCGGCGGCGGCGCCGTGTTGATCCTGGAGAGCCTCTCCCACGCCAAGGCCCGCGATGCCCGGATCCGCGCCGAGGTGATGTCCTACGCCTTCACCTCCGACGGCCACCACGTCACCAGCCCCTCCGGCGAGGGCGCGGTGCGCTGTGTGCACCGGGCCCTCGAGCTGGCTCGGGTCCTGCCCGAGGAGATCGAGTACGTCAACGCCCACGCCGCCGGCACCCCGGTGGGCGACGCGGTGGAGGCCAGGACCCTGCTCGAGGTGTTCGGTGCCGACGGACCGCCCGTGTCCTCGACCAAGTCCATGACCGGACACGAGTGCTGGATGGCCGGCGCCTCCGAGGTGGCCTACAGCCTGCTCATGGCCGAAGGGGGGTTCCTGGCCCCCAACCGGAACTTCACGGGTCACGACGAGGGCTGCGAGGCCCTGGACATCGTCCGGACCGCGCGACAGACCCGGGTCCGGCGCATCCTGAGCAACTCCTTCGGCTTCGGGGGCACCAACGCCTGCCTGGTCCTGGACACCGAGTTCCGTGGCTGACCTGCCGAGCCCCCAGGAGCTGATCCCCCATCGCGGTCGCTACCTGCTGCTCGACCGCCTGGTCTCGGTCGAGGGGGAGCGCGCCGAGGCCATCGGCCACTTCGTGCCCGAAGATGTGGAGGGCCACTTCCCCGAACAGCCGGTGGTCCCCGGTGTGCTCCTGGTGGAAGGACTGGCCCAGACCCTGGCCTGCCTGGCCGCCCTGCACGAGACCGAGACGGAGGGCACGCCCTTCCTCACCGGGGTGGAGAAGGTCCGCTTCCGAGCGCCGGTCATCCCCCCTGCGGAGGTCACCTACAAGGTCCGGGTGACGGAGCGACGCATGGGCATCACCTTCGCTACGGGCGAGGCCAGGGTGGACGGTCGCCGGGTGTGCAATGCACGCCTCCATGGTGCCGTGCTCAAGCAGGACTGAGTCGCCTTGGGAACCCAGCGGGCGGTCATCATCGGGTCTGGGATGGGAGGCCTGACCTCCGCCGTGCTGCTCGCCGACAACGGCTACGACGTCACGGTGGTCGAGCAGCACTACCGGCCCGGCGGCTTCCTCCACCGCTTCTTCCGGGAGGGCGTGCCCTACGACACGGGCTTCCACTACTGCGGCAGCATCCAGGAGGGACAGATCCTCAGCGCCTGCCTCAAGCACCTCGGCGTCTGGGACGACCTGACCTTCCGGCCCCTGGACCCCGACGGCTTCGACCGGGTCATCTTCCCGCACGGCTTCGAATTCCGGGTGCCCAGCGGCCGCGACCGCTACGCGGACCGCCTCAAGGCCGCCTTCCCGGCCGACGCCGCCGGCATCGACAGGCTCGTCGAGGCGATGGCCGACGCCTGCCACCACTACGGCCTCTACTCCTTCGAGGCGAACCCGGACATCGAGCGCCTGCTCCACTACGAGAGCACCAGCCTGGACGAATTCCTGAAGGCGCACATCCAGGACCCCCGCTGCCGGGCCGTGATCTCCGGGCAGAGCCTGCTCTACGGCGTGCCTCCTCGCGAGGCCCCCTTCGGGGTCCATGCGCTGGTGCTCGACCACTTCCTCCAGGGGGCCTACAGCATCGACGGCGGCGGCGACCGGCTCGCCATGTCCCTGGTCCGTCGCATCCGGAGACTCGGCGGGACCGTGCGGCTCAAGACCGCCGCCGCCGCCATCGAGGTCGAGGACCGGGCCGTGCGCGGGGTGCGCACCGAAGAGGGTGAGGTCCTGGAGGCCGACCTGGTCATCTCCAACGTGCACCCCCAGCTCACCCTCGGCCTGCTCCCCCGCGAGGTCTTCCGCAGGGCCGCACGCCGGCGCATCCACGGCAACCGTGTGGGCAAGGCCCACCTCGGCGTCTACCTCCAGCTCGACGGGCCGGCCGACGCCATCGGCAACGCCAACGTCTACCGCCACCTGAGCTGGGACGTGAACAAGGCCTTTCGCTCCGTCACCGCCGACGGCGCCGAGTTCTACTTCGCCACCGCGCCGGGCAACCGCCACGCGATGGCCAAGGACGTCGTCCTGATGCTCCTGTCCCTGCCCTATGACCGGGTCGCGAAGTGGGCGACGGATCCCGACGGGGAGCGTCACCCGGACTACGTCCGCTTCAAGCAGGGTCTGCTGGAGGCCTCCATCGACCTGCTCTGCGCGGACTTCCCGGACATCCGGGGACAGATCCTCCGGTCGGAGGCCAGCACAGCGCTGTCCACGCTCCGGTACACCCGCTCTCCCCAGGGGGCGATGTACGGCCACTACCACTGCGTCTCCCAGATGGGCCGCTATCGGCCCGCCCAGGCCACCAAGGTGAGGAACCTGCTCCTGGTGGGCCAGGGCGTCTTCATGCCCGGAGTACTCGGCACCTGCTTGTCGGCCTACTACGCCTGCGGATACCTGCTGGGTCTCGACAAACTCCTGGCGGAGCTGAAGGCGACATGAGCGTCCCCAAGCCGCAGACCCGGACCGACGCCCAGCGCGTCGTGGTCACCGGCATCGGCCTGCGCACCCCCCTGGCCCACGACCTGGACACCCTGTTCGATGCCCTCCTCGAGGGGCGCAGCGCCGTCCAGAGCTGCGCCGAGTGGAAGGCCGTGGCCGAGATGTCCAGCTACGTCGGCGCCCCGATCGACGACTTCAGTGGCCGGGAGATCCCGCGCAAGATGCGGCGCACGATGGGTCGCCTGGCCCAGTTCGCCGCGGCCAGCGCCACCGATGCCGTGGCCCAGGCCGGGCTGACCCCGGAGCTCCTCGCGTCGGGCCGGGTCGGTGTGGCCGTCGGCAGCACCCTGGGCTCCTCGGCGGCCCTGGAGGACTTCTGGCGGGCCTACCTGCTCGACGGCCACACCCGTGGTCTGAAGGGCGGCCTCTTCTTCCAGGTGATGTCCCACTCCGCCGCCACCAACGTGGCGCTGCTGCTGGGCATCACCGGCGAGGCCCTGGCCTGCAACGCCGCCTGCGCCTCCGCCACCCAGGCGATGGTACTGGCCACGGAGCGCATCCGGGCGGGGCGGGCCGACGTCATGCTCGCCGGCGGTGCCGACGAGCTCCACCCGGCCGCGACCCTCACCTTCGACGGCGTCGGCGGCGCCTCCAGAGACTTCAACGACGCCCCGACCTCTACCCCTCGGCCCTTCGACGCCGGGCGAGACGGCGTGGTCGTGGCCGAAGGCGCGGGCATCCTCGTCCTGGAGTCCCTGGCCCACGCCCGGGCGCGGGGAGCGACCGTGCTCGCCGAGGTGCTCGGCGGCGCCACGAGCTGCGACGCCCGCCACATGGCCTCGCCCGCCCCGGAGGGCATGGCCCGCTGCGTGCGACTCGGGCTGGAGGACGCCGGGATCGAGGCCACGGACATCGACTACGTCAACGCCCACGCCACCGGCACCCGGGTCGGCGATGCCTCCGAAGCCGAAGCCCTCTACGACCTGTTCGCGAGCGAGGTGCCGGTGAGCTCGATCAAGGGCCACCTGGGCCACATGCAGGGGGCCTGCGGCGCCGTCGAAGCCGCGGTGTGCATCGCTGCCATCCAGCGCGGCGTGGTGCCCCACACCATCAACCTGGATCAGCCCGACGTGAAGGCCCTGGACCTGCCGATCTCCCCGAGGGAGGCACCGCTGGGCCGGGTCCTGTCCACGAACTTCGCCTTCGGCGGGGTCAACACCTGCATCGTGCTGGCGTCAGCGCGGGGCCTGTAGCCCGGCGCGGTCACAGCACCTGGTAGTCGTAGATCACCGGCAGCAGGTCCGCCTCCGGCAGGCTCCACCACACCAGGGCCGCCACGACCACGATCAGGGCCACCGATCCGGCGATCCAGGGCAGCGAGCGGCGGAGTCCGTCATCCATCTGCCCGTGTTGTACCCGGCGAGGTCCCGCGAGGTCCAGCCGCCCACCTCCCGTCCGTGTGGCGTTGGAGTAGGATTCCCGCATGATCCTCGAACAGCGCGATGGCGTGCGCATCCTGCGCCTGACGCGGCCGGAGGAGGTCATCCCCTACCGGCCGAGCTTCGTCGGGGCCTACCAGACCATCTTCGCCGAGCCGCCCTACAACGAGCGGTTCTACCCCTCGGAGGCCGAGGGTGTGCTCAGCCGGGTGCTCCAGACACCGGACCACATCGCCGTGATGGCGGTCCGCGGGGCGACCCAGGTCGCCGGGTTCGGCTTCGCCCTGCCCCTGGCCAGCCGCGCCGACGTCGCCAGCCAGATGCAGGGCCTGCTGCCCATCCAACACACCTTCTACCTGGCCGAGCTCGGCGTGCTGCCCGAGTACCGGAACCTCGGCCTGGGCCAGCGACTCGTCGAGCACCGCCTCGAAGCGATCGACCGCCTGAGGTACACGCACGTCGTGCTGCGCACCTCGGTGGCGCGGGACAGCTCCTACAAGCTCTACTCCCGCCTCGGCTTCGAGGACATCGGCGTCTACATGGAGGTCTCCTCTCGCCGCATCGACGGTCACGTCACCACGGATCGGCGGCTCTTCTTCTCTCTGGTGTTGTGACTCCAGCCATCGCCTGGCTCGCAGGGCTCGCCTGCACCGGGCCCCCCGCACCGCCCCCGCGCCCCTCGGTCCTGCTGGTCACCCTGGACACGACCCGGGCCGACCGGCTGGGGCCCTACGGCTACGCCCTCGCCGAGACCCCCACCTACGACGCCCTCGCCCGGGCCGGGACCGTGTTCGCGCGGGCCTACAGCGCCTGCCCGCTCACCATCCCCGCCCACGCCACGATCCACACCGGGCGGCACCCGCCCAGCCACGGCGTCCGGGACAACGGCGACTTCATCCTCGGCGAGGAGGCCATCACCCTGGCGGAGCGCTACCGGGCCGCAGGCTACGCCACCGCCGCCTTCACCGCCGCCTTTCCCACCCAGGCGCGCTGGGGCTTCGACCAGGGCTTCGAGGTCTACCACGACCCCCTGGAGCGCCTGCCGACCCAGCTCGACTGGCGGGACGAGCGGCCCGCCGACGCGGTGGTCGACGACGCCCTGGCCACCCTGGTGGACCTGGAGGGTCCGGCCTTCGTCTGGGTCCACCTCTTCGACGCCCACTGGCCCTACGCCCCGCCGGAGCCCTTCGCCTCCCGTCACGCCGGGCGGCCCTACGACGGCGAGATCGCCTTCACCGACGCCCAGGTCGGGCGCCTGCTCGCGGCCTGGGACGCCACGCACCCCGACAGCCTCGTGATGGTGACCGCCGACCACGGTGAGGGGCTGGGCGAGGGCGGCGAGCGCACCCATGGCTTCCTCCTCCACGACGGCACGATCCGCATCCCGATGATGCTGCGCGGGCCCGGGGTCCCCACGGACCGCGTCGAGCGACGCCTGGTGGGCCAGGTGGACATCGCCCCGACCCTGCTGGCCCTGTCCGGACTCGCGGTCCATCCCGAGGTGCAGGGGGTCTCGGCCCTGGAGCCCCCGGAGGACCGGGCGCTCTACTCCGAGGCCCTCACCGGACAGTTCAACCTCGGGCTCGCCCCGCTCATGGCCCTGCACGAGCCCGGGGGACGCTACACCCAGGGCGCCTGGGGGGCCTTCTACGGGGTCGCCGGCGACCGCGTGCTGACCACCCCGGACCTCACCCGGGACCCGGCCCCGGGAGCGGACCGTCTCGCCACCCTGGTGGAGGGCCTGGAGCCCACCGTGGCCCGGACCCACGCTCTGGACGCCGAGACCCTCGCCCGGCTCCAGGCCCTCGGCTACGTCGGCGGCGACCCGACCGCCGAGGCCGGCGACATCGATCCACGCGACGTCATCGACCTGCTGCCCCTGACCTGGCAGGTCCGCCAGGCCCTCGGCCGGGGCCGGCTCGACGTCGCACGGCGAGGCGTCGAGCGGCTCGAGACCCGCCTCTCCGGGACCTTCGGCGTGGACCTGCTCGAGGCCCAGCTCGACCGGGCCCAGGGGAACTGGTCGAAGGCGCTCGAGGCGTTCACCGACCTCTACCTGCGCTCACCGGGCGCCACCCTGGCGCTCCAGCTCGGCGACCTGCACGCCACCCGCGGCGCCTGGGCCGACGCTCGCGCCTGGTACATCGAGGCCCTGGAGATCCAGCCGATGAGCCCCGAGGCGATGGCCGGCCACGTGCGCGCCACCCTGGCGCTCGGCGAGCCGCGTCACGCCGAGGAGCTGGCCGAGCGCTACCTGGTGACCTACCCGGACCACGCCGAGCTGGCCCTGGTCCGGGCCGAGCTGCTGCTGGCCGATGGTCGCACCGCCGAGGCGCTCCAGGACAGCACCTGGGCCCTCGGTCGCCTGCCTCGCTCCTCCCGCGCCCACGGCGTGCAGGCCGAGGCCCTCTGGGCCTCCGGCCAGGCGGACCTGGCCATCGAGCGGCTCGGGGACGCGCTGCGGATGGACCCGGTGGCCCTGGAGCCGCGCCTGCGGCTCACCGAGTGGCTGCTGGAGGTCGGGCGAAGCGCCGAGGCCAGCCGCACCGTCGCCCCCGCGGCCCGGCTGCTGCCCGACGATGCTCGCGTCGCGGACCTGTCCCGCCGGACCCAGGACGCCCTGGCGGCGGAGCGGGGTGAACCCTCAGGCCGCTAGCACGGCCTCGGCCAGCACCGCCTCGCCGTGGCGCTGGAAGCGGACCTCGAGGAGACCGCCGCCGAGCTCCAGGTGACGGCTCGCTGCCCGGCCGCGCAGGGCGACCTCGACGGTGCCGTGATCGGACAGCGCCAGCACCTCCACCTCCAGGGGAGAGAGCGCCATGCCGGTGCCGAGCGCCTTGAGCACCGCCTCCTTCACCGTCCAGGCGCAGGTGATCCGACCCGGGTCCTCTCCCACCAGCTCCCGCTCCCCGGCGGTGAACCAGCCCTGGGTGAAGGCCGGGTGGCGCTGCTGCACCTGCTCCAGGTCCACGCCCACGCGACCGCTGGACCGGGCCACGGCCACCGCGAGCCCGCCGCTGTGGCTGATGGACAGCGCCGGTCCGGGCTGACCCCCGAGCTCGACCACCGGCTCCCCGCTCGGCAGGTTGCGGATCCGGATGTCCTCGAAGGCGGCCCCGGTCAGGGCCTGGATCGCCCGCTTGGCCGCCACCCGCCCGGCGATGCGCTCCGCCTGGCGCCGGAGGGTGCCGCGAGCCCGGAGCCCGGCCTCCTCCTGCTGGTTGAGCACGCCGGCGGGGGCCTTGACCACCACCGCCCGGCCGAAGGCCGCGACGCTGTAGCCACCCTCGGGCACCTGGAAGCGGTCCGGCTCGGGCAGCGGGCCCCGCTCGATCATGCGGAAGCCGCGCACGACCATCACGACCCGGCCGTCCTGCTCGACGTCGACGTCGTAGGCCTCCCCCTGCCGGTGGACGGTCAGCACCAGGGGACCGCTCGCGTCCGGCGTCCCGACCACGCTGAGGCTCTCCAGGCTGTGGGGGAGGGCCAGCAGGCCGTCGGACACCATCGCGTGGAGCCCCGCGGCCTGGAAGGCGGCCTCCAGGATCAGCGGCGAGCTGATCACCGCCCCCAGCGGCCCCTGGTCCACCTGGGCGCGAGCGAGCAGGCCGTCCCGGGTGACGTCGTCGGCCCCGGACAGGACCTTGAAGACCGGCCCGTGGAAGAAGCGCTCATAGATCGCGTCGGCCTCCAGCGGCTGGCTGCGGAAGAAGGCCGGCGGCATCGGCTCGAAGGCCCCGGGCTCGGAGGTGCGGACCGTGCCGGTGAAGTGCACCGTCCGCTGGACCCGCCCGGTCTTCAGCGTGCGCTGGGACGACAGGGTGCAGCGCACCGAGTGCTCGTCCAGGGGCCTGCCTCGGACCTCCAGGTCCACCGGCTCGCCCCGGTGGAGCTTGACCGGTGCATCGAAGCGCACGTCCTCGACCCCCCGGTAGGCCGCGCCGGGGCGCACGGCGCCGGCGAGGGCCGCCATGAGCTCGATGCCGATCACGCCGGGCAGCACCGGGGTGCCGTCGATGCTGTGGTCGGCGATCCACGGGTCGGACTCCAGCGAGAGGCGACGCCGCAGCACCCAGTCCTCGCCGTCGAAGTCGATGGCGTCGACCAGGGGATGGGCCGCGGAGGGCAGCAGGCCACCGAGCGCCCCCGACACCAGGACCTCGCCGGTCTGACCGGAGCTCACCAGGTCGACCGACAGGGCCGCGCCGGCCGCCGCGGGCAGCATCTGCACACCCCGCTCGCCGAGCAGGGTGCGCATGCCCCCGCGGACCGCCATGCCGACGTCGTCCCAGGCCGTCCAGTCCACGTGGAGCGAGCCGGGCCGGACGTGGCAGACCTGGGCCATCGCCTCGTTGGCCGCGCTGTAGTCGACCTGGCCGATGTTGCCGAAGCGACCGGCGACGGAGCCCATCGACAGGAAGATGCAGTCCTCCGGCAGGGCGTCCGCCAGCGCCAGACCACCGAGGGCCTTGCCGTCGAACACACGGTGGAAGTCCGCCTCGGTCTTCTCCGCCAGTGGACGGCTCACCTCGACGCCGGCTCCGTGCACGCAGACGTGGATGTCGCCGTGGGAGCGCAGGACCTCGGACACCAGGCCCCGCACGGCGTCGGGATCCGCCAGGTCGCAGGTGCGGTACTCCACCTTGGCGCCGACCTCTTCCAGCCGCGCCAGGTTCTGGCGGATCTGTTCGGCCTTGACCAGCGGAGCCACGGCGTCCCGGACCTCCACCGGGGTGGCCTTCGCCCCGGCCGCCACCAGCTCGGCCTTCACGCGGGCCTTCTCGGCGGCTTCGTCCAGGGGCTCCTCGCCAGCCGGCGTGCGGCCCACGAGCACGAGCCGGCAGGGGCTGCGGCGGGCGAACTCCTCGGCGATGCGGGCGCAGATCCCCCGACCACCGCCGGTCACCAGCACGACCTGGCCCGCGGGCAGGGCACAGGGAGGCGGCGTCTCGACGACTTCGAGGGCCAGGGCCTGGCGCACGCCGTTGGGATCGAGGCGGACCTCGGGGGCCCCGACCTCGGCCGCCAGCTCCCGGCAGATGAGCTGGGCGACCCGCGAGGCCGGCAGCCTCGGATCGAGCTGGACGACGCGGGAGCCGCAGTCCTCCCACTCCTGTCCCAGGGCCTTGCCGAGCCCGGCGCGACCGCCGTCTGCGGCGCCCGAGACCGGGTCGCCGGGCCGCACGAAGGTCACCGTGATCCAGGCCTTGGGGGGCTTCTGGAGCAGGCGACGGGCGTGCTGGAAGGAGCTGAAGACGGAGCCGCCCGTGTCGACCACCACGTCGGGGTCACCGGTGAGCAGGCCGCCGCGCTCCAGGATGGCGAGCCTCAGCGTCTCGGCGCGCTCCCCGGACCCGAGCACCCGGTAGACCCGCTGGGGCAGTCCTCCCGGGTCCTGGAGGGGCTGGTCGACCCAGGTGACCCGGCGCAGGGCGAAGCCCTCCGGGAGGCCGGGGGGCAGGTCGCGGACCGGAGGGAGGTCCGCGCCGGGCTCCGCCAGTGCATCCAGCTCGACGAAGAGCGGCTCGACGGCCTCGGGGTGGGGCATGTCCGCCGTGACCGGCTCCGGGACGGCGGTGACGTCCTCGGGGAGGGCGGGAGTGGCCGAGGGGACCCGCTGGCTGAGCCAGGTCGCCAGGGCGCTCAGCGTGGGGTAGTCGGCGAGCACGAAGTCTTCGTCGCGCTCCACGCCATAGACGGAGCGCACCTCGCTGAAGATCTCCGCCTGCTTCACCGTGTCGATGCCGAGATCGGCCTCCAGCTCGTAGTCGGGGTCCAGGTCCTCGGGTCCGTACCCGGTCTTGTCGCCGACCAGGCGGATGACGGTCTCCAGGACCTCCTCGTAGGAGCCGCCCGGGCGGGCGGGCACCTGGACGTCCGGCACGGAGTCCGGATCCTCGAAGGCCGGCGGCTCGGGCGCCTGGGCCTGGGGCAGGTCGGCGATCCGGAGCGAGACCTCGGGCGAGACCACCGACGCGGTCGGCGGGGACGGCTCCGGCTGGCGAGAGACCTCGCCCGCCAGCCAGTCGGCCAGGGACTGGATGGTCGGGTAGTCGGCGAGCACGAAGTCCTCGTCGCGCTCGATGCCGTAGGTCTCGCGGACGCTGGCGAAGATCTCGGCCTGCTTGACCGTGTCGACGCCCAGGTCGGCCTCCAGCTCGTAGTCCAGCTCCAGCTCGTCGCGCTCGTACCCGGTCTTGTCCGAGATCACGGCGAGCAGGTGCTCGAGGACCTCCTCGCGGCTCGGCCCCGTGGCGGCCGGCGCGGGGGCGGCCGGCGGGGCCGCCGGAGCGACCGGCTCGGGGGTGGCGACCGCCGGCGGCTCCGCGACGACCTCGGGCGCGGCGGCGGCGACGGCGCGCAGGGTGCCCTGCTCCACCACCAGCTCCACGGCCTCGAACCCGGTCTCCGCCCGGAGCCAGGCGTCGCGGGCGGCGACGTCGGCCACCCGCTCGTCGCCCCTGGCGATGCCCTTCCAGGCCAGGAGCGCGAGCTGACTGCCGAAGCCGGCCGAGAAGCGCAGCGCGTAGTCGACGTCGTAGGCCCCGCCGGTGGAGAGCCTCAGGTCGCCCAGCGCCGGGTCGGGCTCCCGCAGGTTGGGGATCGGGGGCACCGTGCCGTACTGGAGGGCCTTCAGCGCGACGCAGTCCTCGACGCCGGCTCCCATCGGGTGCCCGGTGAAGCCCTTGGTGTTGCTCACCACGACCTGGTCCGCGGCGTCGCCGAAGGCCGCCCTCAGCGCCCCGATCTCCGCGTCGGCGGAGCCGCCCTGGGCCGGCGTGTAGGTCTCGTGGGACATGAACATCGCACGGGCCGCCATCGCCTCCGGCGCGATGCCCTCGTAGGCGCAGGCCTCGTCGACCAGCCGCTTGAAGACCTCGGAGATGTGGTCCACGTCGAGCCGGGTGCCGTGGAAGGCGCTGTTGCCGAACTCCGAGGCCAGCAGCTCCGCCAGGGGCACCACGCCGCGGGCGGCGGCCGCGCTGGCCCGCTCCATCACCAGGCCCACGGCCCCCATGCCCATGATCATGCCGTGCCGGCGGCGGTCGAAGGGCAGCGCCGCCTCCTCGACGTTCGCGGTGGTCGTGGCCGCACCAGCAGCCACGAAGCCGGCCCCGAACCACTCCACCAGGTCCTCGCCGGTGACGTCGTCGGCGCCGACCACCAGGACGGAGTCGCACCGCCCGAGGCGGATCCAGTCCGCCGCGAGCCCGATGGCGAGGGTCGTGCTGGAGCAGGCCACGTTGACCTGGGCGTTGGGGCCACGGGCGCCGATGTGCTGGGCGAACTGGCTGTGGCCCATCGCCAGGATCTGGAGCAGGAAGCGCCGGTCGTAGTGGCCGTGCTCGTCGGCTCCGTTGGTCAGGACCCGCTGCACGACCTGGTCCACGCCCGGGAAGGCCGAGGCGAAGAGGATGCCGGTCGTGTCGCGCATCGAGGGGGGCAGCGCCCAGCCCGTCGGGACCCGGGTGCCCTTGGTGGTGGTCCTGAAGGTGCGCACCAGGGGCACACCGGCGTCTCTCAGGGCCTCGAGGCCGACGGCGATGGCGAGCTGGGTCGTGCGGCCCAGGGCCCGGACGAAGGTCGGGTCCAGGCCGTACTCCTCGGCGAGGTCGAAGCGACCGGCCTGGCCGGCCAGGCGGACCACGCCCTCGGTGGTGGTGACGGGCACGAAGGTGCCCTGGCCGTGCTCGTCCTTGTGGAGGCGCACGATGGCCTTCTCCACCATCGCCTGCTGGAGGGCCTCGGGGACCTCCGTGATGCGGTTGTCGCCGCGCAGGATCGACGGGATGTTCTCGTCGGAGAAGACGGTCTCTCCCCCGGGCAGGCCCACGGCGGCGCCGGTGCAGACCACCGCCTCCAGTGCGGGGGGCGGGGCCATCGAAGGGGCGGGGGTGCGGGGTGTCTCGGGCACGATTCCCTCCGGAGGCGCGGCCACGACGGCCGGAGCAGCGGGCTCGGGTGCCGGGTGAGAAGGTACAGCAGTGGCGGACTGGAAGGCCTGCCAACTCGCCGTGAGGAAGCCCTGCAGAGCCGGGGCGAGGGCCCTGGCGAAGGCATCGGCGTCCACCTCCTGGGCGCCAGAACGGGCCACCGCTGCGGCCAGCGCACCCAGGACGTCCTCGGAGACGGCCGGCGGCGCCGAGACGTCGGGAGCGCCCGGAGGGACCCGGGGCTGGGTCGCGACGGCGGGGCGGGACCGGTCCACGGCGGGCGTCAGCTCACCGAGACGGCCGGCGAAGTAGTCGGCGAGCTGCCGGACCGACTTGTGATCCGACAGGAGGAAACCCGCTTCTCGCTCGAGCTTGAAGTGCTCCCGGACCTGGGCCACGACCTCGGCCTGGCGCACGGTGTCGATGCCGAGGTCGGCCTCCAGCTCGAAGTCGAGGTCCACGTCCTCCGGAGCGAGGTCGGTCCGGGCACCAATGGTCGTGCGGATGACCTGGAGCACGTAGGGGCTCGCCACCCTGGCCTCGCCGACCGCGGCGAGACCCTCCGAGGTCGCCAGTCGGGGGCCCATCGTGCCGAACAGGTCCGGCAGGGTCCCGGCTGGCCGGGCCTCCACGGGGAAGCCCATCACCAGCATCGCCGCCAGCGCGTCCTTGAAGGACCTCACGCCCCCCGTCTTCGGGTTGTTGGTGTAGACGGCGCGGTGGGGGCGGCGCTTGAGGATCGAGGTCGTGAAGCCGGTCAGGGCCCGCTTGGGCCCGCACTCCACGAAGACCCGAGCGCCGTCGGCGTACATGCGCTCCATCTGGGCGGTCCACTCGACCGGCGAGGCGACCTGCCGGGAGAGCACGTCCAGGACCTCCTCCGGCTCCTCCGGGTACCAGCCGGAGTCGACGTTGGTGGTGATCGGGCGCCGGGGCTGGCGGATACCGAGGCGGGTGAGGATGCGACGCAGGGGCTCGCTGGCCGGCGCCACGATGCGGGTGTGGAAGGCGTGGGAGACGGGCAGCGGGTAGACCGTGATCCCGCGCGAGCGGAAGACCTCGCAGGCCGCCTCGACCGCGTCCGTCGCGCCGGCGATCACCGTCTGTGTGGGGCAGTTCTTGTTGGCGGCGACCACGTATCCGGGGACCTCGGCCAGCACGGCCTCCACCCGCTCGGTCGAGGTGGCGATGCCCGCCATGCGGCCCGGGTCCTCGAGCACGATGCCGGCCATCTCCCGGCCCCGGGCGCTCACGGCCTTCAGGGCGTCCTCGAAGTCCATCATGCCGGCGGCGACGAGCGCCCCGTACTCCCCGAGGGAGTGACCGGCGACGACGTCCGGGTAGACCCCGTAGGAGGCGAGCAGCCGCAGGATCGCCACGTCGAGGGTGAGGGTGGCCGGCTGGGAGATCTCGGTGTCGCGCAGGGCCTCGAAGGCCTCGCCGGGATCGCTGTGGAGCCGGCCGGCGATGTAGTCCGTCAGCGGGCGCCCGAGCTCCGGCGCCATGACCGCGTCGGCCTCGGCGAAGGTCCGCGCCACCACCTCGAAGTGCCCGGCCAGGTCGAGGCCCATGCCGACGTACTGGCTACCCTGGCCGGTGAACAGGAAGGCCACCTTGCTGTCACAGGGGGTGTCCTCGTAGTGGATGCCGCGGACCCGGAGCAGGTCCGGGTTGCCACCGCGGCCCAGCACCTTGCGGATCCGGGCGAGCTGCTGCCGGCGCTCGTCGGGGCTCTCGGCCGCCGCCGCCAGTCGGACCCGCTCGGTCGGCCTCCAGTGGGTCGGCGCCCGGTCCTCCACCGCCTCCAGCCGCTCGAGCAGGACCCGGGTCGACGGCGCCGAGATGGCCCAGATGCCCTCCGGCAGCGGGCGCTCCCCGGCGGAGGGCGTCTCGACCCGCGCGGACGGAGGCCGAGCAGCGGGCTGGATGGCGCGGGGCACGTGCTCCTCCAGCACCACGTGGAAGTTGGTGCCGCCGAAGCCGAAGGCGCTCACCCCCGCGAGGCGCCGCCACCCGTCGGCCTGCCAGTCCTCTGTCCGGTCCTGGACCTTCAGCGGCACCGTGTCCAGCGGCACGTCGTCGCGCGCCCTCTGGAAGTTGATGCTCGGCGGCAGCACCTTGCGGTACAGGGCCAGGGCGGTCTTGATGGTGGCCACCGCTCCGGCGGCGCTCTTGAGGTGCCCGATCTGCGACTTCACGGACCCGATGCGCACCGGGCCCCGGGCTCCGCGACGGCCCTCGCCGATCACCTCGGAGAGCGCCTCGACCTCGACCTTGTCCCCCACCACCGTCGAGGTGCCGTGGCACTCGAAGAGGTCCACCTCGACCGGGTCCACGCCGGCGTCGGCATAGGCCCGCCGCAGGGCCCTCTTCTGGCCTTCGATGTTCGGTGCCGTGATGCCCTTGCCCCGACCGTCCGAGCTGGCTCCGATGCCCCGGATCAGCGCGTAGATCCGGTCGCCCTGCTTCTCGGCGTCCTCCAGGCGCTTGAGCACCAGGATGCCCGCCCCCTCCCCCATCACGAAGCCGTTGGCGCTGGCGTCGAAGGGGGCGGAGTGGTCGGGCGACAGAGCGCCGATCTTGCAGAACTTGATGTAGCTGGGGGCGCTCATCATGCGGTCGACGCCACCGGTCACGGCCACGTCGTAGTCGCCGTCCTGGAGGCCCTTGACCGCCGCCTGGATCGCGGCCATCGAGCTGGCACAGGCGGCATCGACGGTGAAGTTGGGACCGCCGAGGTCGAAGGCGTTGGCGATGCGTCCCGCGATCACGTTGGACAGCTCGCCGGGCATGCTGTCCTCGGTGATCGGCGGCAGGCTGGCCTTGAGGTTCTCGGCGAAGCCCCCGGCGATGCGCTCGCGGGAGTCGGCGGGAAGCTCGGCGTAGCCGGGCACCTCTTCGAGGGCGGCGACGATCTCGGGCGTCCGGACCCGGATGGCGTAGTCGTCGGTGATCTCCCCGCCCATGCTGTTGCCGAGGATGATCGCCACCCGGGTCCGGTCGACCGGGCTCTCCGGGTCGCTCAGGCCCGCGTCGTCGAGGGCTTCGGACACCGTGGCCAGGGCGAGCTGCTGGACCGGGTCCACGAGCTTGGCGACCTTGGGGGGGATGCGGTACCTGCGGGACTCGAAGGCGAAGTCGGTGACGAAGCCGCCGATGCGGGTGTAGGACTTGTCCGGCGCCTTGCGGTCCGGATCGAAGTAGCGCTCGGGGTCCCACCGATCCTTGGGGACCTCGCCGATGCAGCTCACGCCCCGGGTCACGTTGTCCCAGAAGCCGTCCTTGTCGGCGCTGCCTGGCACGCGGACCCCGAGCCCGACGATGGCCACGACCGGGGCTGACGGCGGCGGGGTCGCCGGGGCGACCGCCGGAGCCGACGTCGCGGTCTTCGGGGCGACCACCTCCTGTCGAGCTCCCAGGAGCCGACGGTAGGCGCCGATCAGGGACTCCAGGCTGGGATGTCGCCGGGCCAGGGGTGCCGCCAAGGCCAGAGCTTGCCCGGCTGGCCAGGCCGCCGCGTCCGCGTCATTGGCCCGGAACCAGCCCCGTGACACCTTCCAGGGGTCCTCCCCCGCCGCGAGCCGACGGACGACCGGCGACAGGGGCGAGGCCGCCACCCGGAACCCGCGCACGACGCGGGTGTCCGTGTCCCGGGCGAGCTGCACCCGACGCGCCAGCTCAGCCCCCAGCTCCAGCTCCGGCAGTCCGTAGAGCTGCTCCCGCAGCACGATGCCCGCCGCGCCCCGGGCCACGGCACCGGCCGCGGCGACCGGGCCCAGCCCGGCGTCGAGGATGGCGCCGTGACCGTGGGCCGCCAACAGGTCCAGGCCGGAGAGCGTGCTGCCAACGCCTCCGGCCTCGCGACCGCGGAGGATGAAGCCCGCGTAGTCCCCGGGCAACGGTCCCGGCTCGGTGCGCTCCAGCCAGGTGGGGCGACCCCGGACCGGGGCCCCGCGGGTGGCGAGCACGACGGGCCCCGTCCCCGGCATGTCGTGGCCGGGCAGCACCCGGATCCAGGCTCCCTCGGGCACGCTGTCGAGGCCGCCACAGGTCAGGTCGATGACGGGAGTGGCGCCCGCGTCGAGCACGGCCTGGGCGAGCGTGGCCCGCTCGGCGGGTAGCTCGACGAGGAGGAGGGTCTCAGGCATACGAGGGCTCCAGGTGCGCAGCCTCCGACCCCGGTGCGTAGCGCGCTACGCACCTGGGCACGGTGATGTGCGGGTCGGCGACGGTCTCGCCAGGCAGCAAGCACTTTGCGTGCCAACTAAGCCGATTGACGGAGGAGACCCAGCCGCCCCCCTCCTCAGGCATCGACCTCGTAGACGAATTTCGCTCGTCCGACCTGGACCTTGTCGCCCGCCACCAGCTCGTGGCGGTCGACCTTGGTGCCGTTGACCTTGACCGTGGCCCGTCGGGCCGCCTTGCGCAGCTCGTGGCGCCGGCCGGACCAGGCCAGCTCGGCGAGCACACCGGAGGCCAGCAGCTCCGTGGCCGGGACGTCGGCGCCCTTGCCGATGCGCACCGCCTCCTGGCCGGACCTCCAGCGCCCCTCCCCGCCGACCTCCACCAGGGTCCCGTGCTTGATGAGCCGGGTGATCTCGTTGCGCCGCTCGATCAGGGCCATCGGCACGCGAAAGGTAGCCTCGACGTCGAAGCCCGACATCAGGCGCGTGTAGCGCTCCAGCCCGTCCAGGGGCACGCCGTCGTAGACCTGCTGCCAGGTCTGGTCCCCCAGGTAGATCAGCTCGAAGGTGCCCAGGCGGATCTCGTCCTTGGGCTCGAGCACCCGCCGCTCGATCTTGACGCCGTTGACGAAGGTCCCATTTTCGCTCATCAGGTCCTCGATCACCACGCCTTCGGAGCCCACCGTGACCCGGGCGTGGTGCCGGCTGATGGACTTCAGCGGCACGGGCAGGTGCACGTCGTCGGAGCGCCCGATCAGGAGCTGATCGCCGTAGACGAAGAAGTACTGGGGCTTGTCGCCCTCTCGGGGAACCAGGAAGGCCGGGCCCCCCGGATCCTCGCTGTCCAGGGTGGTCAGGTCCCCCGTGGCGAGGGGAACGGGCTCCAACTCGGGGGGCTGGCCAGGCATCGGGACCTCCGTCGGCCAAGACTACCGGGATTCCACCGTCAGCAGGACCACGGTCGCATCAAGGCACCGTGGTCGCGTCCGATACGGGGTCATGGCCCTTCCTACCGGCATCCGTCCGCGATCCCGAGAAGAGCGCCTGGCGATGGCCAGGGTGCTCTCCCAGGCCCCCCCGCGCGTCAAGCTCTGCCTCGCCGACGACGGCTGGGCCGCCGCGTGCCTGCGCATCGCCGGCCGGGTCCCCGTGTGGGGTGGCTACGGAGAACAGCGCCGACCCGCGGCCACCCTGGCCCGGCTCGGCCTGCCGGGCCTGGAGACGGGGGAGGCCGACGGCGAGCTCCGGTCGAACCTCACGCTCCGCACCAGCGCCCCACCCGGAGCGGCGCCCCTGCCCGCGGCGACCGGCCCGCGGGTGTCGATCCTCATCTGCACCTACAACCGCAAGGACCTGGTCGTGCAGTCGATCGCCTCGGCCCTGGCCCAGACCTGGCCGCGCGAGGTCCTGGTGATCGACGACGCCAGCACCGACGGCACCTGGGAGGTCCTCCGGGGCATCGAGGGCATCCAGGCCATCCGCCAGCCCCGCAACGGCGGCAAGGCCCGGGCGCTCAACGCCGGCCTGGCCGCGGCGACCGGCCAGGCCGTGATGGTGCTGGACGACGACGACCTGCTGCTGCCCGGCGCCCTGCACGTGCTGGCCCGCTCGCTCTTCGTGCACGACCGGCTGGCCGCCGTCTACTCGGACACGATCTACTTCGACGGGGCCACGGGAGAGGTGCGGCGCTACTTCCCCTGCTCGCGGGCACCGGGGTCGATGGCCCTCCGCGTGGCCCTGCAGCAGATCCCCTGCACCACCGGCGCCACGCTGGTGCGCATGAGCGCCCAGCGCGAGGCCGGCGAGTACGACACCGACCTGGTGCGCGGCGAGGACATGGACATGTTCCTCCGCCTGGCCCACGTGGGCCCCATCGAGGGCCTGCCCCTGCCGACCTTCCTGGCCCGCTCCCACGACGGCCTGCGCGGCACCAGCGCCGGCCAGTGGCGCAAGACCGATCGCGACGAGGAAGATGAGCGGGCCCTGCGCTTCATCCGTCCCGTCTTCCGGAGGCGCTGGCAGGCCCTGGCTCCCGGGACGGACCGGGCCGAGTCCCACGCCTGGGCCCTCGGCCTCGGCCTGCGGGGCCTGATGGGCGAGGCCCGCCAGGAGCTCTCCCGCTGGCAGCCACCCTTCAGCGCCACCGAGGCCTGGGTCCGCCAGCAGGCGAAGGAGGCCGCCGAGCCGGCCCCCACCTCCGGCGCCTTCGTGGTGGTCGACGACGGCGATCCCGGCTCCCTGGAGCTGGTGCTCGCCAGGTGTGAGCCGGACCTGGAGGTGTGGGTGAACCTGGAGGTGCCCCGCGATCCTCTCGGCTCCCTCCAGCTCCACTGGCCGGGCCACTACGGGGCCCAGGAGCGCCTGGCGAGCTGGGTCCAGCACCCCGGCCCCTGGCACCTGCGCACCAGCTCGGATCCCTACTGGCAGCCGCCACCGCTCCACGACCCGCGGCTGTTGCCAGACGTGACGGGCCCTGACGCGCTGCTGGCGCTCTCGGCCGTGATGGGCTGGGCGCCGCCCCGACGCACCCGCGTCGGCGCCACCCGCATCCGTCACCCCCTGGCCGTGGCCGCGATGAAGGCCCGCCGCTGCCTGGGCCGCGGCAACCCCCAGGGCGCCCTGGGCTTCATCGGCAACGTGCTCGCCCAGCAGGCCACCTGGCGAGGCGGCTGGGTGCTGGCCGAGCAGGCCTTCACCGGGCTGGGCCGGGCGGACCAGGCGGCGTTCTGTCGGGGGCGGGCGGAGGCGGCGTAGAAGCGTCCCGGCGACGAGCCGCCGTCCGGTCCGGAGCGTCACAGATCCCTGTGACGGCCTGGACCGGACGAATGCCCCTCGCCCCTACTCCCGCACCACCGTCCCCACCCGGTCCACCGTCACGTCCAGCACCTCGCTCACGGCCCCGTCGGGCCAGGTCACGACGATCCGGTCGACCTCGGCGTGCTCACCCAGCCCGAAGTGGGCCTCCAGGGGCCCCGCCGAGGCGTAGCTGGTGCCGCCGGCGTGGATCCAGCGGGTCCAGGCCCGGTCCCCGGCCTCCACCCGCGCCGTGGCCCCTACCGCACGGGAGTTCGCCCCCGGCTGCTCGAGCCGCAGCCGCAGCCAGTGGGCCTCCCCACAGCGCGACGCGGTGAAGCTCGCGTCCTCCCAGAGGTCGCGCTTCACCACGTCCAGCCAGCCGTCCTGGTTCAGGTCGGCCAGGGCCAGGCCCCGCGAGGGACCCGTCTCCGCCAGGCCCCAGGTCTCGGCGACCTGGGCGAAGGTGCCGTCGTCGCGCTGGAGGTAGAGGGCGTCGGGCTGCAGCTCGGGGTTCTCCAGCCCCAGGTGGTCGTCCTGGAGCCAGCCGAAGGCCACCACGACGTCTTCCAGGCCGTCGTTGTCCATGTCGGCGACCTCGATGCCCCAGCTCAGGTCCCGCAGGCCGATCTCCGGCACCAGGCCCAGCTCGACCGAGCGCTCCTCCCAGTCCCCCTCGGCCGTGGAGAGCAGCAGCACCAGCTCGTCCCAGGAGGAACAGACCAGGTCCGGCCGGTGGTCGCCGTTGAGGTCTCCGACCCCGAGGCCCATGCCCCAGACCGGCACGCCGAGCCCGTGCACGTCGCTCACGTCCACCAGGGAGACGCCCCCGCTCTCCCGGTCCGTCCGGAAGTGGAGGTTGGGTGTCGCCGAGGGCCCGAAGTCGTTGACCAGGTAGAGGTCGGGGTCCAGGTCCCCGTCGAGGTCGTGCAGCCCGCCGCCATAGGTGTAGCCGTCGTGGGCGTAGCCGGGCAGCAGGTCGCTGACCTCGGTGAAGCTGCCGTCGCCGTCGTTGAGGTAGAGCTCGCTGGGCTCGGCGGGACCGGGGGCCTCCGGGTCCCAGTCCTCCGGCGGGGCGACGAAGTGGGCGTGCACCAGCAGATCCAGGTCCCCGTCCCCGTCCAGGTCGGCCCAGGAGCTTCCCGTGCTGCCCCAGTCCTCCACCGCCAGCCCGGCGTCCGCCACCTCGAAGCGACCCTCCCCGTCGTTGACGTAGAGCCGGTTGGGGCCTCCGCGGTTCACCGCCAGCAGGTCGAGGTCTCCGTCCCCGTCGAAGTCCACCGCCGAGCCGCCGGTCGTGCGGTCCTCGACCGCCACCCAGACCTCCGCCGTCTGGTCGGAGAACCACCCCTCCGGCAGACCCATGTAGAGCTGGTCCGGGCCCTGGTTCGGCAGGTAGATGTCGAAGCGACCGTTGCCGTCGAAGTCCTCGACCACCACGCCGCGGCCCTTCACCCAGCCGGAGGTGTTGTCGGGACCGATGCGCTGACCGCGCTCCCAGTCGGGGCCACCGTCGCCCTCGGCGAAGGGACCGAGGGTGGTGCGCTGCTCCGGGTCGGCGCAGACCCGCTGGGGCCCGGGATGCCACTGCGCCGGCGCCAGCACCTCCTCCTCCTCGACAGGTGCCCCGCGACAGCCGACGAACAGGACGAGGGAGGCGAACATCACGGGCTCAGGCGACCGGGATCACCGGGCCCTGGGCCCGGCCCTCGACCACCGCGTCGTCCTCGGCCCGCAGGGCCACCTCCCCCAGCAGCAGCCCGCCGAGCCGCGGGGGGCCGCCCCCGAGGCGCATCACGGCCAGCACCGGTCGCGGCACGAGCCCCGAGACCTCCTCGGATCGCGGCACCACCTGGGCCGTCAGCGCGCCCCCGACGGCCTCGATGCGCACCGTGCCCTCCTCGAGGTCCACCAGCGCCGCGCCGTCCTCGAGCCGGACCTCCCCCTGGGGCGCCCCGTCGAGCTCGGCCAGGACCTGTCGGGTCTGATCGTCCACGGTGGGCGGCAGTCCCCGGGGCCGGCGCCGCAGGAGCCGCGAGAGCACGGCCTTGCCCTCCTCCAGGCCCAGCACCCGCGCTGCGACCAGGTAGAGCAGCGCCCCGCCCACCGAGACGGGGAAGAGCATCAGCCCCTGGCTGCTGTCCTGGATGGCCAGCAGCGCCGCCGCCAGCACGGCGCAGGCCAGCAGCATCTTCACGTGGGGCACGATCAGTCCCCGCCACAGCCCGCGCACGCGCTTCTGGAGCAACACCAGCAGCAGCACGACCTCGACGGTGGCGAGCACCGCGTGGCTGGCGGGAATGCCGTCCACCCCCATGCCCAGCGGGTGGATCAGCGCCAGGGCGACCGGCAGCTTGAAGGCCACGATGCCCAGGCCGATCCACATCGGCGTCTTGGGGTCCATCAGGGCGTAGAAGACCGGCACCAGGACCCGCTGGTGGCCGATCCCGAACAGCGCCAGCGCGTACATGCGCAGCATCGAGGCCGTCGCCGCGGTGTCCGCCGGCGTGAACGCCCCCCGCTCGAAGAGCAGCGCTACGATCGGGTCCGCCAGCAGGAAGATGCCGACAGCAGACGGCAGGATCAGGAAGCTGTTGAGGTTCACCGCGCCGATCAGGCCCTGGCGGAACTCGTCGGTGCGGTCCTGGGAGGCCAGCACGCTGAGCCCCGCCAGGGCCGCGACCGCCACGCCCCCGGAGATGATCGAGAACGGCAGGTGGGCGACCCGGAAGGAGTAGATCAGCCAGCTCACGGGCCCGTGGCCCATCTCCGAGGCCAGGCGGGTCTCGATCAGCAGGTTGACCTGGACCACCGAGATGGCCACCAGGGCGGGCCCCAGGAAGGCCAGCAGGCGCCTGAGCTGGGGGTGGCGCCCGAAGGTCGGCCGCAGCCGGAAGCCCTGGCGTCGCAGGGCGGGGAACTGGACGGCGGCCTGGGCCGTGCCTCCCACCAGGGCGGCGATGGCCACCCCGTAGACCGGCTCCAGGCCGGTGGCCTCGCCAAAGGCCACCGAGCCGACACAGGCCACGATCACCGCGCCGTTGAACAGCACCGGGACCAGGGCGGGCATGAAGAAGCGCCCCCGCACGTTCAGCATGCCCATGAAGACCGAGGCGACGGAGATGGTCGCCACGAAGGGTGCGAGCACCCGGGCGAGGGACGCCGACAGCTCCAGCTTGGCCGGGTCCTCGGCGAAGCCGGGTGCGAAGAGCAGGACCAGGGGGTGGGCGAAGAGGAAGGTCAGCAGCGTCGCGACACCCACGGCGGCGAGCAGCACGCCGAGCAGGGCGTTGGCCAGCGCCCAGCCGCTGACCTCCCCCTCCCGCTCGGCGACGTCGGCGAAGAGCGGGACGAAGGCGTTGGCGAGGGCTCCCTCGGCGAAGAGCTCCCGGAAGAGGTTGCCCACCCGGAAGGCGGCGTTGAAGGCGTCGGCCGAGATGCCGGCGCCGAAGGCCGCGGCGAAGGCCATCTCCCGCACCAGCCCGGTGACCCGGCTCAGCAGGTTGGCGGCACCGACCAACAGGGTGTTGCGCTGGATGTCGGTGCGGTGGCTGTCGTCTCGGGGAGGCTCAGTCACCGACGAGTCCACCTCGGCGCACGAGGCGCGAGATCGCCTCCAGGTCCCGGTGCATCACCCGGTCCTGGGTCCAGCGGGGCACGACGCTCCGCACCGCTTCGAAGGCCCGCTGGACCGCCGGCGAAGAGGCGGCCGGCGGCCCCTCCACCCGGGCGCCTTCGCCGTCGAAGGTCACGCCCTCGTGGCGCCAGTCGAGCCCCTGGGCGGCCACGCAGGCCTCGATGGCCACGATCTCGGCGAAGTTCTCCAGGACCGCGTGGGCCGTGCGGGCGGCGATCGGGGCCATCGACACGTGGTCCTCGTGGTGCTGGCCCGTGGGGATGCTGTCGGCGCTGGCCGGGTGGGCCAGGCCCTTGCTCTCGCTGGCCAACGAAGCCGCGGTGTACTGGGCGAGCATGAACCCGCTGCTCACGCCCGTGTCCTGGACCAGGAAGCTCGGCAGGTTGCCCGTGAGCTGGCCATAGGTGAGGCGGAAGATGCGCCGCTCGGCGATGGTCGCCGCCTGGACCAGGGCCAGCTTGAGGTGGTCCAGCGCCAGGGCGATCGGGGCCCCGTGGAAGTTGCCGGCCTCCACCAGCCGCCCGCCGATCAAGAGCGGATTGTCACAGGCCCCGTTGAGCTCCTGGGTGATCACCGACTCGGTGTGCTCCAGCACTTCGAAGGAAGCACCCAGCACGGCCGGGGCACAGCGGATGGAGAAGGCATCCGGGCTGCGGCCCTCCCGTGCCAGCTCCGAGCCCTCCAGCAGCGAGCGCAACCGGGAAGCGACCCGGCGGGCTCCCAGGTGACCCCGAGCCGCCAGGGCCCCGTCGTCGAGGCAGCGCGGGTCGGCCAGCACCACCTCCATCGACATCGCGATCGCCACCTCGGCCGAGCGCAGGACCCGACGGGCCCGCTGGCAGACCAGCGCCCCGATGCCGACCGACAGGGAGGAGCCGTTGATGAAGGAGAGCGCCTCCTTGGAGGTCGGCGCGACCACGGGCAGGCCGGCCATCGCCTCCTCGTGGGACAGGACCCGCTCCCCCACCCGCGCGGTGCCCCCGAGCCGGAAGGCCACCCGGGCGACGTGGGCCAGGGGCGCCAGGTCCCCGGCCGCGCCGACGGAGCCCTGGGAGGGCACGACCGGGTGGACCCCGGCGTTGAGCATCGCCAGGAGCAGCTCCACCGCCTCGGGTCGGATCCCGGAGACCCCCACGGCCAGCGCGTTGGCCCGCGCCAGCATCATGGCCCGCACGAACCCGACCGGCAGCTCGGGTCCCACGCCGGCGCAGTGGCCGATCACGAAGGCCCGGCGCCGCTCCTCGGCCGTGGCCACGGCGAGCTGCTCGCCCACCAGCCAGGCCTCCTTGCTCTCCAGCACGTCGGGTGCCCCGAGGGCCCGCCACTCCGCGGCGTTGGCCGCCAGTCGCTCCCGGGCACGGGCCGAGAGCCCCACCGTCTCCCCGGCGGCGACCGCCGCGACCTGGGCGCAGCTCAGCGCCGAGCCATCGACGATGACCGTCACGGCGCCTCTCCGACCCTTCTCAGGTACGGGCAGGCCTCCCACACCGCCGCCATCAGCGCACCACTGTCCACCACCCGGAGCACGGCCTCGACCGCCTCGGACGGTGCCTCCTCCCGCGGCAGGGCGTCCAGGACCTCGAAGGCCGCCGAGGTGCCGCGTCCCAGGGAGACCCCAGGGTCGCCCTCGCGCCGGAAGTGCAGAGCCCGGGCGGCGCAGAGCAGCTCGATGGCCACCACCCGCCGGCTGTTGGCCACCACTTCGTGGGCCCGCCGCGCGGCGGTGGTGGACATGGCGACGTGGTCCTCCTGGTCCTCGCAGGTGGGGATCGAGTCCATGCTGGCGGGCCAGCCGAGGGCCTTGTTCTCGCTGACCAGGGCCGCCGCCGTGGTCTGGAGGGTCAACAGCCCCAGGCCGGGGCGGTCGCCGCGCATCATCGCCGGCAGGTCCGCCGAGAGGTGGGCGGTCAGCAGCCGGTAGAGGCGTCGCTCAGCGAGGCTGGCCAGCTCGGCGACGGCGAGCTTGAGGTAGTCCGCCGCCATGCCCACGGGTTCTCCGTGGAACAGTCCGGCGCTGAGGGCCTTGTCCGCGCCGTCGACCTCCAGGCAGATGAGCGGGTTGTCGGTGGCCGCGTTCAGCTCGATCTCGATCTGGGTGCGGGCGTGGGCCAGGGCGTCACGCACGGCGCCGAGGACGGGCGGCGTGCAGCGCAGCGAGTAGGCGTCCTGGACCTTGTCCGGCAGGCTGTCGGCGAGCCCGGAGCCCTCCATCAGGGCCAGCAGGTTGGCGGCGCAGGCACGGGCCCCCGGGTAGGGACGCTGGGCGTGCACCGCCGGGTGGAAGGCCCGCCGCACGCCGAGCAGCGCCTCGATCGACATCGCGGCCGCCACCTCGGCCAACACCACCAGCGCCATCGCGTCGTGCACGGCGAGGGCGGCGTAGGCGGTGGTGAGCTGGGCGCCGTTGGTGAGCGCCAGGCCCTCCTTGGGTCCGAGCCCGAGGGGGTTGCGCCCGGCGCGGCCCACGGCGGCCGCCGGGTGGTGGGGGTGGGGGCCGACCCAGGCCTCCCCGGTCTCGTCGACCGGGTCGTCGGCGTCGTGGGACAGCAGCAGGGCGAGGTGGGCCAGCGGCGCCAGGTCCCCCGAAGAGCCGCAGCTCCCCTGGGAGGGCACCACGGGGTCGATGCCCCGCTCCAAGAGGGCACACAACAGCTCCACCAGCTCCGGTCGACACCCGCTCACGCCCCGGGCCAGCGCGTTGGCTCGCAACAGCACCATCGCCCGCGCCACGTCGCGTGGTGCCGGCTCTCCGACCCCGGCGGCGTGGGAGCGCACCAGGTTCCGCGACAGCTCGGCGATGCGAGAGGCCGGAATGCGCACCCGGGCCAACGAGCCGAAGCCCGTGTTGACTCCGTAGACCGTGATCGGGCTCCCGTTCGGACCCGGAATCTCGCCGCGAGCGACCTCCTCGACCCAGGACCGCGACGCCCTCATGCGGCCGCGCGCGGGCTCTGAGAGCGCCACCCGACGCCCCCTCCGGGCCACCTCCACCACATCGGCGACCGTGAGCCCGGTCCCATCGATGTTCAGCGGTCTCTGCATCGACCCCGCACCTATCACCGGATCGATTAGGCGCCTCTAGGATGGATCGCGTCGACTTCTACAGTGAGCCCGCGCTCTACGACCTGGAGTACCGGGATCGCACCGAGGACGTGGCCTACTACCGGGGGCTGGCGTCCGAGGTCCACAGCGTGCTGGAGCTCGGCGCCGGCACGGGCCGGCTGACCATCCCGATGGCCCTGGCCGGGGCTCGGGTGACCGCCGTGGACCTCGCCCGCCCGATGCTGGAGGTCCTCCAGCAGCGGCGGAACAACCTCGAGGACCCCACCCAGGTCGAGCTGGTCCTGGCCGACTTCACCCACATCGACCTGGGAGAGCGCTACGACCTCGTGGTCCTGCCCTTCAACGCCATCCAGCACGCCTACACCCCCGAGGACTGGATCGCCCTGATGGAGACGGTGCACCGCCACCTGCGCCACGGCGGCCGCTTCGTGCTCGACGTCGTCGTGCCCCGCCACGAGGTCTGGCTGGGCAAGGACCCCGAGGGCGTCTACGAGCAGCGCCGCATGCCGGACCCGGACGGCGGCGAGCTCACCACCTGGGAGAACGGCAGCTACGACCGCGTCACCCAGGTCTACGAGGTGCGCTACCACTACGAGCGAGCCGACGGGCGGCGCCAGGTGGTGGCCCTGCCCCTGCGCATGTTCCACCCGCAGGACCTCTTCACCCTGCTGGAGCAGGCCGGCTGGCAGATCGCCCGCAAGGCCGGCGGCTTCGACGGGCGGCCTGTCGACGGCAACGCCGAGACCCTCGTGCTCGAGTTGATGGCGGCGGAGGATCCGGGGTTGTTGGAGTACTGAGCGCCTCGGGCCACCTCATCCTGCGGCCCGGGGGGGCATGCTACCGTCGAGCCGTGACACCGACCATGTTCGAGGTGCTCGAGAGAGCCCTGGCCGAGGACGAGCGCCTCGCCTACGGACTGGTGTTCGGCTCCTGGGCTCGTGGGGAGAACAGGGCGCGAAGCGACCTCGACGTCGCCGTGGGCCTGGCACATGGACAGACGCTCAGCCTCTGGCGACAGGGCGAGCTGGTCTCGCACCTGGAGGCGGCCACCGGGCTCGAGGTGGACCTGGTCCTGGTCCACGAAGCGCCCCCCGCCCTGGCCTGGCGGATCTTCCTAGACGGCGTCCTGGTCCTCCAGTCCGACCGGTCAGTCTTCGTCCGCGACAAAGCCCGAGCCATCGTCGACTACCTCGACTTCCGTCCCACGGAGCAGCTCTGCGTAGAGGGTGCGCTCCGCGCTTCTCGCCAACGTGTGCGGGCCGGGCGGGATCCCGCTGGTGGTTGATCGGAGCGTCGTCGCCCGCAAGACGCGTCGGATTCTCGACGCGACACGCTGGATCCGCTCGATCCTGCCAGAGAGCGCCTCCGCGCTGGCGGCGGATCGTCTCGTGAGGGAGTCCGTCGCCCTCAGCCTCTTCCTGGCCATCCAGGAGGCCATCGACCTGGCGGCCCACCAGCTCGCCGACGAAGGGCTGGCCATTCCGGACCGGTACCGGGACCTCTTCACCGCGCTCGCCGATCACGGCACCCTGGAACCGTCACTGGCCGGGGAGATGGCCAGCGCCGCCGGCCTCCGGAACCTCATCGCCCACCGCTACGGCGACCTCGACTGGGAGCGCCTCCACCAGGCTGCCGAGCGCGGCGTGGACCACCTGGAGCACTTCGCCGACTCGATGGCCGCACTCAGCGCCTGAGGGTCGCGCTGGGGACGATGCGAGCCCGAGGCGGCCTGATGATGTGGGATAGACACACCCATGGCTCGGCGCAGACGCTCCAGGAAGAAGACGCTCGATGCGGTCTCCGTGCTCTCGGGTCGCCTGCGGCCCGACATGGAGGCCCTGCTCCGCCTCATCCAGCGGGTGAACCCCACGGGGCGGGACCTGCCGCCAGAGCGCCAGGCCCGGGACTACGCGACCAAGGGCGCCCTCCAGGGGCTGCTCATCACCCGTTTCGGCGACCAGCTCGACGTCTCCCTCGAGCGAGAGGGGCTCGTCGCCCTGGTGCGCCGCAGCACGGGCCAGAGCGCGGGCCATGCCGTGGTCGAGACCCTCGACGAGGAGGCCCGCCTGTGGGTCCGACGGCGGCTGGTGGAGACCGCCTCTCCACTGGACGCCGGCCCGGAGGCCCCTGCGCCGCCACGGCCCCGCCGTGCTCCGGCCACCGATCCCCTGGTGGCGGGCCGCACCGCCCTGGAGGCCTGGGACTTCGAGGAGGCCCGTCGGGCCTTCGAGGACGCCCTGGGCCACGCTGAGCTGCGCGAAGAAGCTGCCGAGGCGCTGCTGGAGCTGCTCCTGGACCACATGGGCCAGGACGAGGCCGCCCTGGAGCTGTCCGCTCGCCTCCCGTCGCGGGTCCAGGTGCTGCCCCAGGTCTCCACGCTGCTCGCTCTCGCGGCCGCTCGCTGTGGCGAGAGGAAGAAGGCGCTCCACTGGGAGCGTCACAGCCAGGGTCGCCGAGCCCCCGAGCTGCGCTGCGCCCTGGCCGAGGCCGCCCTGCGGAGCGGCGACACCGAAGAGGCGGCCCGGGAGCTGGACACCCTCCGGGAGCTGGACCCCATGCAGGCCGACCTGGCGCGGCTGGAGCAGCTCCTGAGAGACGCGCGCTCCGTCCAGTCCGGCCCCGCGGAGGCCGAGCTCCAGCTCCTGGTCGAGTCGGGCCGGTGGCCCGAGGTCGTGGAATCGGCCCGCGAGGTGCTCCGCAGGTGGCCCGAGAGCGCACCTGCCCGAGCCGCCCTCCACCGAGCGGAGCGAGCCCTCCAGTCGGCCCGAAGAGCGCGCCTCGTCGCGGACATCGAGGAGGCCCTGGAGCGGGGCTCCGTGGGAACGGCCGCGCGGCTGCTGCGGGATCTCCCCCGGGCCGGTGACCCCGTGGTGGAGGACCTCGCACGACGGGTCGCCGTCGCCGAAGAGCGACGCCAGGCCACGGAGCGGGAGGCCAGGATCGAGGCGGTCGCCGGGGCTCTGCTGGCTGGCCCGGACGTCGACTCGCTGGTCGACTGGCTCGGGCTCGATGACAGCGAGCGGGCCAGGCTCCGCCCTCGACTCCGGCTCGCCGAGCTGGAGTGGCTCGACGGGATGCCCACGGCGCGGCGCAGAGCCCGCTTCGCAGCCGAGGCCGTCCTGGCCCTCTCGGAGGCCCACAAAGTGGCCGCCTCCGACCCCGAACGGGCGTTGGCGCTGCTGCGCTCACACGAACGCGAGCTCGACGGCCTGGGGCCGGCTCGGCGGCTCCAGGGTCGGGCCGAGCAGGCCCTGGAGCAGGCCACCGACCGAGCCCACCGCGACCGCCTCGCCCGGGCCGAGGCCCTCCTGGGAAGCGGCCGAGCCCAGGCCGCCCTGGACCTCCTCGAAGGGGAGCCCCACGAAGCACGCTTCGCGGGTCGGTGGAGCGACCTCACGGGCCGCTGTCGCCGGCAGCTCGAGGTGACTCGGCTCACGGCTGGGTGGGAGCAGGCCCGAGGAAGGGGGGACTCCGTGGCGGCCTGGGGCTGGTTCCAGCAGCTCGCCCGCCTGGACGAGGGCTGGGCCGGACGCCGGGACGAGGCCCTGCACGAGCTGCGGGAGGCGATGGCCTGGGAGACCTGCGAGGGGGCGGACCTGGATCTCGGGGGGGTCCCCCGCGTTCACCTCGAGGGGGGCGTTCCGCTCCTGGACCCTCCGGGCGAGCGGACGCTCCTGGCGAGGGCCGAGGGCCGATGGGTCTTCGCCTGGGAGTTCCAGGTGACCACCGGGCGCTGCCTCAGGGCCCTGAGCTTCCGCCTGCCATGGGACACCGACTACCCCGACGTGAGCCACGAGTCCGGGCGCTGGCGCTTCACCTCCGGGCACGCTCTGCTCGACATCGACCCGGTGACCCTGGAGATCGTCGACCTGCACGACCTCCGCTGGGCACTCCACCAGGGCGAGTCCAGCGAGGGGGTCGTCCTCACCGGCGAGTCCCGCCACGTCTGGTTGGGTGTGACGTCGGGCACAGGGTGGTCCGTAGCGAGCTTCCGGGTCCTGGACCTCGAGGCGAGACGAGCCCTCCGGGACCTGACGAGGCCCTACCACGTGTGGTCCCTGCCCGGTGCGGACCGCTGCCGTCTGCTCAGCACGGACGACGAGTACTCCGGCACCGTCCACTCCCCGAGAGGCACCACCGTCGCTCCCGGGCGGCTCCGCCTCTCCGAACCCCTCACCAGTGCCACGGTCCATCCCGATCCCGAGAGCCTCTTCCTGCTCACGGGAGGAGAGCCCTCACCCCTGGAGGGCTCCGATGACGCCATGCCGCTCACGCTGCGGACGATCGATGCCAGGGGCCACCTCGGACCTGGCCTGTCCCTTCCCGGGACGCACTACGAAGAGCGCTGCTCCCATGCCTCGAGCCCCGTCACCGGGCAGGTCCACCTGGTGGCCTACTGTGGGGGCTCGCCGTCCTACCACCGCATCGACGGACGCCCACAGCCGGCGGAGCTCCTGGACAGCGCTCGCGTCCCCGACTGGACGGAGGTCCTGCGCAACCAGGGAGGCACCCGCTTCGTGCTCGCCTGGACCGCGTCCAGGGGACCGCTCTTCCACGACCTGGACCTGGGATCGCCGGACGGGTCGATCACCGGAGGCGTCCCGTTCCTCACCACCGCCGGCCTGCGGGACGTTCTCCGTCACGCTCACATCGGGGAGGGCGGCCTCTCCCGTCGAGATGTCCTCTCGGAGGAGCTGGAGGGTCTCCTGGACAAGGACCTGGACACCTGGATCTCGCGCTTCCGCGAGCGCGAAGCGGGCAACCCCGTGGCGTTCCTGGACCTGCTCTCGGCGCTGGGCAGGGGGCGATGGAGGGGACGTGTCGCGGAGCTACGGACGACCCTGGAGGGCTCAGGCGGGCCCCTCGAGGTGTGGTGCAGGCTGGAGGAGCAGGCCAAGGAGGGACGCTGGCCGCAGGTCGTGAGCTACCTCGAGGCCCTGCCCGAGAGTTCCCGCTGCGGCGAGACAGAGCACCTGCTCGCGCTGGCGTTGATGGGGACGGAGCGGGTCGAAGAGGGCCTGGAGATCCTCCTGGGCTTCGACGAGGACCGGACCGACATCGAGAACCC
>CAZCVP010000029.1:0-8140 GCA_964501915.1 uncultured Enterobacterales bacterium
CTTCCGGCGGGGGTACCTGCACCGGACCCGCTGGCTGGCGATCGAGCTGGGGGCTGGCGACGAGCTGATGGGCGTGCTTCCCCTGATCAATCCCCGCTGCGGTCTGCTGTCGACGCCCAGCAGCGTGTCCCGGACCCGCTCCGACGTGTGGACGAGATCGGAGGTGAGGACGCGCTCCGACTCCATGACGAGTCCCTCTCGCGTGTCCCCGTCCGACTCCTCGGGGTCCCGCCGCCGACGTCGGACCCGCAGTCGGTCGGGGTCCTCCGAGCGCAGCCGCCGGTTCCGCGCCATCCCGGCCACCCTGGACAGCTCCCAGCCGCCCTTCCTGCTGGTGGAGGTCGATGATGTGAGGGTCCTCCGGCGTGCCTTGAAGCTCGGACCCTCGGCCTTCCGCCTGGCGACCAAGCTCCCGGAAGAGGAGGCCGTGAGCGGACAGGTCGTGCTGGTCCTGCGGCTTCCCGACGGCGGCTTCCTGCAGTTCCAGGCCCAGATCCTCCGAGCCTCCGGTCGGCGCTGGCTGCTGGAGGTGCTGGATCCGGCTCCGGTGGACCTGGCGCAGCTCCGCCTGCTGGTCGGCGGCGGTCCCGCCTGATTCAGCGGGCCGCCCACAGCGCGCACAGGGCGGCGAGGACCAGCGGCGTCGGCGCCAGGAGCCAGCCACCGCCGAGGACGGCCGCCACGAGCGCCAGCCCGGCCAGGGGCAGGACCAGCGCCAGCCAGCGGCGCTGGGCCGAGAGCGCCCGCGCGAAGAGCCAGGTGAGCAGGGTCAGGCCCGCGGCCAGGCCAGCGTCGACGGCGGCCCGGGCCCGTCGCAGGCCCGCCTGGCGGGCAAGGGTCTCGACCAGGGCCGCGTGGATCTCCACGCCGTGGCGTGGACCTGCGGGGGTGCGGAACCAGTCCTGGTGGCCCTCGGCCCGACCCACGAGGACCACGCGGCCCCGGGCCCTGGCGGCGGTCTCCGGCGCACCCCAGGCCAGTCGCTCGGGCGCTGCGACCGGGGGCAGCCAGAGACGCTCCAGGGGCGCGGGGTTGCGGGTGATACCGACCGCGAGGGTGTCCTCCTCGAGGGCCGGCTCCGCGTCCAGGTGGGCCGAAAGCGCCAGCACGGCGGCATGCCAGCGGGTCTCTCCCTGGTCGTCCCTGAGCTGCACCGGTGCCCGACGTACGGTCCCGAAGATCCGGTCCGCCTCCAGCTCGATCGTGCCGACCCGGCTCACAGCGGCGAGCTCGGCGGAGGCGGGCCCCGACCAGCTCCCTCCGGCCCGACGGGTCGGCAGGATCACCGGCATGCCCGCCGCCGAGACGGTCCGGATGGCAGCCGCCAGGGCGCCGTCGTCGTCGGACGGTGCCCCGAGGAAGACGTCCAGGACCACCGCGGTCGCCCCGGCCTCCTGGAGCGCCTCCAGCCAGGCCGGGTAGTCGGCCCGCAGGGCCCGGGTGTCGGAGGTCTCCGGGAGCGGCAGCACCGCGGTCTGCTCGGCCGGCAGGACCCCGAGCACGCCCCGGGAGAGCGCACCCTGCAGCAGGCCGTCCACGGGGTCCAGGAGCCCGGTCCAGGCCGCCAGGGCGGGCACGAGCAGCCAGGCCGGTCGCAGCGACCGCGCGGTCCGCCGGTCACCGGGCTCGGCGCCGAAGAGCTCCTGGAGCAGCCCCTCGAGCCGGTCGATGCCGAGCACCACCAGGCCCTCGGGGCGGCGCAGTCCGGGCAGGTCGACGGCGGGGACCCAGACCCGCTCCTCACCGGCCTCGACGGCGGCCCGGAGCTTGGCGGGGATCCCGGACACCGAGGCCACGGTGCCGTCCAGGTCCACGCCTCCCGTGAAGGCCTGTCCCGGGGGCACGGTCATCCCTCGCTGGGCGGCCCGGGTGGCCACGGCGACCGCGAGCCCGATCGAGGAGCCGCGCACCCGCTCGGTGCCCCGGACCTGCCAGCGCACCCCCCAGCGCTCGGCCTCGGGCCCCAGGGCCACGGCGACGGCGAGCTGCGCCGCCACCCGCGCGTCCCGCTCGATCGGCTGGGGGGTCCAGGCGCCGCTCGAGCCGGGAGAGAGCTCGACCAGGACCTCGACGGTCCGCCCCTGGCCCCTCCCGTCGACGACCAGGGCGGTCGCCAGGCCCACGCGGGAGGCGATGCGGGCGGCCAGGGGTTCCAGCGCGGTCCGCAGCCCGTCGTCGGTCACCGCCGTCAGGCAGCTCGCCGCCACCAGGGGGTCCTCGGGCAGGGCGTCGTGCAGGGCCCGGTGCAGGCGCCCCCTGGCGGCCCGGCAGCGGTGGCCATCGCCGGTGGCCTCTGCCGCCGCCAGGTCTCGCAGCAGCTCGGGCAGCGTCCCCATGGTGGGGCAGCATAGCGGGCGGGCGCGATAGGGGGAGGCCGCCATCACGGCCCGGAGGTCGCGTGTCCGCTCCACCTTCGTCGGTCTTCTTCGCG
Organism: uncultured Enterobacterales bacterium; assembly: GCA_964501915.1. Classification (GTDB taxonomy): domain Bacteria; phylum Myxococcota_A; class UBA796; order UBA796; family CAJQPC01; genus CAYFPX01. Next base: position 2,432 of record CAZCVP010000029.1, read on the forward strand.
GCGCGGTGCCTCGACCCGTGAAGTCGATCTACCTGGACCACAACGCCACGACGCCGCTGCTGGCGGAGGTCGTTGACGCCATGCTCCCCTACCTGCGAGAGCACTTCGGCAACCCGTCCAGCGGCCACGTCTACGGGCTGCGGGCTCGGGCGGCCGTCGACCGGGCGCGGGTCCAGGTCGCGGGGCTGCTGGGCTGTGACCCCGCCGAGATCTGCTTCACCTCCGGCGGCACCGAGGCCAACAACCTGGCCATCCGGGGCGCGGCGGCTCGCAGTGAGCGCCGGAGCCTGGTGACCTCGGCGGTGGAGCACCCGGCCACGGCAGAGGCCGTGGACCTGCTCGCCGGCCGGGGCTGGCGGGTCGAGTGGCTGCCCGTGGGCGGCGATGGCCGGGTCGCGGTGGCCTCGGCGGAGGAGGTGCTGGGAGCCGACACCGCCCTGCTCACGGTGATGCTGGCCAACAACGAGACCGGCGCCCTCCAGCCGATCCGGGCGCTGGCGGAGCGGGCACGAGGGGTGGGGGCGGTCGTGCACACCGACGCGGCCCAGGCCCTGGGCAAGGTCCCCGTCCGCGTCGACGACCTCGGAGTGGACCTGCTCAGCCTGGCGGGGCACAAGCTCTACGCCCCCAAGGGCGTCGGGGCGCTCTATGTCCGCCGGGGCACGCCCCTGGCCCCGCTGGTGGTCGGCGGCGGCCACGATGGGGGCCGCCGTCCGGGGACCGAGAACGTGGCGTCGATCGTCGGACTCGGACAGGCCTGCGAGGTCGCCTCCCGCGACCTGGCGGAGGAGTCGGCCCGGCAGCGGGCCCTGCGGGACCGGCTGCACCGGGCTCTGGAGGCCGGCGTCCCGGCCCTGCGGCTGCACGGACCGCGCGAGCAGCGCCTGCCGAACACCCTGAACCTGGGCTTTCCGGGTGCCTCGGGCAGCGCCGTGCTGGCCGGCTGCCCGGAGCTCGCCGCTTCGACCGGTTCCGCCTGCCACGAAGGGGGGGAGTCGCCGTCCGAGGGCCTGCTCGCCATGGGGCTGGAGCGGGAGCAGGCGCTGGGAGCCGTGCGCCTGAGCCTCGGTCGTCACACGACGGCCGACGAGGTGGACCGGGCCGCCGAGGCGCTGGTGCGGTCCTGGCAGGGGGTGCGTTCGCCGGGCCCGGCGACTCACTGACCGATCGGCGGACGAGCCTCCCCCTCGAGCGCCGCGTGCAGATCCGCCAGGTCCCGCTCCACGTGGGCCAGCTCCTCGAGCACCACGACCAGGTCCGACTCCACGAGCGCCATGCGCTGGGGGACGCCGGTGGTCTCCACGATCGTGCCGACCTCGGCGATGCGGGTGGCGGCCCGGTGCAGGCGGTTCGCGCTGGCCTGGAGGCGGGTGGCGGCCCGGGTCGGCTCCGGCGTGTCGGCGGCGAGCAGCAGGAGCAGGGCCCAGGTCACGCCGGGAGTCTATCCGAGGACCCCGCTGCGGCGGCCGGGGGCCGGTGATAGGGCGCTGGTCGAGGGGGCCCGGATGACTGCAGGAGACAAGGGACCTCGCCCGGGGCTGGGGGCCTCCGCGGTGGTCTGGGCCCTGGGCTTCCGACCCTTCTTCCTGCTCCTGCCCCCCTGGCTCTGCCTGGTGCTCGTGGCCTGGGTGGCGGCGCTGTCTGGCCTGCCCGGCCTGGTGCCCGCCGATCCGCTCGGCTGGCACGCCCACGAGATGGTCATCGGCTTCGCCGGAGGGCTGCTCTCGGGCTTCCTGCTCACGGCCGCCCGGAGCTGGACCGGCCGGCCCACCGCTCATGGTTGCGCCCTGCAGGCCCTGGTGGCCTGCTGGATCTTCGGCCGCATCGCCGCCTGGACGAGCACGCCGGTCTTCGGGGCCGCCGTCGACGTGGCCCTGCTTGTCGGCGTGGCGGTCGCCATCGCCCGTCCGATCGTGGCCGTGAAGCGCTGGCGCAACGCCGGTTTCCCGCTGCTGCTGCTCGGTCTGGCGGCCGCCGACGTGGCGATCCACGCCGGGGGCCGGTGGCTGCTCTCGGGGCGGGCGGTCTCGGTGGTGATCGTGGGCTGGTTCCTGCTGTCCTTCGGGGGCCGCATCACCCCGCTCTTCACGCGCAACGCCCTGCCCGAAGCCGGTGTGCGGGCCCGGAGTCGCGTCGACGACCTGGGGGTCTGGTCGATGGCGCCGGTGGTCCTCCTGGAGGCCCTGGCCCCCCAGTGGTCCGCGCTCCGGCCCGTGCTCGGTGGTGCCCTGCTCCTGGCGGGGCTGGCGAACCTGGCGCGGATGTGGGGCTGGCGGACACCGGCCACGGTCCGCTCGGTGCTGCTGTGGACGCTCCACCTGGGCTTCGCCTGTGTCGGGGCGGCGCTCACCTGGCGAGGGGCGGCGCTGCTCACGGGCGCCTCCGCCCTGCCCGCCACCCACCTGCTCACGGTCGGTGGCCTGGGCACGCTGAGTCTCTGCATGATGAGCCGCGTGGTGCTCGGACACACCGGCCGAGCCCTGGTCCCTCCGCCCCTGATCCGGGCCGCCCTGGTCATCGTGCCCCTCGCGGCGCTGCTGCGGGTGGTGGGCGGCCTGCTCGGGGGGACCTCGGGCCTGACCCTGCTCCGGGGGGGTGGGCTGCTGCTGGTGCTGGCCTTCGGGCTCTACGGCCTGGTGACCGGCCCCTGGCTGCTCGCCCCGCGGGTCGACGGCAAGCCGGGGTAGCTCCTCAGGCCCGCAGCTCGTCGACCGCGTCGACCAGCACCTGCAGGCTCGCGGCCAGGCCGTGGTCGTCGTCCAGGCGCAGCAGGGTGGCGCCGGTGCGGTCCGCGAGCTCCTCGCTGACGGCGATCGACACGATGTCGTCGTGCACGCCGTGGAGGATGACGGTCGGGGGGAGCCGGTAGACGGCGTCGACGCGCGGGGGGTAGACGGCGGGTGCGCACAGCACCAGGGCCCCGACCCGCTCCGGGTGGTGGTGAGCCAGCAGCACGGCCATCAGCCCGCCGAAGGACGACCCCACCACGAGGCCGCGCTCGAGTGAGCGCGTGGCGGCCACGATCCGCTCCAGTCGCTCGACGGGATCGAAGACCCCCTCGGTGTCCGGGGCCTGCACCTCGCCGAAGGCGGTGGCGAGCGCCTGGTACTTGCGTCCGTGGGGGCCGCTCTCCAGGCCGTGGAGGAAGACCAGGGGCGGTCGGGGCGAGCTTCGGGTCACCCTCCGAGCCCGTCCTACACCGGCGCCGTCCGGCTCTTCGCGTTGAGCAGCTCCAGCTTGACGATGCTCATCGCGCCGCCGGCCAGCCGCTTGAACTCCTCGACGCTCGCCAGGTTCGCCACCTGCCGGGCCACGAAGCGGGGCCGGAAGTAGAACCTGCGGTGGGCGATCTTGAGCAGCTCCAGGATCTCGTCCCGGCTCAGGTGCTCCTCCCAGGCGGCCGGTACCTCGACGCCGCAGAGCGGGTCCTTCATCAGCCGGTCCCAGCAGTCGGCGGGGTACAGCCCCTTCTTGGCCCCCTCCTCGAAGGACTCGGTGCCCGGGTAGGGGCTGAACACGGCGAAGACGGCGTAGTCCGCGTCGAGCTTCAGCATCTCGTCGAGGTTGCCCAGCGCCTCGTCCATGGTGCGCTCGTGGGGACCGGCGAGCATGATGTAGGCGATCGACCGGATGCCCTCCTCGCGGCACCACTTGAAGACGCGGTGCACGTCGTCGGTGTCGCAGTGCTTGCCCCAGGCGTCGAGGCCCTCGTTGTTGGCGGACTCGACGCCGAAGTGGATCTTGGTGCAGCCGGTCTCGCGGCAGCGCCGGATCTGCTCCCGGGTCGTGCCGGCGATGGTGGTCTTGTAGCCCCAGTGGAAGTCGAGGCCCCGCCGCTCGACGGCGTCGCAGAACTTCAGCACCCACTGGCTGTTGGGCGTGAAGAGGTCGTCGATGAAGTGGGTCTCGGTGATGCCGAGGCTCAGGCAGTGCTCCATCTCATCGAGGATGTCGTCGATCTTCCGGATCCTGTACTGCTTCTTGTAGGTGAGGCAGAACGGACAGGAGTGGGGACAGCCCCGGCTGGTGATGGCGGTGGTGACCAGCGGGTCCTTGCAGCCCGGCAGGTAGTAGTCCCGGTAGCGGGTGCGGCTGCGATCCGGCCAGGGGTAGGCGTCGAGGGTCTTGGTCGAGGCCCGGTCGGCGTTCTTGACGACCTGGCCGTCTTCCTTGAACCAGACGCCGCGGATGCCCTCCCAGCTCTTGCCGTTGTTCACGGCCTCGACCATCTCCACGAAGGCGTCTTCGCCGTCGCCGGTGACGATGGCGTCGGCCCCATCGAGCTGAATCGCGTAGTCGGGGAACATCGCGCAGTGCGGTCCGCCGAGGATGATCCTGGCGTCGGGGTTGAGCTTGCGGACCGTGTTGATGGTCTGCTGGGTGTCCGGCAGGGAGTGGGTGTAGGCGCTGATGCCGACCAGGTCCAGCGGGTACCGCTTGAGCTGCTGCTCGAATTCCGGGTAGTCGAGGTCGTCGACGACCGGGTCGAAGACCTCGGCCTTCCAGGGGGTGCGCTTCTCCACGCTGGCCTGCATGTACATCAGGCCCAGGGGCGGGAAGCAGTAGACCCCGTAGGCCATGGCCTTGGGGATGCCGGCCCAGATTCGTAGCTGCTCAGGTGGGTTCAGGAGGGTGATGTCCATCGAGCTCTCTGGTCAGGGGGCGCCGTTCGTCGGGAAGCGGCGGGTCGGGATGATCAAGCCCCAGGGTAGGAAGAGGGGCACGGTGTCGCGGTAGCGCAGGTAGTCGTCTCCGAAGACTTCGATGAGCTGTGGCTCCTGACGCCAGACCTTCTCGATGAGGGATCCGGCGAGCAGAGCAGGAACCAGGATGAAGCAGAAACTGAAGGAGTTCAACCAGAAGCCCACCGCCAGCACGCCCAGGAGCTTCCCGAAGAGGCTCGGGTTGCGGCTGTAGGCGTAGATGCCGCGCACGACGAGGCGTGTCGTTCGGCCTGCTGTCGGGCTCGGAGACCCCTCTCCCATGACGCTGAGCTGCTGGTAGGTCCAGATCCACAGCAGAGCCCCCAGCCCGAAGGACGAGGCACCGATCCAGAGGTTGGCGGGCTCGGGGAGGAAGCCTGCCGCGGTCGGGAAGGGAACCAGGTCGCCGACCCAGCGGTCCATCCAGAGCGCCGCCATGGCCAGGGCGAAGGTCAGCGGAAACAGCACCGGGATGTAGACCTTGGCGACCATCTCCAGGATCGGCTGGGACAGCGCTGCGCGAGCGAGCTTCGCTGGGAGTGCCACGGCCCGAGCGTACCTCTGGGGTGGGTGAGCTGTCGTTGCGGGTATCCTCCAGGCCGTGCTGACCGTGCTCGCCATGCTGCTCGCCTGTGGCGAGGATCCGGTGCTCGAAGCCGCCCGGGAAGAGGCCGCTGCAGCCGAGCGTCCCGCGACCGGGACCTCCGGGAGCCGCAGCACCGGCCAGGGCGGTCAGGGTCACCCGATGGACGGTGGCGCCGCGGCCGGTTCGGTGGCGCCCCAGGAGGGGGAGCACGAGGCAGGAGTGGCCGAGGAGCCGGAACCCGGCATCCCGGACGAGCCCGCTCCCGCGCCGCCGGGGACCCCGGGAGGGGGCACGGCGGCAGACGGCACGCCCCCCGTCGGTCAGCCCCAGGAGCCCGAGCCGGGGGGGGGGGGGGCGCCGCCCCCCCCCCCCCCCCCCCCCCCCCCGCCCCCGCCCGCGCGGGGGGCCGCCCCCCCCCCC
>CAZCVP010000029.1:8150-39572 GCA_964501915.1 uncultured Enterobacterales bacterium
GGGTCGACCCGGAGAGCCCACCCCGGGTCGCCCCGACGAGCCGGCTCCGGGGGGCCGGGTGCCGCCGCCGACCGCGGGCCCGGTGGTCACCTTGCGGGGGCGCGTGATCTACCCGGACTACCGCGGCGGCCTGCTCCGCGTGGACATCTTCGACGGGGATCACCTCACCACCGGCGGTACCCGCCCGAAGGTGGTGTCGATGGTCATCCTCGACGGGCCGGGGCTCTTCGAGGTCAAGGTGGCCCAGTCCCACGGGCACGTCTGGGTCTCGGCCTTCAACGACGCCGACCTGGACAAGCGCCCCGGCCCGCTGGACCCGGCCGGCACCTACGTCGGAAACCCGGTGCCCACGAAGAAGGGAGACCAGGGGGGACTCGACATCACCCTGGTCCGGCGGGAGGCTCCGGAGGGCGGCGGCATCGATGACTTCTGACCTGGTGGTGGTGGTCCCCTCCGCAGGCCGGGTGGAGGTGACCGCGACCCTGGAGGCGGTCCGTGGCTGGCCCCTCCTCTGGGTGGACGACGCGCCGGGGGGCGGGCGGGCGCCGACGGGCGTCGAAGCCCTGGCCACCGACGGGCGCGGCTTCGCCGGCGCCGCCAACGCCGGCCTGGAGGGCGCCAGCCAGCGGGGCTTCGCCTGGGCCCTGCTGCTCAACGACGACGCTGCGCCGCGCCCCGGCTGCATCGCGGCTCTGCGCGCGGCGGTAGAGGAGGATGGCGTGGTCGCGGCCGGGCCGGTCCTCGAGAGCCCTGGAGGGGTCGAGTCCGCGGGCCTGGCGTTCAACCCAACCACGGCCCGACTGCGCCAGACCACCGAGGTACCTGTCGAGGTGTGCACCGTCGACGCCCTCTCCGGGGCCTGCCTGCTGGTGCCCACCACCGTGCGCTTCGACGAGGGCTTCCCCCACGGCTTCGAGGACGTGGACCTGGCTCTGCGGCTCCGGCGGGCGGGCGGTCGCCTCGTGGTAGTGCCCGCGGCGCGTTGCTGGCACGAAGGGGGAGGCACGGTCTCGCGTCGGAGTCGCGAGGCGGCCCGCGATGCCCTCCGGGGGCACCTCCGGCTCGCCGGTCGCTCTCCCCTTCGCCGCACCCTGGTGGTGGCCTATGCCCTGGCCCAGATCATCCGGGAGGGCGGGCCGGTGCACCGGCTCCTGGGGGTCTGGGAGGGGTGGCGTTCGGGCTGATCGGATCGCGAACGGGACAGGTCTGGACAGGCGACAGTCCGGTGACGACCGGCACTTGTGGACCTCGGGCTCGGGTTTTGCTGGTCAAGGGGATGTCGAGAAGTCAGAATGGCGTCAAGGCCATGTCTCCTCGCTCCGTCGCCATGCCCAGCGTCGCTGGGTTCGTCGTGCTCACACTGGGCAGCGTGGCGTGCGGCGTGGGTGACTTCGGCGACGACCCGGACCCCCGCGACATCCCGCCCGCCGTCACCGACACTGCCCCCGACACCGGCACGCCGGACACCGCGCCGGACACCGCCACGGACACGGGACCGGGGACGGACACCTCCGAGGACACCGGCCCCGACACCGAGCCGCCCGAGTCCGGCCCGCCCAACGTGCTCCTGGTCCTGATGGACGACGTCGGAGCCGACAAGGTGGGTGTCTACGCCGGGGACTTCACCCCCCACGGCTACGCGCCGGACCACCTCCCGGCCACCCCGATCCTCGACGGCCTCGCCGCCACGGGCGTGCGCTTCACCCACGCCTGGGCCGAGCCCCAGTGCTCGCCCACCCGGGCCAGCCTCCACACCGGGCAGCACCCCTTCCGTCACGGCGTCGGCGCCCCGATCCCGCCCGCCCCGGAGCTGTCCTCCGCGACCCACTCCCTGCCGGAGGTCCTGTCCGGCACCCACCGCTCGGCGATCTTCGGCAAGTGGCACCTGGGCTCCACCGGCGACCCCGGCGATCCCGACCCCTACGTCGACTTCGTCGGGGAGGCCGCCGGCTCCACCGTGAACGCGCCGAGCGTCTTTCACCACACCGTGAACCCCCTGCGGCATGGCTGGGAGCGGTTCAGCGGCGGCATGCACTCCGGTGTCTGCGTGGGCACGGGGTCGGGACCCTGCGTGGGCAGCTACGCGGACTGGATCCAGGTCTATGGGGACCTCGGTCTCTTCGAGAAGGTCGAAGGCGTGAGGCAGCCCCTGACCCTGGCCTGGTCGGAGACCACCCACGCCACCGAGGAGGTGGTCGAGCGCACTCTGGAGTGGGTCGAGGAGGTCGGGAGCGCGGGACCTTGGATGGCCTCGGTGAACTTCCACGCCGCCCACACGCCCCACGAGGACTTCACGGCCTACGGCTGCACGACCTCGAGCTTCGACTCCGAGGCGCTGCTCGAGGAGCCGGTGCTGTACCAGACCATGGTCGAGTGCATGGACACCTGGATCGGGTCCCTGCTCGACGGGCTGGACGCGCTCGGCGAGCTGGACGGCACCCTGGTCGTGGTGGCCGGGGACAACGGCACCCCGGACTTCGCCGGCGAGGGCGCCTTCTCCGCCCATGGTCGAGGCAAGGCGACCACCCACGAGTCGGGGGTGCGCGTGCCGATGCTGGTCGCCGACGGCGGGTCCTGGCGCCACGCACGAGCCGGTGTCTCGCCGGTCCTGCCGCTGTTGGTGGCCGAGCCCGGCCGGGACGAGGACCGGCCCGTCCACACCACCGATCTCTACGCGACCTTCGCCGAAGCGGCGGGGGCGGAGCTCACCAGCGGCATGGACTCCCAGAGCTTCCTGGACGTGCTGCACAACCCGGACGCCACGGACCCGGAGCGCTTCCTCTACGCCGAGACCTTCCAGGACGACGACGGCTCTGTGCGCGGCTGGGCTGCCCTGCGGGACCGGGCCGGCCTCAAGCTGATCCTGAAGATCCTCCCCGACGTGAGCAGCACGGACGGCACCTGCATCGCCGAGAGGCTCTACGACGTCATCGCCGACCCGCTCGAAGAACACGACCTCATCGAGGACGAGGCCTACGCCGCCGAGCTGGCGGTGCTCCACGGAGCGCGCGACGACCTCATCGCCCAGGGCGCCACCTGGCTGGACGTGACCACGCCCTGCCCCTGACCTACGGCTCGAGGCGATCGGCCGCCTGTCCGGCCCTCAGCGCAGCGTCGACCGCCTCGGGCAGCGCCGGCTCGAGCAGCGCCATGTAGAGGATGAACTCGCGGCGTGCGTCGTTGAACTGGGGACCCTGGTAGTCCTTCATGGCGACCTCGGACCAGAGTCCACCGATGTTCAGGTGGTCGACCTCCGGGTCGTAGCTGCCCCGGGTGAGGGTCCCCCACTCGCCCGCCACGTAGATGCTGCCCACGAGCTGCCGGAAGTCTCCCGGGTTGGCGTAGGGGTCGAGCCGGTGCCGCAGCAGGAAGATGGCGTCCACCAGGATGGCCTCCTGCTGGGGGCTGAGGGAGTTGAGCCACTCCCGCTGGAGGCTCTGCACGGTCCGGATCGACTGGACCCGGAGCTGGAGCAGCTCCTTCTCCCGGGCGTGCTGGAGGCGGGCGCCGAGCAGGGTGCTCGCGGCCTCTTCGACCTCGCTGTCGCTCAGCTCCCGGCCTTGCTGGAGCAGGTCCCAGAGCTCGTCGTAGACCGGGCGCAGCTTAGGCTCGTAGGACTGCACGACGGCTCGTTGGGCCTCCTCGATGCGGCGCCGTTCTGCCTGCACCTGCCCCGCAAGCTCTGAGAGCGAGCGGAGCTGCCACTCGCTCAGCGCCATGTGGCGCAGCCAGATGAGCAGGCGGACCCGCTGCTGGCTCTGCTGGATCTCCGGCAGGAAGGCGTAGTCGTAGAGCATCTGGTAGAGCGGCGGATGCAGCGTCCGCTCCATGCGGCCCTCCGCCGACGAGACCTGGAGCTGGGTGGGCAGCGGCTCCGGCTCGGTCACGCAGCCGAGCACCGCCAGCGTCAGGCTCAAGGTCCAGGTGCCCATCGCCGCCGATGTTGTCACCGCCGCCCCGGAGGGTCAAACCGGCGTGGGGGCTGCGGTACCCTCCCGGCTCATGGCTGCGCCCTCCACCCTTGCCGCCTGGTTGTCGCCCCTGCGTGCGTTCGCGGCCTGCTGTGGGCTCGCGGTGTTGCTCACCTGGCCCGCGATGGCCGATCCGAGCGCGGGCATGATCGGGCACCCGGGCAACGACACCTGGAACCACGCCTGGGGGTTCTGGTGGTTCGCCGACTCGGTCGAGCGCCTCGGCGGCCTGCCCAGCCACACCCGCCTGCTCGCCCACCCCGGCGGCGGCACCCTCTACTTCATCGACAGCTTCAACGCGGTGCTCTCGGTGCCGCTGCAGGCGCTCTTCGACCTGTCGACGACCTACAACCACCTGGTCACCTTCTCCCTGGCCTGGACCGCCTTCGGGGCCTGGGCGCTGGCCCGGCACGTGCTCCGCGACGGCGTGGGGGCGGCGGTGGCCGCCGTCATCTACGGCAGCTCGGCCCACCTGCTGGCCCAGACCTACAACGGCATCACCGAGACCGTGAACGCGGGCTGGATCCCGCTCTATGTGCTGGCCCTGCTCCGGCTGCTGGAGCGACCGCGCCTCGGGCGCGGCCTGGCGCTGGGCGTGGCGATGGGGCTCTGCGCCCTGGCCAACTTCTACTACGGGCTCTTCGCCGGCCTGCTCACCGGCGTGATCGTGCTGCACCGCCTGGTGCGGGAGCCGCGGCGCATCCGCTGGAGGCGCTTCTTCGCCCACAGCCTGGTCGGTGCCGCGGTGTCGATGGCGATGGTCATGCCCGTCCTCAACCACCTCTCGCGCACCCTCGACGCCGCCGACGCGATGGTGAGCCGCGATCCGCAGTTCGTCTGGGAGTCGCTGCTGCGCCACAACATCACGGACCTGCTGTGCTTCTTCACGCCCGGGCGCTTCTACAGCCCCGACCTGAAGGCGTCCTACGGGGAGGACCTGCTCATCGTCGTCTACCTGGGCTGGGTGGCGCTGGGCCTGGCGGCGCTGGGCGTGCTGCTGCGTCGACGGCGGCGCGAGCTGGGGCTGTGGGGATGGATCTTCCTCGCCTTCCTGTTGTTCTCCCTCGGCCCCTACCTGCACCTGGGAGGGGAGTACGTGAGACTCGACGGACGCCTGATCCCGCTGCCCTTCCTGCCCTTCTTCAAGGCCCTGCCGCTCTTCGATCGCATCTCCCACCCCTTCCGCTTCGTGGTGCCCGCCACCCTCGCCCTGAGCCTGTTGTCGGGTCACGGGGCGCGCCTGTTGTTGAGAGGGCTGCACCGGCCGGGCCGCTTCGCGGGCGGTGTGGTGTTGTGCTCCGCGGTGCTCGCCGAGATCCTCCTGGGCTCGCCGGCCGTCTGGCCCGTGCCCCGCTCCTCGGCCTCGGTCCCCGAGGTCTACGCCGAGCTGACGGAGCAGGGGGCTGTGCTCGACCTGCCGATCACGCTCCCGAACCTCGAGCGGGCCGTCTACACCTACTACCAGACCGAGCACGGCCTCCCGAGCCCCTACGGCCTCAACGAGCCCCTGCCGCAGCCGCTGCGCATGAATCGCCTGACCCGCTTCCTGGTCCTGGTGGAGTCCGGCCGGGTGATCTCCCTGCCGCGGCTGCTGCCCGAGGCAGACCTGGTGGCCGGCGCCCGCACGCTCGAGGCCTCGGGCTACCGCTACCTGGTGGTGCACGAGACCCTGCTGCCGCGCCCCAAGGCGGAGCTCGTCGAGACGGTGCTGACCGCGGTGATCGGCCCACCGCGCCGGTACCCCGACGAGGGCGTCTCCCTCTACGAGCTGGGACGGTAGACGCTCGATGCGCAGCTCTTCCTCGCTGTCCGGCCACCGGTGGAAGGCCCTCTTCGAGCTGCTGGTGGCCGTGCCGATCATGCTGGCTGGAGCCGCCGCCCTCACCTGGCCGGCGCTGCTGCACCTCGACGAGGTCATCATCGGCTCCGGCGAGCTGGGCGGGTGGATCTGGCGCTACTGGTGGCACTTCCAGGAGGTCGATGCCCTGGGCCAGTCGGACCTGCCGCTGCTGCGCAAGCTGCTCGTCTTCCTGTCGCTGGGTCGGTTCCCCGAGACCGGCAACATCCTCGACGTCCTGCTGCTCTCCTACCCGCTGCAGACCTTCCTGGACCTGCCCGCCCACTACAACGTCAAGGTCCTCGGCATCCTCGTCATCGACGGGCTCTGCGGCTACGCCCTCGCCCGCCACTTCGTGCGCGACCGCTGGGTGGCCCTGGCCGCCGGCCTGGTGGCGGTGATCAACCCCCTGAACATCCAGGACCTCTACGGCTCCGGCCTGCGGCAGGTGATCCTGTGGTGGGTGTTGCTCTTCCCGATCCTGCTGGAGCGGGCGGAGCGCCTCAACACCCGGCGGTCCGGGATCCTCGCCGGGGTGTGCCTGGGCCTCTGTGGGGCCTTCTACTGGTTCTATGGGCTGTTCGCGGGCATGTTCCTGGGGATCTGGCTCCTGGACTACCTGTGGTCGCGGCGCCGGGTCGTGCCCTGGAGACGGCTGGTCACCTGGATGGTGCCGCTGCTGGTCTCCACCGTCTGCGTGGCCGGGTTCTTCGCGCTGCCCTATGTGCTCGGCATCGGCAGCGGCGAGCGTGTCGGCGGGGCCCAGGCTCTACCGGAGCTGAGCTTCTTCCTGCCCTTCCCAGAGTACGACGTCATCCGGGACGCGCCGCTGCGGCCGTCCACCTACGAGGAGAACGTCCTCAGCTCCCTGAACCGGACCATCATCTCCGCCTGGTCGGCGGACTACCTGTTCAACATCACCTACTACCGGTCGTTGCCGCTGGTGGTGGCGCTGGGCGGCGTGCTGCCGGCGATCTTCGCCGGTCGGGGCGCCCACCGCAGGGCCCGCTTCTGGCTCCTGGTCTTCGTGATCTTCTACCTCGGGACCTGCGGCCCCTTCCTGAAGTGGGGCGCGATGCAGGACAGCGCCGAGGTGGTGAGCATCGGCGGGTCCGTCATCCGGCTGCCCTACTCCTGGATGTTCCGCTGGGTTCCGGGCATGAGCCGCATGTTCGCCCCCTACCGGATGGGGGCGCTGGTGGTGGTGGCCGCGGTGCCGCTGGTCGCCCTCGGACTGGCCCGGATCCCCAGCCTCGGCGTGCTCGGGGCCTGGCCCCGGAGGCTGGTCTGTCTGGTGGCGATGGTCGGTGCCGCGATGCAGATGTCGTATCGCTGGGACGTCGGCCCGGTGCCCGAGGGGTCCTTCCAGCCGAACCGGTGGCGGGCCGCGGTGAGCGTCAGCGCGATGAACGTGCCCGACTTCTACCGGGAGCTCGATGGCGCCGAAGAGGCCGGGCTCATCGAGCTGCCGCTGGAGCAGCAGCAGGACCTGCTGACGCTCTACCAGGTGGTCCACCACTGGAAGGTCTACCGGTCCTGGGCCACGCCGCCGGCCATCCCCCCCGACTTCCGTACGGACGGCGGCGGCGAGGCGGGGGCCAGGCTGCGCTACCTCGCGGAGCAGCGCTCGGCGGGTGCGATGGCCGCGGGCATGATGCTGCGCCTGAGCAAGACACCCCAGGAGGTCGATCCCTCCGACGTCGAGGACGTGGCGATGGCCTGGCTCTTCCTCGCCGGAGGCTATCGCCACCTCGTCGTGCACGAGCGCGGCTACTACCTGGTCGACCCCTACCAGGGACCGGCGCTCTACCAGGACGTCGTGCGCAAGCTGGAGAACCGGCTCGGGCTGGAGGCGGTGGAGGTCATCGAGCACCAGTGGACGGACTACCCGGGCAACCCCTACGACGTGCCCAACGGTCCGGTCTACATCCCCTGGGCGAGCCACGAGGTCCAGCTTCCGGACCAGGAGATGCCGAGTCGGTACTACATGGCGATCTTCGACCTGGCTCCCTTCCTGGAGGCCTACGACGGCCCGCCGCCGCCCGTGGAGGTGGAGAGGAGCGGCACCCACGAGGAGGTCCAGCCCGAGGGTGGCCGGGAGCACGTGGAGGTGCCGCCACCCGGTGGCGACGTGCAGCACGGGGAGGGCGCATCGGACCAGCAGCCGCCGCCCGTCGTGGGGCACTCGGAGGTGTCCCCACCCGGGGGTGAGGTGGCCCACGAGGAGGTCCCGCCCCCAGGGGGCGAGGTGGTCCACGAGACCAAGCCACCCGGGGCTCCATGAACCTCCTCCCCTGTGCTCGGAGGGTGATCGGGGCGTCGATTCGGGGCTGCCGGGCCCCTCTCACTTGACACCCGGCCTCGCCGGGGGTTGGATTCCCTCGACGTGCGACGCTTGCTGCCCCTGCTGCTGCTGATGTCCACCGGCTGTACGGCGGTGAAGTCGGGGGTCGTGCTCGTCCAGGCGGAGCAGGCGCTCATGGACGCCGAGGCCGCCCGGGCCCAGGCCGGGGCCGTCTACGAGTACACGCTGGCCGATCTCTACCGGGACAAGGCCCGAGAGGAGTGGGCGGCCTCGCAGTTCGCCGCCGCCGAGGAGCTGGCGGCCCGGGCCGTCGAGCTGGCCGACGAGGCCCGGGAGAAGGCGGAGTTCGGCCTCGACGAGGGCACGCTCGAGCAGATCGAGGCCGGGCCGCTGCCCGAAGACCAGGAAGGGGCCCTGTGGGACCCCTGATCGCCCTCGCACTGGCCCTCGGCGGTCCCGCCTGTGTGCCCACCGACGCGCTCCAGCGGGATCACCAGACGCTGTCCCGGGAGCTGCAGAAGGCGCGGGCGCAGGGGGCCCGGCAGTGCATGCCCCGCGACATGGCGAAGGCCGAGGCCCACGCGAGCTTCGCGGAGCTGGAGTTCGAGCAGGCGGACACCCGGCGGGCCCGCGAGCACCTCGACGTCGCCCTCGAGCACGCCTACGCAGCGGTCGCCGGCTCGGCGGGCTGCACCTCGGAGGATCGGGACGGCGACGGCGTTCCCGACGTCAAGGACGCCTGCCCCGACACCAAGGAGGACCCCGACGGCATCGCCGACGACGACGGCTGCCCCGACGCAGACGTCGCCCTGCCCACCGTGGCGCTGGTGGAGGACCCGGAGGAGGTCATCATCGTGCCCACGGGTGTGCCCACCGCCACCGATGGCGACGGCGACGGCGTCCACGACGCCGACGACGACTGCCCGGCCGCGATGGAAGACGTCGACGGTCACATGGACGGCGACGGCTGCCCGGACCCGGACAACGACGCCGACAGCATCCTCGACGTGGTCGACAAGTGCCCGAGGGATGCCGAAGACGTCGACGGCTTCCAGGACATGGACGGCTGCCCGGAGGCGGACAACGACGAAGACGGCTTCGCCGACGCGGACGACGCCTGCCCCGACGAGGCCGGGACCGGCGACGGCTGCCCGAGCCGGGACACCGACGGCGACGGCATCGGTGATCTCGAGGACCAGTGCCTGACCGACCCGGAGAGCCCCAACGGCTACCTCGACGAGGACGGCTGCCCGGACGTGAAGCCCCAGGGCGTGAAGCTCCAGTACGGCCAGATCATGGTCACCCAGGGCCGGCTCGAGTTCGATGCCGGCGGCACCCAGCTCACCGAGGCCAGCGAGCCGATCCTCATCGAGGTCGGCAACCTGCTCTTCGATCAGCCCGAGCTGACGATCCGCATCGAGGGCCACACGGACAACCAGGGCGAGCCCACGGCCCTCCAGATCCGGTCCCAGAACATGGCCGAGGCCGTGCGGGACTTCCTCATGGAGCAGGGTGTGTCGAGCGACCGCATGGAGGTCCTGGGCCACGGCGGCGGGCGACCGATCGACACCAACCGGACCCCGGATGGCCGCGAGGCGAACACCCGGGTGGAGCTGCACGTCACCCCCTGATGTTCACTCCGCAGCGCGGATCCAGTCCACGCGCGTCGCCCGGTAGACCCACTTGTCGTCCCCGACGACCAGGTCCCAGGTCGGGTCGCCGTCGGCGGTGACCTCGGCGATGCGGGCGCTGCTGCCGTCGCTTCGGCGCCCTCCGGCACACACCAGGGTGTTGCCGCTCTCCAGCAGGTCGGCGTCGCCCAGGTTCTCGGTGTAGGCCCCCACGTCCCACGACCAGACCTGCTCGGCGGTCCAGGTGGCGAAGTCGAGCCGGTAGCGGACGGCCCGGCTCTCGGGGTCGGCCTTCTCGTTGCCGTTGTCGTAGAGCATGACCTCGTCCTCGGAGACCATCGAGGCGGCGTGCTGCGAGGCGAACCACCCTCCGGAGGTGAGGGCGAAGTCCCCGTCGGCTCCCAGGGTCCACAGGACCTCGGAGCTGTCCCGGTCGATGGCGATGACCTGGTTCTGGTGGCGCACGGAGACGAGCAGGGCGTCGAGGTGTTCCACGTAGAACAGCGCGTTGGAGTGGGTCCAGTCCAGCGCGCCGTCCTTGTTCCGGTTCTTGGAGAGGGTCCCCGGGAAGCGCGTGGTGTCCAGGTGGTCGAAGGCCGACCAGGTCCAGACGATGTTCCCGTCGGGGTCGAGCTCCACGAGCACGTCACCCACCAGGTCCTGCTCCCCCCCGAGGGAGGGCACGGGCACGGTCTCGGTGGTCTGGCCCATCACGACCACGTTGCCGCTCGGCAGCAGGGCCGCGTCGTGGTGGGTGTGGCCGACGCTGTTCGTGGGGATGGTCCAGGTCTCCGCCCCGCCAGGGCTCACGGACCGCACGTCGCTGCCCCCCACGACGAGCAGGGTGCCGTCTTCGAGCAGCTCACCCGCGTGGTCGGCGCCGCCCGTGATGTCGGCGCCCTGGTAGTACCAGACCACCTCTCCGGCCTCGTCGAGGCCGATCAGGTAGGGCGCGGGCTCGTCGGCGCCGCCACCGGGACCACCCTGGTCCTGGGCCGTGGGTCCCACGAGCGTGATCGCCCGCTCCGCCGCGTCGGTGGCCGTGACCGACAGGGTCGGGATGCCGTCCGGCAGGCTGCCCGACTCGAAGGCCCAGGTCTCGCTACGCAGCTCCGTGCCGTCCTCGAGGGTGGCGACGGCCTGGAGGGTGTAGGTGGCCTCGGCCCGCATGCCCACGACCTCGAGGTCGTGCTCGGTCCCCCTGGCGGTCGACCGGGTGCGGAGGGGGGCCACGTCGTCGCTCCACAGCTCGACGTGGACCGTGCCGGGTACCTCGAGGAGCACCTCCGCCAGCACGCTCAGCGTGCTCTCGGGGTTCTCCCAGAGCACGAGATCGATGCCGTCGTCCCCCTCGGCGCCCGTGGGGCCGGTCACGGTGGAGTCGCCAGGGTCCGTGCCGTCGCCGGTGCAGGCCGAGGTCGCCAGGGTGAGGAGCAGGGGGAGGGTGATGCGTGCCATGGGATGGGCTCCTGGTGAAGGTCAGCCCTCCCAGGAGCAAGGAGGGTGCCAGGGCTCGTCCCGGACGACGTCGTGCCCCCTGCGGACCTCTCCCGGGGTCGGAGCTGCGGGACCTGCACGGCGGGGTGCGGGACCTGCAGGGGTGCGCGGCGCCCTCAGGGACGGATCCAGATCTGGGCCGGATAGGCGCAGGCGCCCACACCGAAGACGTCGGGCTGGTCCTGGCAGATCTGGCTGTAGCCCAGGCTGGAGTCGGTGCTGGAGCCCCAGGGCAGGACCTTCCACTGGTTCCCGGGACCGTTGGAGCAGCCGACCCCCCAGTGACCGCCTTCGCCGTTGGAGCAGGAGAACGAGCCCGTGATGGTCGACCCGGTGCCGTAGGTGTAGCTGCCCTCGAGCACCTGGTAGCTGGACCAGTCCCAGAGGGAGGAGGTGCTCGGCGAGATGTAGAAGCCGGAGCTGTAGGTGTAGAGGTACTCCCGCGTCTCGCCGGAGGAACGGCTGGCGAGGGTGTCGGCGTTGAGCTGCTGCCAGCCGCCGCCGTCGATGCTCATCTCGCAGGAGGCGGTGTAGGTGGTGCCGTCGCCCTCGGGGTCGAAGGTGTAGCTGCCACTGCCCAGGCTCGAGTCGGCGGCGATCAGGTCTTCGCAGGTGGTCCCGGGACACGTCGAGGAGCCGTCGGCGACGCCGTCGTCGACGGAGCCGTTGCAGTCGTTGTCGACGCCGTCGCAAGACTCGGTCGCGGCCGGGTTGACCGCGGAGTCCGTGTCGTCGCAGTCGCTGTCGTCGGCGACGGTGGGTGGGGGCTGGTCACAGGAGGTGATCGGCGCGTCGGGATCGCCGTAGCCGTCCCCGTCGCTGTCGATCCACCAGGTCTCCGGGTCCAGCACGAGCTGGGGATCGTCCGCCACGCCGTTGCAGTTGTTGTCGACACCGTCGCAGTACTCCGGCGCTCGGGGATTGGAGCCCGCATCGGAGTCGTCGCAGTCGCCGGCGCGCAGCACGTGGCCCGCGGGCTTCTCACAGAGCTCGACGGCTCCGGCGAGATCTCCCCAGCCGTCGCCGTCGTCGTCGGGGAACCAGGTCCGCAGGCAGTCGGGCCAGGGCCCCTTGGGGTCGGCTTCCTCGTCGAGAGAGGAGACCATGGGAGCGGCGCAGGCCGACAGCAGGACGGCGGGGATCAAGAGGCGCATGTTCACTCTTCGCAGGTGTACTCGGTGACTTCCAGGGAGTCGATGAGGTGGAGGTTGGTGGCGGAGCCCGTGCCCGCGGTGAAGCCGACGTAGCCCTCGAAGGCCAGCGACCCGCCGGACACGTCCTCGTCGATGTAGGTCGTGCCGTCCACGGCGACGGTGAGGTGGGGGTCGGCG
The DNA here is from genome assembly GCA_964501915.1 of uncultured Enterobacterales bacterium. Taxonomy (GTDB): domain Bacteria; phylum Myxococcota_A; class UBA796; order UBA796; family CAJQPC01; genus CAYFPX01. The sequence continues at coordinate 20,723 of CAZCVP010000029.1, forward strand.
ACCACGACCGTGAGCTCGTGCCAGCCCGTGTCCTCCATCTCCGGGAGGGTCGCCCAGGCGGCCCAGTCGTCGACGTCGCCGTCGAAGGTGAAGGTGAGGTGGTCGTCGGGGGTCGGGTCGACGCTGCCGTTGTCGTAGGTGTCGACCTCCAGGCTCCAGCCCGGCAGGGCGGGGCCGCCGGTGCAGCTCGCGTCGCCGCCGTAGCCGATGCCGCAGCCGGTCCCCCCGAGGAAGGTGGTCATGCGGTCCTTGTCGATGACGGTCAGCGAGAGGCCGTCGGCACCCGAGCCGTCGCCGATGTAGAAGAGGAAGGTGATCTCGACCGAGCCGCCGTCGACCAGCTCGTCGGTCTTGAAGGCCGTGCCGACGAGGTAGGTCCCGGCGGAGGTGAGCTGGAGCCAGTCGTTGGTGGTGTCCCACTGGGCGTCGCCTTCGAAGTGCCAGGCGGACAGGTCCAGCTCGTCGACCACGTAGCCGGCCTGCTGGCAGAGGGTCAGCTCGTCGCCGCTCTGCCCGCCGCAGGTGTCCTCCACGGTCACCTGCAGGGTCTGGTCGCCCTCCGTCCGGGGCGTGTCGGGCCAGGTGAGGGTGGCGTAGCCAGCGGGGTCGACGCTCGCCGTGCCCAGGGCGCCGTCGGTGTCCGAGGTCCAGGTGACGGACAGGGCCTCGGCGGCGTCCTCGGTGTCTCCCACCTCCGCCACCAGGGTCACGTCGGCCCCGGGGTCGATGATCGTGCCGTCGGCGGGCGAGGTGATCACGACCCAGGGCACGGTGTCCGCGGTGGCTTCCAGCGACACCGTCCACGACGGTGTGTCCGGGTCGTCGCTCTCCACGACCAGCTCGGCGGTGCCGAGGGTACCGGTGACGGGGACGTCGACCGCCTCGGTCGGGGCCAGCGTCCACGGCAGGGGGTCGATGCTGCCGAAGCTCCAGCCGTCGCCGCTGAGCGTCAGGCCGGTGATGGTCAGGTCGGCATCGCCGACATTCGACAGGGTGATGACCTGCTCGGTGGTGGTGCAGACCACCTCCTCGAGGCCCGTGGGAGAGACGGACAGGTCGGGCTCGCCCTCGGGTAGTGGCGTGGCCGTGTCGGTGTCACCGGGTCCGACGTCGTCTTTCTCGCCGACGTTGTACTCGGTGCAGCCCAGGACGAGGAGGAGGCAGAGGGGCATCTCCGGCCCAGTCTACCGGGGCGTACGCCGGTAGACGGCGATGATCTCGCTGCATAAAGGCGGCGGATCCCACCATGAGGGGTCTGATGCCCAACGCCTTCATCTCCGGTACCGGCAGCCATGTGCCGTCCGACGTGGTCACGAACGAGGAGCTGGTCTCCCGCTACGGCATCGACACGAGCAACGAGTGGATCGTGAAGCGCACGGGCATCGAGGCCCGGCGCTTCGCCGCCGAGGGGGTCGCGACCTCGGATCTCGCCGTGCCCGCCGCGCAGCAGGCGATCGAAGCCGCGGGCATCGAGGCCAAGGACCTGGACCTGATCCTCTTCGCGACGCTGTCGCCGGATCACGCCTTTCCCGGTGCGGGGTGCTACCTCCAGCACAAGCTGGGGCTCGCCGACGCGGGTCACTTCGTGCCCGCCATGGACATCCGCACCCAGTGCACGGGCTTCCTCTATGGGCTCGGCACGGCGACCTCGATGATCGAGGCCGGGGCCTATCGCCACATCCTGCTCGTGGGCGCCGAGAAGCACTCCTGCGCCATGGACCTGACCACCGGCGGCCGCACCATCGCCTCGCTGTTCGGTGATGGGGCGGGCGCTGCGGTGGTGTCGGCCACCGACGAGGACCGGGGGGTCCGTGGCTGGTGGCTCGGGGCGGACGGCCGCTACACCGACGTGCTCTGCCAGAAGATCTGGGACATGTCCCGCACCCCCTTCATGCCCGTCAACGACGAGGGCGTGGGGCAGGTGACCCCGGAGAACATGTTCGCCCACATGGACGGCCGCCAGGTCTTCCGCAACGCCGTGGAGCGCATGGGCTGGGCCCTGGTCCAGGCCTGCCAGGGGCTCGACATCACCACCGAGGACATCGACCTCTTCTTCTTCCACCAGGCCAACCTGCGCATCAACCAGTACGTGGCCAGGATGGCCGGCATCCCCGAGGAGAAGACCGTCAACAACATCCAGAAGTACGGCAACACCACCGCCGCGACCATCCCGCTGCTGCTGGCCGAGGCCGAGCGCGACGGCCGCCTCCAGCGGGGCATGAAGGTCGCCATGGTGGCCTTCGGCAGCGGCTTCACCTGGGCGTCGTCGGTCGTCGACTGGTAGGTCGGCTCAGGGGGCGGTGAACGTCAGCGTGACGATCGTGCTGGAGGCCCGTCCGTCGCCGTCGACGGTCTGGGGGTTGAAGACGGTCTTCTCGATGGCCTTCACCGCGGCCTTCTCGCCTTCGGTGGGGCAGGCGAGGGCCTGCACCCCGGTGACCAGCCCGGTGGGGTCCACCTCCACGAGCATCGTGCAGGTCTGACCGCCCACGACCTTGGCGGCCTTCTTCGAGGGCTCGGGCACGATCGCCTTGCTCGGGCTCGCCTGCTGCCAGACGGTGAAGGGCACCCACTCGCCGTCGCGCTGCTCGAGGAACGGGGTCGCCGGCTCGGCCTCGATGCGCAGCGTCGTGCCCCCGGGGGTGCCGCGCATCACCACGTTGATGCCGGCACCGTTGGCGTCCGGGATCTCGGTGCCCTCCTCCAGTGGCCAGAAGAACATGCCCTGGAGGAAGCTGGTGACCGGCTCCTCCAGGCCGCCGAGGCACTTGCCGATGGCGACCTGGGTCAGGCGACCCGGCTGCATGGCGAAGCGGAAGTTGCAGGTCTTGGTCATGCCCTGCTGGACGTCGGGGGCGTCGGCGACCAGGCCGGTGAGGTTGTCGACCAGGACCCGGTAGGTCGTGCCCTGGATCGCCCAGCCGTCCTCGGGGCGGGGGATCGCGGCGTCGTCGGCCAGGGCTGGGGTCGCCACGAGGGCGGCCAGGAGCGGCAAACAGCGGGCGGAGGTGCGTTCCATGCCCGGGGCTTATCGACCTGGGGCCCGACGCACCCCCCTACTGCTGGATCCCGGTCGAGACGAGGGTCGAGGTCGCCAGGTGCTCGGAGAGCGAGGCGGCGTTGTCCCCGAAGATCGTCTCGAAGGCCAGCATCGTGCCGATGATCGCCAGGCTGACCACGCTGATGGTCAACATGTACTCGACGGTGGTCTGGCCGAGGCGGCGACGAGTGCTCATGTCACTGACCTGGGTGCCACACGGACCATAGCACCTCTGGTTGGCACCTGGACGGCTTGGGATAGGGACCCGAGGCCGAAGGGGAGGAGTCCGTGTCCACACCGTCCGCCATCATCGCCGAGATCGCGGCCCACGAGGGCCAGGACGTCACGCTGCGGGGCTGGCTCTACAACTGTCGCTCCAGCGGGAAGATCGCCTTCCTCCAGGTGCGCGACGGCACCGGGATCATCCAGTGCGTGCTCAAGAAGCAGGCGGTGGACGAGCAGCTCTTCGCCCGCGCCCGCAAGCTCGGGCAGGAGTCTTCGCTCCAGGTGACCGGCACCGTGCGCGCCGACAGCCGCAGCAAGCTGGGGTTCGAGCTCTCGGTGACGTCGCTGGAGATCCTCCAGGACGCCGAGGGCTACCCGATCACGCCCAAGGAGCACGGCCCCCACTTCCTCCACGAGCACCGCCACCTCTGGCTGCGCTCGCGGCGGCCCCACGCCATCCTCAGCATCCGCCACCTCTGCGTGAGGGCGATCCGCGACTACTTCGACAGCCGCGGCTACCTGCTGCTGGACTCGCCGATCTTCACGCCCAACGCCTGCGAAGGCACCTCGACGCTCTTCGAGACCGAGTACTTCGGGCGCCCGGCGTACCTGACCCAGAGCGGCCAGCTCTACCAGGAGGCCGGGGCCATGGCCTTCGGCAAGACCTACTGCTTCGGGCCCACCTTCCGGGCCGAGAAGAGCGCCACGCGACGTCACCTCACCGAGTTCTGGATGGTGGAGCCGGAGATCGCCTTCGCCACCCTCGACGACGTCATGGACCTCTGCGAGGACTTCGTGGTCGAGGTGGTCGGTCGTGTGCTCGCTGAGGGCCGCGAGCACCTGGAGGTCCTGGGGCGCGACCTCTCCAAGCTGGAGGCCATCCAGAAGCCCTTCCCCCGGATGACCTACGACGAGGCCTGTGCCCGCCTGGCGGAGCTGGGCGTGCCGGTGGAGCCGGAGGACGACTTCGGCTCGCCTCACGAGACCACCCTGACCGAGCAGTTCGACCGCCCGATCCTGGTCCATCGCTACCCGACCGCGGTCAAGGCCTTCTACATGAAGGAGGATCCGGAGGATCCCAAGCGGGCGCTCGGCGTCGACGTGCTGGCACCGGAGGGCTACGGCGAGGTCATCGGTGGAGGCCAGCGGGAGGACGATCTCGACGTGCTGGTCCGCAAGATCGACGAGCACGAGCTGCCCCAGGAGGCCTTCGGGTGGTTCCTGGATCTGCGTCGCTACGGCACGGTGCCCCACGGCGGCTTCGGTCTCGGTCTCGAGCGCCTCGTGACCTGGATGTGCGGGATCCGCCACATCCGGGAGACCGTGCCCTTTCCCCGCACCATCGACAGGCTCAGCCCATGACCTCCACCGAAGTCGCCGCGTTCGTCGGTGGGACCCACCACGGCTCCGAGGTCGTCCTCAGCGGAGTCGGGCCGCTGGACGCCGCCGGCCCCACGGAGCTGGCCTACGCCGAGGACCTGGTCTTCGGGGATGCAGGCGTGGTGCTCTGCCGCCAGGCTGTCGAGGGGCGGACCTGCATCGTCGTCGAGGACCCCAAGCTGGCCTTCATCCGGGTCCTGGAGGTCACGGTCGTGCCCGACCCGCCGCTGCCGGGCGTCCACCCGACCGCCGTGGTCGAAGGGGAGCTCGGGGTCGACGTCTACGTGGGTCCCTATGCCGTGATCCAGGCCGACAGCACCATCGGCGACGGGGCCGTGATCCACGCCCACGCCGTGGTCGGCGTGGGCTGTCACCTGGGGGCCGGGACCACCCTCTACCCCCACGCCGTGCTCTACCCCCACACCTGGGTCGGGGCCGGCTGCACCGTCCACGCCGGTGCCGTGCTCGGCGCCGACGGCTTCAGCTTCCATCCCACCCCGGAGGGGCCGGTCAAGGTGCCCCAGGTCGGTCGGCTGGTGGTGCACGACGGCGTGGAGATCGGGGCCAACAGCACCGTGGACCGGGCGTTTCTGCGGGACACCACCCTCGGGGCGGGTACGGCGCTGGACAACCTCGTCCACATCGGCCACAACTGCCAGATCGGGCGCCAGAACCTCTACGCCGCCCAGGCCGGGGTGTCGGGCTCGGTCATCACGGGCGACGGCGTGGTCCTCGGGGGCCAGGCCGGCATCGCCGACCACGCCGAGCTGGCGGACGGGGTGCAGCTCGCGGCCAAGTCCGCCGTGCACGGCCGCGTGGAGACGGGGACCTGGTTCGGCATCCCCGCGGTGGAGATCGGGCTCGGCAAGCGCATGGTCGTGGGCCTGAGACAGCTCCCCGACCTGCTCCGGCAGGTGCGCCGCCTGGAGGCGCGGCTGGCGGCCCTGGAGGGGAGGTCCTCCGACGGAGAGTGAGCCGATCCCCTATGATCCCCGGGCGTGTCGCTCCTCCTCGCCGTCTCGTTTCCGGCCCTGGCCGCCGACACCCCGTCCGAGGGGGCGGCGCTGGAGTTCGCCGTCGAGTCGGGCCCGGACGGCCACGACCTGCTGCTGGACGTCGGTGCCGCCGGCCTGCGCCACGAGGGGGAGACCTCGGTCGGTCACTGGTTCGGCTTCCACGCTTCCTGGGACTTCCAGGGTGGGGACGGCTGGGAGATCATGGACCGCCTCGAGCTGTCCCTGCTCGAGGTCCAGCGCCCCTTCGAGCAGGATCGGGTCACGCTGAAGCTCATCTTCGTCGACGCCGACTACGACTACGACGCCTCTTCGCTGGACGCGACCGCCTTCGGCGGCGGGGTCACCGTCGCGATCTTCGAGCCCTACCTGAGCGTCTACGTGGGGCTGGACCTGCGCTACCGGGCCCACGTCAGCTACTGGGCCCTGCGGGACCACAACGCCCTGGTGGGCATCCCGGTCACCCTCGACGCCGGCTGGCAGGGGGAGATCCCGGTCTTCGTCGAGGGATCGGTCGGCGTGCGGCCCTCGATCGGCGCCTGGGGCAGCGCGACCTTCATCTTCGAGGTCGATGCCCACGTGGCGGGTGGCTACGTCCTGCTCGACGGGGAGGAGGTCGACGTGCTGATCGCCGTGCGCGGCGACTACCGCCTCGACACCTACGCCTGGAGCTCCGCCGGCGGTCGCTGGGGGCCGGAGCCCCTGTCGGAGTGGACGGGGTCGGGCGGAGTGGCGCTGCGGTTCTGACACCGCTGCGTCGGTCAGCTCTCCGCCACCAGCTTCGCCCCGTGGGCCAGGGCGGCGTGGTTCTTCTCCAGCAGGCGGCGGTGACGGGCGGGCAGGTTGTGCTCCAGGGCCAGGCCCAGGTCTTCGACCGTGACCATGCCCGTGGCCTCGGCCAGGGCCGCCAGGCAGATGGCGTTGGCCAGGCGCACGTCACCCATCTCGATCGCGGTGTCGGTGGCCGGCACGTAGATCACCCGGATGTCGGTGCGCTCGCTGCGGTCGGGCACCAGCGAGGAGTTCACGATGAGCACGCCGTCGGGCCGGATCAGGGGCTCGAACATCTCCATCGAGGGGATGTTGAGCACGATGGCGGCGCCCGGGCGCTTCACCAGGGGCGCCCCGATCGGCTCGTCGGCCACGATGACCGTGCACCGGGCCACCCCGCCCCGCATCTCGGGACCGTAGGAGGGGATCCAGGTGACGACCTTGTCCTGCTCCAGGGCGGCGTGGGCGAGGAGCTGTCCGGCGAACAGGGTGCCCTGTCCGCCGAAGCCGGAGATGATGACTTCCTGCTGCATGGTCGTCTCCTACTTCCTGGCCTTGCGACCGGTGAGGGCGCGGACTTCGTCGGTCATGCAGGTGTCCCCGAGGGGGAAGTAGGGCACCATGTTGTCCTTGGCCCAGTCGGTCGCCTCGATGGGGGTCATGTGCCAGTTGACCGGACAGGTCGAGAGCACCTCCACCATCGAGAAGCCGAGGCCGGCGAGCTGGGCTTGGAAGGCGAGCTTGATGGCCTTCTTGGCCTTGACGATGCCCTTGATGTCCAGGGCCGACTGGCGGGTCACGTAGGCGGAGCCGGGCAGCGAGCCCAGCAGCTCCGCCATCTTCATCGGGTAGCCCATGGTGTGGACGTCCCGGCCCAGCGGACTGGAGGTCGTGACCTGGCCTGGCAGGGTGGTCGGCGCCATCTGGCCGCCGGTCATGCCGTAGATGGCGTTGTTGACGAAGATGGTGGTGATCTTGTCGCCGCGGTTGGCGACGTGGATGATCTCCGAGGTGCCGATCGACGCCAGATCGCCGTCGCCCTGGTAGGTGAAGACCACCTTGTCGGGGCTCACGAGCTTCATGCCGGCGCCCATGGCCGGGGCCCGTCCGTGGGCGGCCTCGGCGATGTCGACGTTGAAGTACTTGTAGGCCAGGACCGCACAGCCCACCGGGGCCACCCCGAGGGTCCGCTCGCGCACGCCGAGCTCGTCGAGGACCTCGGCCACCAGGCGGTGGATGGTGCCGTGGGTGCAGCCCGGGCAGTAGTGGGTGTGGGCCTGGGTGAGGCTCTCGGGGCGGGCGTAGACGACGTTCATGTCACCGGTCTCCACGGGCCACCTCCTCCATCAGTCCCTGCTCGACGGCCAGGGCTTCGACCTCCGGGAGGATGTCCTCGACCAGCGGGATGATGCCGCCGGTGCGCCCGTAGAACTCGACCGGGCAGCGGCCCTCGACAGCCAGCCTCACGTCCTCGACCATCTGGCCGGCGTTCATCTCCACGACCAGCATCGCCTTGCAGCGCTCGGACAGCGCGGTCACGGCGTCGGAGGGGAAGGGCCACAGGGAGATGGGACGCATCAGGCCGAGCTTCAGGCCGTTCTTGCGGGCCTCTCGGACCACGGACTTGGCGATGCGCCCCATGGTCCCGAAGGCCACGAGCACCAGGTCGGCGTCGTCGGTCTCCAGCTCCTCGTAGCGGATCTCCTCGGCCTCCATGACCCGGAGCTTGGCCTGCAGGCGCAGGTTGACGCGCTCCAGGTTCTCGGCGCCGAGCCACAGGGAGGTGATGATGTTCGGGTCGCGATCGACCGCTCCGGTCATCGCCCACTCGGCCCGCTCGCTGGCCGGGCGCACCGGCTGCATCGGCGGCAGCTCAGCCGGCTCCATCATCTGCCCGATGCAGCCGTCGGCCACCACCATCACCAGGGTGCGGTACTTGTCGGCCAGGTCGAAGGCCTGGACCATCAGGTCCACCGCCTCCTGCACGCTCGACGGCGCCAGGACGATCATGTGGAAGTCGCCGTGGCCGGCCATCTTCACGGCCTGGAAGTAGTCCGCCTGGGAGGGCTGGACGTTGCCCAGGCCGGGGCCGCCGCGCATGATGTTCACCACGACCGCCGGGACCTCGGAGCAGGCGATGTAGGAGAGGCCCTCCTGCATCAGGCTGATGCCGGGGCTCGAGGACGAGGTCATCACCCGGGCGCCGGCGCAGGCCGCGCCGTAGACCATGTTGATGCTCGCCACCTCGCTCTCGGCCTGGAGGAAGACCCTCCCCTCCTCGGGCAGCCGGTGGGAGAGGTGCTCCAGCACCTCGGTCTGGGGGGTGATGGGGTAGCCGAAGAAGGCCTCCACCCCGGCTCGGACGGCCGCCTCGGCGATGGCGGAGTTGCCGTCGATCAGGACCTTGGACATCGGACTCTCCTAGGCGGTGGCCACGGCTTCTCGGGTGGGCTCCTTCACGCGTCGACCTTCGCGGTAGACCGTGAAGACCACGTCGGGACAGACCACGGCACACAGGGCACAGCCCGTGCACCGCTCCATGTCGGTGACCTCGACGGGCTTGTAGCCCTTGGTGTTGAAGCGACCCTCGGACAGCACCAGGATGTCGCGTGGGCAGGCGTCGAGGCACACCGCGCAGGCCTTGCAGCGGTCCTCCTCGATGGTGACCATTCCCTTCACGGCGTGAGTCCTCCGGGTGGCGTAGGCAGCCTGTGTCTAGCGGCCCGAGGGTGGCGACGCCCGTCGAATCGCCCCCAAGGGTGTGCCGGATCGCCCCACGTAGGCTCGGTGGATCAGCGCTGCGGTACCCTGTCGGGGGCGGGGTCCTGGAGGATGTGTGGTGATGTGGCTCGCCTGCTGGATGCTCGCTTGCGATGGAACCCCCCCGGACGACAGCAGCACGTCGGACAGCAGCACGTCGGACAGCAGCACGTCGGACAGCGGCACGTCGGACAGCGGCACGTCGGACACCGGACCCGTCGGTCTGCCCTGGGACTGGTGCCCGGACGCGGACACCTTCGTCGGCGACGAGGGCTGGACGGCGGGCCTGCGGGTGACCGACGAGGCCCTCTACTGCGCGTCGCCCCGGGAGGGCCAGGCCTTCGCCGACGCCTTCGCCGCCAAGGTCCAGCTCCGGGTGGTGGCGGGCACCTACGCCTGGCCGGCCGAGGAGGGAACCTGGGACCTCGGCCTGCCCGCCTGTGTGCGGGTCCCCCAGGACGAGCCCGTGGCCTCGGAGGGCCTCGGCGAGCTCAGCGCCACCGCCTTCGACTGGGGAGAGGGCGGGCTCACCACCGCCGGCACCCAGCCCCTGACGGGTGGCCGGGTCCTGGGTGTGCGCTCGCGGGCCACCGGGGACCCACTGCCGGAGATCGTGGCCGACGACCGGGGACAGGTGGACCCCGACAACAGCGTCGCCTTCACCGTGGACTCGGCGGGGCTCGGTCCCTGTGACGCGCCGGGCTGGTCCCAGGAGCAGCACACCTACACCTTCGAGGGGGGCACCCTGAGCCTGCTGGTCCAGGTGATGCGGGAGGGTGGCGGTATCACCGCCGGCACCGAGCCCTCCGCCTTCCCCCGGGCCGAGGGAAGCCTGGACGACACGGCCTTCGACCTCACCGATCCCTTCCTGCTGGCCTACGTCCCCGACCACCACCACTTCGGCCGGAATTGGCTGGTGCTCTTCGAGGCGCCGATCGGGGAGGCCTGCGGGCTGCGAGCGGACCTGCCCGACGAGTGGTCCGCCGAGGGTGCCGAGGTTCACACCGTCGACTGCGGGCTGGTGGACCTCGAGGAGCGGGCCGTGTCGGCGGTGGACTACACCCGCGAGTAGCGTCACCCCCCCAGCAGCGCCTCCAGGAACTCGCGGTCCACGAAGCCCTTGCGGTTGTCGCTCAGCAGCACCACGACCATGTCCTCGCTCGGCAACACATAGGCCCGCTGTCCCCGAGCCCCCGCGGCCACGAGCATGTCCGTGGGACCGTCGGCCCAGATCAGCGGCCCGCTCTCCTCGAAGTCGCCGATGTCGGAGAGGTCGAGGTCTTCGGGCACGGGCTGGTTGAGCCAGGCGGCCAGCCCATAGGCCGGGTTCGGTGTGCTGCCGGTGCGGCAGGCGTCCAGGGTGCCTTCGGGCAGCACCCGGGTGCCCTCCCAGACGCCGTCGTCGCGCAGCAGCACTCCGAAGCGCATCCACTCCGCGCCCGTGGTCCAGGCACCGTAGGGCCAGGCGGGGTTGCCGTCGGGGTCGTGGGCCCAGCCGCTGTAGCGGAAGCCGATCGGGTCGAGCACGTGCTGCTCGAGCCACTCCAGGGGACTCCCGCCGAGCTTCTCCTCCATCACGGCCCCGAAGGCCGTCAGGTGGACCGCGGCGTACTCGTAGGTCGAGCCCGGAGTCGTCACCACGGGCTGGTCGATGGCGAAGGTGTACTTGTCGTCGACCCGCTGCTCCTCGTACCAGCCGTCGAGGGAGAGCTTGCGCCAGTTCTCCTCGAGCCCGCTGGTGAGCTGGAGCAGGTGCCGCAAGGTGATGGTCGCCTTGTCCGGGTCGTCGGCCCACGTCGTCAGGGTGTCGGCGGCCAGCTCATCGACCTCGAGCAGGCCCTGGTCGGTGCCGAGCATCGCCAGGGCGCAGGCGAAGGTCTTGGTGCCGCTCCACAGCGGTCCCGGGGTCTCGTCGCTGTGGCCGTTGGCGTAGGTCTCGTAGATCAGCTCGTCGCCCTGGACCACGAGCATGGCGAGGCCGTCGTGGTCGGCGTGGTAGGCCTGGGCGGCGTCGAGGCGCTCGGCCTGGTCGGCGGCGGGCTCGGCCGTCTCCCAGGGGTGGTCGGGCGGGATCGACGTGTCGAAGCTCTCCAGGGTGCGGCAGGCGAAGGTCAGGGCCAGCACGAGGGGCCCCATCACGCCTCCGAGTCGGTGGCCGCCCGCTCGATCTCGTAGCGGCAGCCGCCCCCGACGATGGGGAAGCCCGGCAGGCTGCCGAAGAGCTCGTCGTCCACCACGTCCCAGGTGCCGCTGCCGTCCCAGCAGGTGAAGTTGGCGCCGCCGTCCTGGGAGCAGTCCTCGAAGAGCAGGTCCAGCGAGATCGAGGTCGCGTCGTCCGCGGGCTCGTTGTAGGTGGCCGACATCGTGAAGGTCCAGAGGATGTCGGTGCCCGAGCTGTCCGTGAACGGGACCTCGCCGGTGCCCGAGGCTTCGAAGTCCACCGGCTGCTCCAGCTCGACACTCATCTCCAGCCAGCCGCTGCCGCAGATCACGCCCCCCTCCCAGGTCCCAGCCAGGGACCAGGTGGGATCAGCGCAGGCCACCAGGGCAAGCAGGGGGAGCATGAGGCTGCCCATCCCCTACCACCGCCCGTGGTCGTCGTCCAGCCCCCCGAGCTCGCGCCGGGATTCGAGGGCCTGGCTGACGCTGGAGACCACCTCCTTGCGCAGGGCGTCGAGCGCCGCGGTGCGCTGGGGCGCCGCGGTGGCTTCGCCGGCGGTCTGGGGCTCGGTGCCCTGGGCCGCCAGGCGCACCTGCCGGCGGGCATCGGAGAGGCGCCCCTCTTCCTGGACGAGGTGGATGAGGTCCAGGAGGCGCTGAGCGAGACGCCCGACGCGACGAGTGGAGGCGCCGTCCGTGGTGGGCCCGGGCGGAGGTGTGCTCCGGGGGGCGAGGGGGGTGGTCGACACGGGCGGCGGGCGGGCTGGAGCGAGGACGCGGGCCGTCGGGCCTCCCGCTTCGTTCGCCAGCTTGCGGGCGCTGGCCTCGACGGAGCGCCCCGCCCGCGCGGCCTCGGCCCGGACCTGGCGCAGCAGCGCCGCCACGGGTGCGGGCAGGCTGCGGGTGCGACGCAGCGAGGTGCCGCTGTCCAGGCTGAGGCGCAGGACCTCCAGCGGGCTGCGGGCGACGGCGAGGGCCTGCACGAGGTCGCCGGTGGTCGTGACCGGAGTACCGCCGGTGGCTCGGAAGGCCCAGCGGGGCAGGCCCTCGACGGACCGGGCGGTCGACACCCCCTCCAGGGTGGTGCGGAGGGCGGCCCGTGCCAGAGGGGTGGGCACCGGTCCGGGAGAGGACGGTGCGGGCCGGGACGGGGTGGGCTCGGCTGGCGGGAGGGAGGATCCGTGGCGCGTGACGCCGGGCGGGGACAGCGGGGTGTCGCCGGTGGAGGCGGGCGCCGTAGACGTGGAGGGGTCCGGGGGGGCGGCGGTCTCGGCCACGGGGGCCAGCTCTCCCCGGCCGGGGGCGACGAGGGTGGCTCGCGACGCCGTGGACGCGCGGGAGGAGACCCGCGCGGGCCCAGCGGACAGCTCCCTCGACGGACGAGGGGCGGCGGCGGTGGGTGGGCCGTGGGGGTCCGGCGCGGGGGGGAGCTCGGGCAGCAGCGCGAGCAGACCCGAGCGGTCCCGCGCTGCGGCGGCTGCGACGAGACGGGGGCGGACCGCGCGAGCGACCGGAGCCGACGACGTTCGCTGGAGCGCCCCCGGGCCCGCTGCGGGCGCCCCGCGGAAGGGGGAGGCTGCGACGATGGGGGGTGCGGGGGCGGCCAAGGAGCCGGGCCTCGTGGCCAGCCTCCGCGGCCAGACCGGCGTCGATCGCGCCAGCGCCGGGCGATGTGGCTGGGGGCTCGAGCCGGTCCTGGCCGAGCCGGTCCCCGCCCTCGCTGGGGTGCGGCTCGTGTGGGCGCGGCTCCAGGGGCGCCTCACCGTGGTCCCGGCCGTGGCGCCGCTGAAGCCGCCGGTGGCCTGGCGAGCGGCCACGGGCCCGCTCTGGAGCCGCTGCCAGACCCGGTGGGCGAGCGGGGCGGAACCGGGGGAGGCGCCCTCGGGGCAGGTACCGGGGCCGGGTCCCGCCGGCGGAGAGAGGGTGGCCGCAGCCGAGAAGTCCCTCACCAGGGGGGTGGACCAGGGCAGGGGAGGACCGGGAGGTTCCGTCAGGCTCGCCGCGCGGCTCGGAGCGAGGCCGGGTCCGGTCGGCGGCGTGCCGCGCGGTGCGCTGGAGAACGGGCGTCCCGCGGCGGGTCCGGACCTCGTGGGGCGGGATGCCGTGGCCGGTGCTGCGGACGGCCCGGTCGGGGCACCCTGGAAGCGGGGTGGCGGCGCCTCCGACTGCGCCCCCGCTGCGGTCACCGGACCGACGGGTCGCGCCAGGTCGGGGGCGGTGACCGGAGGCGGGGGCGGCCTGCTGGGGGTCTCCGCCGGAGCGCGTTCCGGGCTCCGTCGCACCTGGACGGCTCCGGGGTCCGAGGCCCAGGAGACGGTCCGGGAGCGGAGCTCCAGCGCAGCCATCGGCCCCCGGAGGGAGCGGAAGGGTCCCGCGGGGGTGTCGGGTCCTGGGGGGCTCGCCACCGGTCGACGGTCGGGTGGAGGAGCACCAGGCAGGGCCTGGGGCAGGACCAGCTCCCCGGTCCCCAGGACCGGACGCCACAGCGACCGGGGCGCGGCGGTGACCGCCGTGCCGCGGCCGGGAGGCCGGTGGGTCGGCGGGGTGGTCGGGCCGAGGGCCTGCTCCACTGTGGGGGGGCTGTCGGGCAACCGCGAGGCGGCCCACAGGGTGGTCGGGGCCCGCCCCCCTGCCACGGGAGCCGGGACCCAGGGGGCCTGGAGCGCCGCGGCGGGCAGCGCGGAGAGCGCGGTCAGGTGCCCGACCGGGGGGCGCCAGCCACGCTCGAGCCCGGGGAAGGCCATCGGAACGGCCGCGATCAGGGAGACTCCGGTGGGCGGCGCGGGGTCCCAGGACGCGGCCTCGACCCACTCTGGAATGCTGGCGGTCGATGCAGCCCGTGCCCGTGCCGCGACCCGGGCCGTGCCGGCGAGGGGGACGCCAGGCGGCGTGGGGCCAGGCCGCCTGGGCTCGGTCCGCCGCGAGGGGGTCGTTGGCGCCGCCGTGGGCGCCCGCCGGGGGGCCAGGGGGGGTGGGGGGGGGGGCCCCTGGGGGCTGGGGGGGGGCCGGCGGGTTGGGGGGGGTGGGGGCGGGGGGGGGCCCCGGGGGGGGGTGTTGGGGGGGGGGGGGCTGGCGCCACCGGTGACCCGGTCCACGGGTCGGCCGTCGTGGGTGGCGTGGCGGCCCCCTGGTGGAGTACCGCCCCCGGCCGAAGGGCGACCCGGCGCGGGGCTCCACTCCAGCGCCACCGCTGGGTGGAGGTGAGGGTCGACGGCACCCGCGGGTCGTCGACGCTCCAGGCCGTCGCAGCTCCCGACCACGCCGCAGCCCATCCCGGCGCCACGGGGGCCGGCCGGTGGGAGGAGGCCGGCGACGGGCGTGTCCTCGCCGGACGCCAGGGCAGGGCCTCGCGCTCCACCGCCAGGCCCGGCCCGCTGGCCGAGGTCGGCGCGGCCGCGCCGCGCAGGCGGGCGAGGGTGCGGCGGGCCAGGCGCCGGGGCAAGCGGGCCAGCCGTCTCGAACGCCACCTCCAGGGGACCGGCTCGGTTCCGGGGCCCCTCTCGGAGACGGTCGTGAAGGCGGGCGCTCCCTGGAGCCCCGCGGGTCTCCCGGAGCCACGCGGAGCGCCCACGAGCCCGGTGGGCCCCACTTCGGCGGTGGGTGCGCCTTCGAAGGCCCGCCTCGCTGCGCGGGAGCGGGGCGCTCCCGGGGTCGCGGTCCCGGTGGCCCGGGCCTCGACCACCGGAGGCGCGTCGCCGGTCCGGCTCGGCTCGAGGACGGCGCCGACGCTGTCGTCGTGGAGTCCCCGCGGGTCCGCCGTCGCC
The DNA here is from genome assembly GCA_964501915.1 of uncultured Enterobacterales bacterium. Classification (GTDB taxonomy): domain Bacteria; phylum Myxococcota_A; class UBA796; order UBA796; family CAJQPC01; genus CAYFPX01. Next base: position 35,836 of record CAZCVP010000029.1, read on the forward strand.
GCGGTTGGCCGCTGGGTGGTCCCGCGGCGGGGAGCGGTCCTCCCGCCGCTGGCCGTGGGGGCACCCTCGAAGTCCCCGGAGGCGCTCCCGGCGACCGGGGCCGCCCCGAAGGGCCCCGCCTCCCGGAAGACGGCCCCGGCGCCGACGAAGCGGCCGGGCGTGGCGCCAGCGGTCCGGGCGCCCCTGAAGCCCCCGGCGTCCGCGGCGGCCCACGGGGCTCCCACGAACGCCGCGGGACGGCCGGACGCGGCCAGCCGGGCGCGCTGCGCGACCGTGGCCAGCGGTCCGCGAACGCTCGAGGCGGGTGCGTCGGGTGCTGCGGCCCACGGGCTGCGGCGGCGCTCGTCCACGTCGGCGGCGGAGGCGGGCATGCCCAGCGGGATCAGCTCGCAGCCCGCCAGCACGGGTCGCCAGGGGGAGGCTGGCGCTCCGGAGGAGCGGAGTCCTCGCCCGGCGCTGCGGGCCGAGGGCGGCTGGCTGCGACCGAGCGCCCGGGTGACCCACGGGCCGCCAGCCTCGTCCCGAGCCGCGGCCCACACCGAGGGCGCGGCCTCTCCCACCGGGGGAGCGGCGCTCCAGGGGGCCCTGGCCGTGGCGAGGGCCGCATCGGAGAGACCCCGCAGTGCTGGCCCAGGGGGCGGTGCGACCCGGTCGAGGCCCGGGAACGCCAGCTCGGGTGCGGGCTCCGTCGCGGTCGCGGCGGCGAGGCGCGCCACGGCTCGACGAGCTGGCTGCCGGCTCCCTTCGGGGGACCGCGCTACCCGGCTCCCGGTCCACGCTGCAGGGGTCGCCGGGGCTGCGGGGACCCCTCGCCAGGTCTCGCTCCTCGCCTGTCTTCTCGGTGCGCTGACGAAGACGCCGGTGGGGGTCGGCCAGGACGCAGCTCCCCGCCAGGCTCCCCTGTCCGACCGCCCACTCGGGGCGCCCGAGAAGTCCCGTGGGTCACCCCCGCCTGCAGGGGAGCCCTGCCAGGCCGGCGGGGCGCCCCACCCGGTGCGAGCCCCCTGCCAGGGGTCGGCCCGGACCGACGACACCCCTGCGGGCTGGAAGGTCCGTGGTGTCGCGGGCTTCGTCGGAGCCCCCTGCCAGGTCGAGGTTATCGACCCGGTGCTCGCGGGGCGGCCCGCGCCGGGCGGGTGGGATCCGGGCTCGGAGACCCGCGCCCCGGCGAAGGTCCAAGGGGCGCCTGGAGCCACTCCGGCTCCGAACCACGGGCGTTCCGGCGCTGGGGACCGGGCGGAGCGGGGCCAGGCCGTGGCGGGAGCTCGCAGCACGGGCGCCCCGGTCCAGGGCGCGGAGCCGGACTCGGCGCGGCCCGCTCCCATCCAGGCGTCCCGGTTCGCCGTCGTCGCTCGCGCTCCCGCGAAGGTCCGCGACACGGCCTGTGCCCGCCGCGCCCCCGTCCACGGCTCGTCGCGTCCGGTGGCCACCGGCGCCGGCCGCCCCGGAAGCTGCCCGGGGCGGTGGGCCACGCCCCGGGAGGTCCGGCGGGGCCAGACGCGCCCGCGACCCGGGCTGGTGTGGGTGTGGATCGGGGTGCGGTGGACGCTCGCTCCCCGCCAGCCGGTCGCCCTGCGGCGCCCCGTGGGGGCACCCTCGAACGAGCCCGAGGCCGTGCGGCATAGCGCAGCGCTGAGGAGCGGCTGCCCCGAGCGGGTCCCGCGGGGTGCGCCCGAGAACGGCTCGCCGGGAGTCCGACTCGTGGGGGCGGCCCGCCAGGGCTCGACTCGCCGCGGTGCGGCCACGGCGGTGGCCGAGGCGGACCGATGGCCTCGGCCGACCCGGGCGCCGCGGAAGGCCCTCCGGGCGATGCGCACGACGGAGGCTCCGCGGAAGCGCGAGCTCTGCGGTGGACCGACGGTCCGGGAGCTCGGCGCCGGTGGGGCCCGACCCGGTCGGCCTGCCCGGGCCGCGATGCCTCGGGACCTCCCGGAGGGAACCGGCGGTGTGTGCTCGGAGGCTCGGCGCTGCCCGGTCGGCCGGGGTCGACCTCGCCGGGGGGAGACGTGGTCCCGGGCCGGTGTGTGGGCCACGGAGGTGGGGGTCCAGGGGGTCTCTCTCCAGGCCCGGGTGATGCGGACGATGAAGCTGCCCCCGAAGCGGGGTCGTCCCTCGGCTTCGGCGTCGCCCTCGGCGTCGCGGGGGATCGGACGGGGGTAGACGAAGTCGGCGTCGCTCAGCGCCCACCAGGCCCCCCATGGGCTGCGCGACTCGCCCCCTCCGAGGCGCCACCAGCCAAAGGACTGGTCCGTCCACCGATCGAAGAGGGCATAGGACCGGTCCTGCCACCAGCGCCAGATGCGCGATCCCGGCGACTTCGCGACGCTCGGCCCGCCCTTGAGGCGGCGCTCCAGCCGCTCGAGCAGGGTGTCACGGTGCGAGGCTTCCGAGCGGCCCGACAACAGCACTACCTCTCGCGCCTCGGCGCATCCTGGGATCAGCGGGGATCGTCCGAGCCGGCGTGCCCTTCCTGGACTCGGACAGGGGCGGATCGGGGACCCGAAGGACCCGAAATGTACGCGGAGTTCGGCGGGATGTGTGGGGGAATCGGGCCGTTGACCGCGACGGCAGGCCGAGGGAGGGATCGCCGTCCTCGCCGGGTCTGATCCAGGTCAGCCTGCGCCGTGATCCATCCCCCTGGATCCCGGCCCAGGGTGGGTGGGTCCACCCGGCGCGCGGGACCTCAGCGGTCAGGGCCCGGCTTCAACAGCCGTCGTTCGCCGCTCCCGGCGTGCCCTTGTCGCCGTCCCCGTAGACCGAGGACGCCGAGCACCAGCTCGCGCCGTCGTCGTTCTGGCTGGCGTCGAGCGCGGTGGGGCTGAGGCTGATGCTGAGGCCGGTGGGATCGGGCCAGTCGACACCGTCGTCGTACTCGATGCGGTCGATCTCCACCCCGCCGTGCAACAGCACGACCTCGTCGGCGCCGTTGCCGAGCTGCATGCCGGTGGCGTAGCCGTGGTCCGAGGGCACGCCGCCGTTGGTGCCCGGGTCGGTCTCCCGGGACAGGACCGCGTAGCCGCCGGCCGGCACGAGCACCGTGATGCCCGAGGCGAGGGTGAAGCTGTCGCTGTCGTCGTCGGCGAAGGTCCAGTCGGCGCACAGGAGCACGTCGACGCTGGTGGGGTTGTGGAGCTCGAACCACTCGCCGTCGGCGTCGCTGACCTCGGTGGGGTCCTTCATCAGCTCGGTGATCACCAGGTCTCCGACGCCGATGAGCCCCTCGTCGCAGGCGTCGTTGCAGTCGTTGTCCTGTCCGTCCCGGACCTCGGTGGCGCTGGGACTGACCGTGGCGTCGCCGTCGTCGCAGTCGCCGCCACCCCACTCGGCGCTGTCGTGGCCGTCACCGTCGGCGTCGTCGTCGCTCCAGCCGTCGCAGTCGCTGTCGATGCCGTCGTACCAGGTCTCGGTCGCCGAGGGGCTGATCATCGGGTCGCTGTCGTCGCAGTCGTCCCCGCCCCAGGCGTCGCTGTCGTGGCTGTCGCCGTCGGCGTCGTAGTCGCTCCAGCCGTCACAGTCGGCGTCGACCCCGTCGTACCAGGTCTCGCTGGCCGAGGGGTTCACGCCGGCGTCGGTGTCGTCGCAGTCCGAGCCACCGGCGGTGTCGGCCAGGGCCCCGTCGCCGTCGGCGTCGTAGTCGTTGTCGCCGTCGCAGTCGCCGTCGATGCCGTCGTACCAGGTCTCGGTGGCACCGTGGTGTAAAGAGAAACAGGTTTCCTCTCAGTCGTCGCCCCAAAATT
>CAZCVP010000029.1:39582-50531 GCA_964501915.1 uncultured Enterobacterales bacterium
CCTGGGTGGACGGAGGCCCGGGTGTCGTCGCAGTCGTCGCCGCCGTGGGCGTCGCTGTCGTGGCCGTCGCCGTCGGCGTCGAGGTCGCTGCCGCCGTCGCAGTCCTGGTCGATGCCGTCGTAGTAGACCTCGCCGGCGCCGGGGTGGATGGCGGGGTCGGTGTCGTCGCAGTCGTCGCCGCCGTGGTCGTCGCTGTCGTAGGTGTCGGCGTCGGCGTCGAGATCGTTCGCGCCGTCACAGTCCTGATCGATCCCGTCGTACCAGGTCTCCGTGGCGCCGGGGTTCACCGCGGGGTCGCTGTCGTCGCAGTCCGGGCCGTCCGCCTCGCTGGCCGTGTAGCCGTCGCCGTCGAGGTCGTCGTCCACGGGCTCGTAGCAGTCCTGGTCGAAGCCGTCCTAGGGCACCTCGGTGGCGTCGGGGTTCACGGTGGCGTCGTCGTCGTCGCAGTCCCCGTCGACCTCCGTCCAGCCGTCGAAGTCGTCGTCGCCGAGCACCGTGCCCTCGTCGATGTCGCCGTCGCAGTCGTCGTCGACGCCGTCGGCCTCCTCGGTGGCATCGGGGAAGACGGTGTCGTCGGTGTCGTCGCAGTCGCCCTCGCAGGTGGTGACGCCGTCGGCGTCGGCGTCCAGGCAGGGGTCGACGATCACCGTGGCCTCGCAGCGCTCGAGCAGGCCGCGGGGGTCCTCGACGGCGAGCACGAGCTGGTGGGTGCCCGAGGTCCTCGGGGTCCAGCTCCGGGAGACGTCGCCCGAGCTGTCCGGCGTGCCGGACCACAGCAGGCCGTCCAGGTCACTCTCCAGGGACACGGCCAGCTCGGCGGGGTCGACCTCGGTGTCTCCGACCTGGGCGGAGACGGTGACCGCGCCACCGAGCTCGACCTCGAGGCCGTCGACCGGCTCGTGGAGGGTGCACCAGGGCGGACCGTTCTCGGCGATCGCCAGCTCCAGCGAGGCCTGGCCGGCCTGGCCGCGGGGGTCGACGACGGACAGCACCAGCTCGTGGTCCGCCGGGCTCAGGACTTCGAGCAGGCCCAGGTTGCCGCCGGCGCAGGGGGTCCAGCCGTCGTCCTGGATCCACAGGGTGCCGTCGACGGTGCTGGTGAGGGTCATGCCCAGGTCCTCGAGGGTGTCCTCGTCGGAGACCTGGGCGCAGAGGGTCAGGGCCTCGCCGAGCTCGAACGACGTGCCGCCGGCCGGGCTGATCCAGGCGACCTGGGGCGGGTCGTCGGCCGAGCGCAAGGTGGCGTCCATGCAGGCGGGGAGCGCGACGAGCAGGAGGGGGGTCACGAGATGGACCTATCGCCGCGGGGGAGTGGCGGCTGGTCGGGCCCCGGGGGTCGGAGGCTGGGGTGGGCAGGGGTCGTCGCCTGCGAGGGCTCCGAGCGTGACGGGTGGACGAAGGTCCACCGGGGTCGCGAGAGGCTGACAGCCGCTGGCCGATACGCCGGCGGAGGGCGCGGGTATCATGCCGGTTCCGCCGACCTCCTCGGGGGCTGTCCATGGCACGCACGATCGCCCTCCCGGCCGCACTGGCCGTCCTCCTCCACAGCGCCGCCTGCTCCGACCAGGGCGTCACGGCGGTCAACGCCTCTCCCGAGGCCCTCATCACCTCCCACGCCGACGGGGACGTGCTCTTCGAGGGAGACGAGCACACCTTCACCGGCATCGTCAGCGACGCCGATCACCAGGCGCAGGACCTGCTCGCCACCTGGCGCCTGGGCGGCGTGGAGATCTGCGCGGCTGCGGCCCCGACCGTGGACGGCTCGACCGCCTGCGTGGCGACGGTGGGCCCCGACGACACCCCCCTGACCCTGGAGGCGCTGGACCCCCAGGGGGCGGCCGGCGTCATGGCGATCGACCTGGAGATCACCCCGACCGATGCCCCGTCGGTCACCGTGCTGTCGCCCACCTCGGACGGCGTCTACTACAGCGATCGGAGCCTCGACTTCGTCGGCGAGGTCAGCGACCCCGAAGAGCCCCCCGACGACCTCGAGATCTGGTGGGAGAGCAGCGAGCAGGGGACCCTCGACGTCGACACCACCCCCGACGCCGCTGGCGTCGTGTCCGGCACCGGTCTGCTCGCCGAAGGCGTGCACACCCTGACGCTCTCGGCCCGGGACGGCACCGACAAGACGGGCAGCGACACGGTCACCCTCACCGTCGGCCCGCCCAACAGCCCGCCCACCTGCGAGATCCTCGCACCGGAGAGCGGCAGCGCCGGCGAGGAGGGCGCCTCGGTCACCCTGGAGGCCGCGGTCTCCGACGAGGACGTGCCCTCGGACCGGCTCACGGTGACCTGGACCAGCGACAAGGACGGGGAGCTGAGCACCGGCACGGCCAGCAGCGCCGGGGAGGCCGTGTTCTCCACGTCGGCGCTCTCCGTCGCCACCCACACCCTGACGCTCACGGTCGCCGACGAGGTCGGGGAGACCTGCACGGACCTGGTGCTCTACACGGTCGGCCTGCCTCCGGAGGTCACCCTGACCTCGCCAGCGACCGGCGACGTCTACAACGAGGGCACCTCGGTCACCTTCGCCGCCCAGGTCTCCGACAACGAGGACCGGGCCTCGGACCTGGCCCTGAGCTGGGACTCCAGCCTGGACGGCACGCTCTCCACCCAGGGGGCCGACAGCTCCGGCCTGGCCCAGTTCGTCACCGGCGGGCTCTCCGCCGGGGAGCACGTGCTCACCCTCACCGTGACGGACTCGGCCGAGCTCTTCGCCACCGCGCTCGCCACCTTCACCGTCAACGCCGTGCCGACCGCGCCCACCGTGACCCTCAGCCCGGATCCGGCGATCACCGACGACACCCTGATCGCCACGGCCAGCGGCAGCACCGACCCGGACGGCAGCGGCACGGTCGCCTACACCTACGCCTGGTACGAGTCGGGGTCGCTGTCTTCGGCGAGCAGCTCGGCGTCCTTTCCCGCCAGCGCGACCACCAAGGGCCTGACCTACCGGGTGGTGGTGACACCGAGCGACGGCACCGGCGACGGCGAGCCGGGCGAGGCCGAGCTCACCATCGGCAACAGCCCGCCCGAGCTGACCACCCCGGTCATCGACCCCTCCGGCGGTGTCACCACCAGCGAGACGCTCACCTGCGCGGCCACCGCGAGCGACGCCGACGGGGACTCGCCCACCCTGTCCTACGCCTGGAGCATCGACGGCAGCAGCGCTGGCGCCGGCGACACCCTCACCCTGAGCCCCTCCAGCTCTGCGCCGGGAGACACGGTCACCTGCACCGCCACCGCCACCGACGACGAGGGCGACGAGGCCTCGGCCAGCACCTCGGTCACGGTGGACAACAGCGCCCCGGCCGTCGACAGCGTCTCGGTCACTCCCTCGAGCGGCGTCACCACGAGCAGCACGCTCACCTGCGCGGCCGAAGCCTCCGACCCGGACGAGGAGAACCCTTCGATGGCCTATGCCTGGAGCAACGGCGCCAGCAGCCTGGGCACCGGGGACACCCTCGTCCTCACCCCGTCGACCAGCGCCCCCGGGGACAGCATCACCTGCACCGCCACGGCCACCGACGGCGCCGGCGACTCCGACAGCGGCACCGCTTCGGTCACCGTCGACAACAGCGGCCCGAGCGTCGACGCCGTGTCCATCTCTCCGGCCACCGGGGTCACCACCAGCACCACCCTGTCCTGCTCGGCCACCGCCAGCGACCCCGACGACGAGAGCCCCAGCCTCAGCACTGCCTGGACCGTCGACGGCGGGTCCCTGGGCGCGGGCACGAGCCTCGTGCTGACCCCGAGCACGGTGTCTCCCGGCGACACCGTGGTGTGCACCGCCACGGCCACGGACGGCCACGGCGACAGCGACACGGGCAGCGACTCGGTCACCGTCGACAACAGCGCTCCCAGCCTCACCAGTGTCTCGATCTCCCCCGATCCGGCCTACGCCGCCGACACCCTGAGCTGCGCCTACGGCGGCTACAGCGACCCGGACGGCGACGCCGACGCCAGCACCCTCGCCTGGACGGTCGACGGGACCTCCGCGGGCTCCGGCGCCACGCTGGCTGGCGCCTTCCTCGGCGGCGACACCGTCACCTGCACCGTGACGCCCTCGGACGGCAGCGACAGCGGCACGCCGGTCAGCGACAGCCTGGTGATCAGCAACACCCCCCCGGTGCTCGTCGAGGTCACCCTGGAGCCCGACCCGGCCTACGAGGGCGACACCCTGAGCTGCACGCCGGGCACGACGGCCGACGACGACGGCGACAGCGTCTCGACCAGCACCACCTGGGACGTGGACGGTGTGGACCCGGGCGAGACGGCGGACACCCTGTCGTCGGACCACTTCGGCCGCGACGAGACCGTGACCTGCACGGTCACGCCCTCGGACGGCTCCGACAGCGGCGACGCCGTGGCTTCGAACAGCGTGACCATCTCCAACACCGCGCCCTCGATCTCCAGCGTCAGCGTCACGCCCCCGAACCCGTCGACCAGCGACACCCTGACCTGTTCCTACTTCGGCTACTCCGACGCCGACGGCGACGCCGACGCCAGCACCTACGCCTGGACGGTCGACGGCACGAGCGCCGGCAGCGGCAGCACCCTCAGCACCTCCCTGTCCACGGGTGACAGCGTCACCTGCACGGTCACCCCCCACGACGGGACCGACGCCGGCACCGCCGACAGCGACAGCGTGACCGTGGCCAACGCGGTGCCCGTCGTCGACTCCGTGAGCCTGAGCCCCGCCTCGCCGGCCACCGACGACACCCTGGTGGCCACGGTGTCCACCAGCGACGACGACGGCGACAGCGTCACCGTCGCCTACACCTGGTTCGTCGACGGGGCCGAGGTCAGCCCCACCGGGTCCAGCCTGGACGGGGCGTCCTGGTTCGACAAGGGCCAGGAGGTCTTCGTGGTCGTCGTGCCCAGCGACGGCGCCGACGAGGGGGACTCGCTGTCCTCCGACGTGGTCACCATCGTCAACACACCGCCCGGGGCCCCCACGGTGGCCATCGAGCCGTCGTCGCCCACGGCGGGGGTGGACGACCTGGTCTGTGTGATCGACACCGACGCGACGGACGCCGACGGCGACAGCCTCACCTACACCATGAGCTGGAGCGTGGACGGGCTGGCCTATGGGAGCAGCGCCGACACCGCCGACACCGGCGCCTGGGTCGGCCCGCTGACCACCACCTGGACCGACGACACCGTGGCCGCCGAGGACGTCCAGTCCGGCGACACCTGGACCTGCGTCGCCACGCCCCACGACGGCGAGGACGACGGCGACACCGACGAGGCCAGCGTGACCCTGGCCGGGGAGAGCTGGTCGGGCACCATCGAGATGCCCGCCACCGACACGGTCAACGGCTACTCCCACGGCGAGTGGTCGGCGCTGAACTGCGACGGCCGGGTGGCCTCGCGCATGGTCCTGACCTCCGGCTGCACCAACCCCGAGCTGGCGCTCTACCAGCACGCGGACTCCGACACCTCGATCCACGGCTCCTACTACGTGATGGACGGCTCCGGCTCGGTGCTCGACGACACGCCGTATGAGTCCTACTCGGGCTGCAACGACTGCTGGCTGCCCGGTGCCCGTCTCACGGTCACCCTGGGCGCTGGCACCACCTACTACCTGGGCTTCCAGAACACCGGCTGCGACATGTCGGGCCCCTCGATCTACCTGGACGCCGACGCCCGCACGGTGGGCATCGCGACCTTCGACGATCCGCGGGCCGACGCGCCGGGCACGGACACGCGGGGGCTGAGCCCGGACGCGGCGAGCTGGCAGAACCGGTGGCGGGTGGACTGCGAGTAGGCGGGACCCTGGAGGCTCACCACCCCTACCAGTCCAGCCCCTCCCCATCCCGGAAGAACCCCCCCGACGGCCCCTCCGGCCCGAGCGTCGCGGCCCACACGATCCCCGCGGCCCCCTCCGGCACCTCCCGGGTGGCGCCCGGTCCACCGAAGGCCGTCTTCACGTGGCCGGGGCACACGCTGTTCACCCTCACGCCGTCGAGCTCGGCGTGCAGCACCCGGGTCAGGGCGTTCAGGGCGGCCTTGCTCAGGCGGTAGCCGGGGTAGCCGCCGCCCATCGAGCCCAGGGACCCCATGCCCGAGCTGACGTTGACCAGGTTGCCGCCGCCGTCGGCCTGGAGCAGGGGCGCGAAGGCCTGGCTCACGGTGAGCGCGCCCACGGTGTTGTTGGCGAAGGTCCGGGTGACCCAGGCCGGATCCACCCCCAGGGCCGTGGGCCGCGCGTGCTCGACGATGATCGCGGCGTTGTTGACCAGGGCGTCGAGGCGGCCGAAGTGGGCGGAGACCCACGCCGCCGCGGCACCGGCGTGCTCGGCGGAGGTCACGTCCAGGGGGCCGTAGGGCACCACGCCGTCACCCAGCTCGGCGGCCACCTCAGCGGCTTCGTCGGCCGTCAGGGCGGTGAGCACGACCGTCCAGCCGGCCTCGGCGAGCTGGCGGCAGGTCTCGCGACCCAGGCCGGTGGCGGCCCCGGTGACGAGGGAGACGGGGGTGGGATGGGTCATGGGTGGGCTCCCCTTCGCTGGACCGGTGCGCCGTCGAGGTCAGGGTATGATTCCCTCTCGCGCTGCGCCTCGCCGGCCTCGCAATCGCCGTGCAACGACCCCCTCGCCGACTCGCGCTGGCCCTCGGGCTGGCCTGGCTCCTGCCCGCCTGCTGCTCCAGCGACACCGGTCGGCCGGACAGCGGCGACGGCACCACCGGCACCTGGACGATCGGTCCCGTGGAGCCCTGCGAGGACCCCGCACCCTCGGCCACCTGGTCGGACCGCAGCGAGCTGCTCTGGGGGGCGGACCGGGACCACGAGCTCGGCCAACCGGCGGCCTGCGCGGCCCTGGTGCGCGGCGAGCAGGACTGGATCGTCGCCGTGACCACCGCGGAGTCCGATCTCGCCTGGCGATCCCTGGACGGCTCGGTGTCGGAGCAGCGCGAGATGACCCCCAAGGTGGTGCGGCTGCGGGTCGAGGATCTCGACGGCGACGGACAGCTCGACGCCCTGGCCTTCTCCCGCAGCCTCCAGGTGGGGTGGTCCTTCGCCACCGGCGAGGCGCAGTGGGAGGTGCTCTACGACGAGGACGCGGGCTGCGAGTTCCGGGAGGTGGGGGTCATCGACCTGGAGGGCGACGGGGACCTCGACCTGGTGGTGCCCGACCTGCTGGCCTGCGAGGACGAACAGGCCTGGGACGGGGCGGTGCTGGCGAACCTCGGGGACCGCGTCTTCGGCGGGCCGGAGCCCCTGGACGGCGTCTCCTTCGACTTCTGGGGCGTGGCCTTCGACGCCCTGGCGATGGACATCGACGAGGACGGCGACCAGGACCTCTACGTCTGCCACGATCTCGGCCGGGAGATCGCCGAGAACGGCTGGCTCTACAACACCGACGGGGTGCTGGCCGAGGGCGACGATCGCGGCTCCGACGTCGCCACCCACTGCATGGGCGTCTCGGTGGGGGACGTGGACCAGGACGGGTCCTGGGACCTCTACATCGCCGCCAACCGCGAGCACTTCCTGCTGCTCGGCTCGGACGCGGGCTGGACGGACCACGCCCGGGCCTGGGGCCTGCCCTCCTACGACAGCGAGCAGATGTCCTGGGGCAGCGCCTTCGCCGACCTGGACAACGACGGACTGCTGGACCTGGTAGCGACCACCAGCGACTTCATCCAGGGGGACCCGATCCCCTACCCGATCTGGATCCTCCGCCAGGTCGCGACGGGGGTGATGGAGGAGGTGGGAGCCGCCTGGGGCTTCGCCCAGCAGACCGTGGCCCGGGGAGTCGTGGTGACCGACCTCGACGGTGACGGGGTGGTGGACCTGGTGGTCGCCGACGCCCTCGGCACGCCGTGGCTCTACCTCTCCGACGGGTGCACGGCAGACAACTGGGTCGAGGTCGAGGCTCCCCGGGCCAGCCTGGTGACCGTCGAGGCCGACGGGAGGCGGTGGCGGGCCGTGGCGACGCCGGAGCCGGGGTTCGGCGCCAGCCAGCCCCCGGTCGTGCACATCGGCCTGGGGGACGTCGACGTCATCGACCGGGTGGTCGTCGAGGTGCCCTACCGTGATCGCGCTGTCTTCGAGGGGCCCCTGGAGGCGCGGCGGCGGCTGTTGCTGGAGTAGCCCCCTGGGGTCCCGGGCCCCAGCGTGATGGCTGGGCCCATCGATCGCGACGATCTGGGCCACTCGGCGGATGTCCGGCCCGGGTCCGACCCACTAGAATGCCCGCCTGAGCACGACCCACCCCGGCAGCACCATGTCCGAACACCGCATCGAGGTCCACCCGGTCCTCCCCCCGCTCGAAGGGGAGCCGACCCGCCCCAGCTACTTCAACCGGGCCCCCCCGAGGGCCCCGCCCCGCGCAGTGTCCCCGAGATACACAGCCAACACGGACATGAGCCCGTAGTAGGAGCCACGCTCGAAGAACTCCATGAAGATGACGACCCAGAAGTTCCGGGGGAACCCCAGGAAGAGACGCTCCTTCTTTTCCATGGTGGGACCTGCTAGTTGGAGATGATGCCTTGCATGAGCTGCCCGATCTCGTCATGGGCGGAGCGCCAGTTGTTCACGAGGGTGATGAGCCCCGCGATGGCCTTGCGGTTGGACTCCTGCGCCTGGGCCAGCTTCTTGGCGTTGTCCTCCAACTCGGAGAGGCGGATCAGGGCGTCCTCCTTCTCGTTGTTGAGGCCCATGATCGTCGTGCGATAGTTGTCCTCGAGCTCGGTGAAGAGGCGCCGCTCGTCCTGAATCTGGCTCCGGGTCTCTTCGAGGGCTGCGACGAGCTTCTCGTTCTTGTCGGTGAGCTTCTTCACCTTCTTCTGCATCGCCCGGATGTCCTCGATCTCCTCCTCGTAGACCTCCAGGAGGTCGGACTTCTGCGAGAGGTCCTCGGCGAGGGAGTCGACGCGAGAGCTCAGGGTCTCCCGCTCCTGGCGGAGGTTCTCGAGCTCTTCGAGACCGGACTGGGAGCTCTCCTTGACGTCCCCGCGCAGGCGCTCGAGGGCGTTCTCCAGCTCGTCCCGCTCCATCTGGAGTCGCTCGAGGTCCGAGACGTCCGCAGACTCGGCGCCTGCATCCCGCATGGCCTGCAGGTCCTTGGAGAGGTCATCCACCATCTTGAGGAGCTGCTCCTTCTCTTCGGCGACCCGCTCCAGCTCTCGCAGCTTCTCGCCGCGGGCCTCGACCTCGGCCTGGAGCTCAGCGACCCGATTCTCCAGCTCGACGACGGCCTCGGAGGACAGGGCGACCTCGACCTCGGGGAGATCCTCGACCGGGGGCGGCATCTCCACCACTCCGGTGTCCTCGGCCTCGTCGATGATCTCGTAGTCCCCGTCGTCCTCGGGGGCGGTGGCCTGCTCCCGCAGCTCCCTGCATGCCTCCTCGAGGGCCATGATCCGAGCGTCCTTGTCTTCGAGGAGCTCCAGGGCCTGGAAGTGCCCATCTCTGTACCCTTGCGCCTCGACGCGCAGGGCCTCGAGCTCGGCGCCCATGGTGGTGGTCTTCTCGTCGGCGCCTGCGGCGACCTCTGCGGTGAGCTTCTCGAGGCTCGCCTCGAGCTCCTTGCTCTGGGAGAGCGCCTCGTCTCGGGCGACGGTGAGCTCCTGGATCTGCTCGTCTCGCACCGCCTGCGCCTCGGTGAGGTCCTTGCTCAGCTGTTCGAGCCGCTCGATCTCGTCCCAGACCTGGGTCTGCTCGACGGCCTGGTTGGCCTCCTGGGTGAGGCGGAGGGTCTCCTGCTTGAGGTCCGCGGTGCGGCCCTCGAGGTCCACGACGCGCTTGCCCTTGTCCTCGAGCGCGGACTCGAGATCCGTGATCACGCCGACCTTCTTGTCCAGCTCGGACTCGAGCTCGCCGATTCGGGTCTCCTTGTCCGGGACGGCCGCCTCGAGCATCGCCAGGCGCCCGTCCTTGTCCTCGAGGATCGTCTCCAGCTCGCCGGTCCGGGCGACGGCCTGGCCGAGCTTCTCGGTCTTCTCTGCGAGGACCGCCTCCAGGCTCGAGATCCGCTCCGCCCGGGCGGCGACGGATTCCGTGAGCTCAGCGACCTTGATCCCCGACGCCTTCGCCTCTTCGGAGCTGCTCGAGATCCCGTTCACCAGCTCCTCGACCTGGGCCTCGCGTTCCGTCACGGTCTCCTGGAGCTCCTCGACGCGGATCTCCAGCTCGCCCAGCGCCTCGCCCTTCTCGGCCAGCGCGCCCTCGAGCTCGTTGACCCGGGTCTCGAGGGCAGCGGCCTGCTCGGTCTTCTCCGTGAGGGAGGCCTCCAGCTCCGTGCGCGTGGACTCCGCGGCCCCGGCCCCCCCGTACCCCACCGCCCCCGCCACCGGGTACAAATACGTCTTTGCCCCCACCCCCCCCTCGTCCCGCTCGGCCGCGGCCTCGGTGTACTCTTCGGTCTTGGCCGCCAGCGCCGCGTCGAGCTCCGCGGTCTTCGCCTCCAGCGTGGAGGCGTGCTCCGCGGTCTTCGCGTCGATCGCAGCCTCGTGCTCCGCGGTCTTCGCCTCGAGCGCAGCCACGTGCTCCGAGGTCTTCGCTTCGAGGGCCGCCTCGTGCTCCGCGGTCTTCTCCTCCAGCGACGCCGCGTGCTCCGTGGCCTTCGCCTCCAGCGCGGCCTCGAGCGCGGCGGCGTGCTCCTCGCCCTTCGCCTCGAGCGCAGCGGCGTGCGCTGCGGTGCCGGCCTCGAGCGCGCCTTCGAGCTCCGCAATCCTGGCCTCGAGCCCGGACACCGTCGCGGTCCTCTCGTTCAGGGCTTCGCCGGCCTCGAGGACCTGGGTCTCCAGGGAAGAGACCGCCTCCCGCTCCTTCTCGATGGTCTCGTCCTTCTCGACGAGCACGGCCTCGAGCTCCGAGAGCTTCGCCTCGACACCAGAGAGGGCCTCGCTCTTCGTGTCGAGCGCCTCGCGAGCCTCGACGAGCTCGGCCTCCAGCGCAGAGGCCGCCTCCCGCCCCGCCTCGATCGCCTTGTCCTTCT
>CAZCVP010000030.1:0-30567 GCA_964501915.1 uncultured Enterobacterales bacterium
CGCCAGGCGCAGCTCTTCGGGGGCTCGACCGGGTGAGGGACCGAGCACCGAGCTCTTCTGGCGCCCGACCTACGGCCCGGGCCGGTCGACCAGCTCGAAGCGCAGCCGTCGCTTGTCTCGGACCAGCTTCCGCTCGGTGAGGAGCTCGCAAGCCCGCCCGACGAGAGGCATCAGTTGGCGGTCGCGGGGTTGGCGCCAGATCCGGATGGTCTCCGTGGTCCGGGTGCGCACCCGATCACCGGGGAGGGTGAGCACCCCGCGGATCTGGGTGTCGAGCTGGAGCGACCTCCCGCCGAGGTAGAGGTGCATGAAGGCACCACAGAGGTTCATGAAGGTCAGCTCCAGGTACCAGGCCACCACGTCGATGGCCTCGTCCTCGTCGGTGTCGCCGTCGCAGTCGTTGTCGGCGCCGTCGCACTGCTCCAGGGCCGAGGGGTTGATGGTGGCGTCGGAGTCGTCGCAGTCCGTGGAGCCGCTGACGTAGTCGCTCGGCGCCTCGCACTGGGTGGCCGAGGTGTCGGCGTCGCCGAAGCCGTCGCCGTCGCTGTCGGCGTACCAGGCGGTGGCGTCGTCGGCGTCGTCCTCGTCGGCGTCGCCGTCGCAGTCGTTGTCCAGCCCGTCGCAGACCTCGGTGTTGCCCGGCCAGGCGTCCGGCTGCAGGTCGTTGCAGTCGTCGGAGTTGTCGACGTAGCCGGAGGGCTGGTCGCAGGCCATCGACGTCAGGATCGGGTTGCCGTAGCCGTCGGAGTCCAGGTCGATCCACCAGGTGTCGCCGTCCGAGGGGTCCTCGTCGACGTCACCGTCGCAGTCCTCGTCGACGCCGTCGCAGGACTCCGGGGCCCCGGGCCAGACGTCCTCGTCGCTGTCGTCGCAGTCGTCGTCGTTGGCCACGTGGTTCGAGGGCATGCTGCAGGCCGTCTCGGCGTCGTCGAGGTTGCCGTCACAGTCCTGGTCGACGGCGTCGTACCAGATCTCCTCGGCATCGGGGTGTACGTCCAGGTCCTCGTCGTCGCAGTCCGCAGCGTTCGGAGAGCCGTCGTCGTCCCAGTCGTCCGGGAACTCGAGCACGCAGGCCAGGGTGTCCGAGAGCAGCCACATCATGGAGAAGGGCCCACCTGGCCCGTTCATGGAATCGGCTGGTCGCAGCTCCGCTTGAGCCGTGTATCGGGCGGCTGCTGCGGGCTGCACGGAGACCCCCCGAAGGCGGAGTCGGGTGGGGTACGACCCGTGACGGCTCGTGACGGGCCCTGACCCGGCGGGCGGATGGGCTCGCCACACGGCAGGGCAGTCGACGTGGGGTCAGGGCGGCCCGACCGGTACTTCGGAGCCAGACGAGGAGAGGCAGGATGTGGATCGCACTCGTGCTCGGGGGCTCGTTCTCCTGTGCGGAGCCCGAAGAGCCCCGGGGCCACCCCCCCGGGTTCGAAGAGGAGGACTCGAGCTGCCCCGACACCGACGGGGACGGCTTCCTGGATTCCTGGTGTGGCGGAGACGACTGCCACGACTACGAGGCCGCCTCCTTCCCCGGCTCGTCGCCGCTGGACTACTGGGACTGCTTCCCGGACCGGGACGGGGACGGCTACGGTGACGCCGCTCTGGACGGCACGGACTGTGACGACACGGACCCCTTCATCCACCCGTACGCTGGTGAGCACGAGGAGGAGGCGGCGGACTGCATGGAGGACCGCGACGAGGACGGCTGGGGCAGCGACTCGCCATCCTCCGTGACCGAGGCCGGCACCGACTGCGACGACAGCGACCCGGACACCCATCCCGGCGTCGAGGAGGTCCGCGGGGACGGCGTCGACCAGGACTGTGACGGCGAGGACGGCCCCTGGCTCGTGTCCGTGGTCGGTGCGAACGCCCGGTTCTGTGGCCTCGACCTCGGCGGCGAGCTGCACTGTTGGGGCAACATCTTCGGCGAGACCGTCTTCGAGCCTGAAGGCTCCTGGAACGAGGTGGCGATCTGGGGGGACCTGCTCTGCGGACTCGACGAGCTCGGAGGCGTGTACGAGTGGTCCGACTCCGGCCTGGTCGCCTCCGAGCTCGCAGGGCCTGGCCACCTCGCCGTGGACCGGAACGGCAACACGATCTGCGCGGTGACCTCCGGGGGTCTGCTGGACTGCGCCCTGGGCTACACCGATGACTGGCTGCCCACGGTGGAGGACGGAGGAGCCTGGTCCACCGTGACGGTCGGCGACGACCACGTCTGTGCGCTCGCGGTGGACGGCACCATCTCGTGCTGGGGGGACGACGACTCTCACGGGGAAGCCTCCCCGCCCCAGGGCACCTGGTCGTCGATCGCCGCTGGGCCCGACACCGGCTGTGCGCTCGACGCCGGAGGTGAGCTGGCCTGCTGGGGCGACAACGCAGGGGGCCTCGTCGAGGCGCCCGCGGGCGTGTTCGTGGACCTCTCGCTCGGAGAGAGCCACGCCTGTGCGCTGGAGGCTGGCGGCGTCCTGAGCCGCTGGGGCAGCGGGGCGCCGCTGGACGCGGAGCTGGTCGACGGGATCTGGGTCGACGCCGCGGCGGCGGACTCGACGACCTGCGCGATCGACGCTCAGGGCAAGCCGCACTGCTTCGGGGACATGACCTACTGGAGCGTCGACCCCCCCTGAACAGGCGGGCGCGGGGCGACGCAGGCCCCCGGGACGGCGGGTGGAATCCCGCGATCCGGTTCGGCCCGGCCGGATCGCCCGTGCCCACCATCCAGGCGTCCTGCGAAGCGTGACGCTCCGGCCATCACAGATCCGCCAACGGCGTGAACCCCCCCTGGTAGCTCCTCACCGTGCCACCCCCGACCTCTCCCACGTCGACCGTGCCCATGTCTCCCGGGATCGAGTCGATCTGCAGCCCCCAGTCCCCGACGAGCACGTCGTCCCAGTACAGCAGCCCGCGGGACTGGCTGACCAGGTACTCGATGCGCCAGGAGTGGGCGCCGGTCTCGATGTTCGCCTCCACGCTCTGGCCCCAGTGGTCGGTCTCTCCTACGGCGCTGCTCAGCTCGCCCACCGCGGCCGAGACGAACCAGATCTTCCGGTTCGCGAAGCGCAGGGCGAGCATGTCGTCGCCTCGGTCGAAGAGGTCCAGCCGATCCTCCCGGCGCAGGTAGCGCTCGAACTTGGGCACGTGGCAGTCGGTGAACTCCCCTTCGAGGATCCAGTCCTGGTCGTGGGAGAGGTCGAAGGTCACGCTGCCGCCGGGACGGAGCGTCTGCTCGTCGTCCCACGTGCGCACGACGAGGTCCGCGGCCTGGCTGGTGACCTCGCCGCAGTCGTCGGTGACGACGACCTGGTAGGCGCCGGCGTCGGCCGGCGTCGCCGCGGACAGGGACAGGGTCGCGGTGATGGAGCCGCTCAGCCCGCCGCCGTCGGACAGAGCCACACCGTCCCGGTACCAGGCGTAGGTGAGTGCGCCCGAGCCGGTGGCGCGGACCGACAGCGTGGCCGGCTGCCCGCCGGTGACCTCGACCGAAGAGGGCTGCAGGGTGATGCGAGCGGCCTCACCCAGCTCGACCACCGCCGGGTTGCTCACGATGGCCCGACCGCCGACGGTCACCGCGCAGGTGTAGGTGCCGGCGTCGTCGGCGACCAGGTCCTCGAGGACGAGCGTCGCCGAGGTCGCCCCGCGCACACCGTCGCCGTCCGCGAGGGCCACGCCGTCGCGGGACCACTGCCACGCGGTCGCCCCGTCCAGCGAGGCGCTCAGGGCGGTGGTCTGGCCCTCGCAGCTCTGCGCGGTGCGGGGCTGGGCGATCGGTGTGCCGCTCAGCTCCATGCAGTCGGCGCCGCCTCCGTCCTCCAGGTAGACCACGGCGTGGTCGATGTCGGCGCCGTCCGGGAAGGCCCTGGTGGCGGTCTGCCAGCTGGAACCCGAGCCAGAGGTGTTCGTCGCCTCGCTCCAGGTGCCGTCGACCCGCAGGTGCACGATCACCCCGCCCCCGTCGTCTCGGTGGGCCACCTCGAAGTCGAGGTCCCGGTAGCCGGCGGTGGAGAAGCCGCGTCCGCTGTAGACCACGCAGCGCCGCTTGCCGCCGCGGGTGATGTAGCCGGCGGGCGTGCCGCAGCGATCGCCGCTCTGCACGTACTCCACCGTGCCGTCCCGCTCGGTGCCGCAGTCGTCCAGGAAGACCTGCCAGGTGCCGGCGCCGAAGGGATCGGTCTCGAAGTGCTCCGAGAAGAGCATGCGGCGGTCGTCGTCGAGGACCTCGACGGTCCGCGTCACCGACGACTCCTGGCCGTCGGCGAAGGTGATCGCCGCGGCGACGCTCCAGGTTCCCGGCTCGGTCCAGGTCCCTCGGTTGGCGCTGGTCTCGTCGGCACCGACAAAGTCCCAGGTGACCACCGCGCCGTCGGGCAGGTCGTCGAAGGTGGCCCACACCTCCAGAGGGGCGTGGCCACGCGTGGGCACCACCTCCAGGGTGGGATCGCCGTGGGCGGAGCCGGTGTCCGGCGTGCCGTCGGAGTCGGCCGTCGAGTCGTCGCCGAAGCCGGGACTGCAGGCGACGGCGCTCATGAGCAGGGCGAACAGGGTGCGCGTGCGGGGCATGACCGTCGTTCGGTGCGCGGCGGGAGTGTACTCGCGGGACGGTGGATCTGAACGTGGTGGCGTCAAGGCACGGCAAGGACTTCCTGGGTTCTCGCCGAGCGGCGGGCTCGTCGGGAGCGAGGAGTAGGATGCCGACCGTGCCCGTCCCGACGCCCCTCTTCGTCACGCTCCTGGTGGCCTGCACCGGCGGGTCGACTGCCGACTCCACCGACTCGGCCACGGTGACGGCGATCGACAGCGGCACCACGGGCACCGACACGGTGGACAGCGCCGACTCGGCTCTCACGGGCGGCGTGCCGACCCTGACCGGGGGTCCCGAGGAGGTGACCTCGTCCCAGACAGGACTCTCCAGGCCCTCGATCGCCCTCGACGCCGCGGGCCAGCCCCACGTCGTGGCGGACCTCGACAACCCCCGCGTCTACGCCTACCACCGCATCGGGGGGTCCTGGTCGGGGGGACTCTTCGCCGAGCCGGACGCGGTCCTCGACGCCGGACGCATCTACCTGCCCCACCTGGAGGTCGACGGCGACGGCCGGGGCTGGGTCTCGGCCTGGCTCGGCATCAAGGAGAGCGGCACGATGCAGGGGCAGGCGGTCTGGAGGGTGGACGGCCTGGAGACTTCGCCCGAGGCGACGTACCTGGGCCTGGCGAACAGCGGCACGAAGAACGGCAACCTGGCGGTGGACCCGAGCCAGCCCGGCACGGTGGTCGTGATGTCCAAGGAGGGTCGCTGGCAGCGCTTCGACGCCTCGGGACCCACGGGTGACAGCGGCAGCTTCGAGCTCGGCGCCACGGGCGAGAAGATCCGCTTCCTCATCCACCCCGACGACGGCACCTGGCACGGCGCCATGAGCGGGTACAGCCAGGAGGACAGCCGCTACCGGAGCTCGGACCTCCCCGAGCGCATCACCTGGGCGAAGCACGCGACCTACGACACCATGGGCGACGACATGCTCCACCCGGGACTGGGCCTGGACGGGGCCGACCCGGCAGTGGCCTACATCGGCATCGCCTATGCGCCGGGGGTCGTCATCAACGTCTGGGACGGCCAGCAGCTCGTGTTCCCCCCCGACGCCCTGGAGGTCCTCGACGACGCCCCGGCCTCCCACGGCAGCGGCAAGGAACGCCACGGTCCGGAGTGGACGCCCTGCAAGGGCGGCGGGGCCTGGGTGTGCTGGACCCACAGCGACAACACGATCTACGTCCAGCACGTCGCGCCAGACGGCACCACGGGTGAGCGGACCGCCCTGGCGCACGGCAAGACGTGCGCGATGGCGACGGACGCCGAGGGCGACGTGCACCTGGTCTACGTGGACGGCACCCTGCGCTACCGCGAGCTGGCGTTCTCGCGCTGAGGCTCGGTCCCACGCAGAGGTCCCCCCGATCTGTCCGCTCCCCCGCAGAGGTCCCCTCCATGTGTCCGGGTGAGCCGAGTCGGACCGTGGGAGGCGACTCGCAAACCCCTGAAGTCTCGTCGGGCCATCCCCAGAAGGGCCCGAAGGGCCTCCGGAGCGGACAGATGGAGGGGATCTCTGTTGCCAGGCTGACAGATCGGGGGGACCTCTGTCCCATCGGGTGTCGAATTCGAGGTCGGCCTCCCCCGCCCTGGTGGTAGGTCTGGTCTTCGCCTGGTTGCTGTAGAACGATCCCCCCATGACCACTCCCCCCTTCGAGGTCCTGCGGGGCCCGCAGGGTGGCCTGGTGAAGACCTGGACCCGCGGCGTGCCCCTCGAAGACGCGGCCCGGGAGCAGCTCCGCCAGGTCGCCGACTTGCCCTTCGTGCACAAGTGGGTCGCCGCGATGCCCGACGTGCACCTGGGCAAGGGCGCCACCATCGGCTCGGTGATCCCCTGCGACAAGGCGATCATCCCGGCGGCCGTCGGGGTCGACCTGGGCTGCGGCATGATGGCCGTGCGCACCAGCCTGCGGGCCTCGGACCTGCCCGACAGCCTCGCCGCCACGCGCTCGCTGATCGAGCGGGCCGTGCCCCACGGCCGCGTGGTGGGCAGGCGCAAGCGGGACCCGGGCTCCTGGGGAGGCTCGCCTCCGAGGCGGGTGGACCGGGCCTGGGCGACCCTGGCCGAGCGCTTCGAGGTCATCTGCGACAAGCACCCGACCATCCGCCAGAGCAACCACCGCGTGCACCTGGGCACCCTGGGCACCGGCAACCACTTCATCGAGGTCTGCCTCGACGAGGACGAGGCGGTCTGGGTGATGCTCCACTCCGGCTCCCGCGGCGTGGGCAACCGCATCGGCACGACCTTCATCCGCTTCGCCAAGGAGGAGATGGAGCGCTTCTTCGTCTCGCTGCCGAGCAAGGACCTGGCGTATCTGCCGGAGGGCTCCCGCTACTTCGACGACTACGTCGAGGCCGTCGGCTGGGCCCAGGACTTCGCTCGCCTCAACCGCGAGCTGATGATGGCCGCCACCCTGGAGGCCCTCTCCCGGGTCCCGGGCCTGCCGCCCTTCCAACCCACGCTCGAAGCGGTCAACTGCCACCACAACTACGTGGCCCGCGAGCGCCACTACGGCCGCGATGTCTGGGTGACCCGCAAGGGCGCGGTGCGAGCCGGCCTGGGTGAGCTGGGCATCATCCCGGGCTCGATGGGGACCCGGTCCTACATCGTGCGCGGCAAGGGCAGCCCCGACTCGTTCTGCTCCTGCTCCCACGGCGCCGGCCGGGCGATGTCCCGGACCGAGGCCCGCAAGCGCTTCACGGCCGCCGACCACGCCCGGGCGACGGCGGGAGTCGAGTGCCGCAAGGACGAGGGCGTGATCGACGAGACGCCGATGGCCTACAAGGACATCGACGCCGTGATGGCCGCCCAGGCCGACCTGGTGGAGGTCGTCCACACCCTGCGCCAGGTGGTCTGCGTGAAGGGGTAGGCGGCCTACTCCTCGATCAGGTCCAGGGCGGCGATGAGGTCTCGCAGCTCCAGGGTGGCGTCGTCGACCGCGGCGGCGACCGGGGTCGGTGTCGCCACCCAGTCCGCGGCGTCGTCGCGGTCTCGCAGGCCCTCCAGGCTGTAGATCTGGACTCGCTCCAGGGGGATGCCCGCGGCCAGCGCCGCGGCGAGGTCCGCCTGCAGCTCGGCCGCGGAGGCCAGCGGTTCGGTGAGGCTGATCCCGGTCCCCGTGCTGCCCAGGTCCAGGGCCGCCCGGTCGCCCCAGGCGTCCAGGGCGGTGCCCGCGTAGCTGGTGATCAGCCCCGACGTGAAGGTGGTCTCCGGGTCATCGAGGGCGCCGGAGAACAGCTCGTCGAAGAGGCTGCGGTAGACCTGGACCGACATCTCGTCCCAGCCGATGCGCTCCACCGGAGTCCACAGCGCCAGGGCGATGGTGTCGTCGCCGTCGAGGGTGTCGTCGGCGAGCATCGGCAGGGTGCTCAGGGTGGCCTGCAGCCCCAGACCGTGCAGTCGATCGACCTCGGCCTGGAAGAGCGCTCGCGCTGCCTCGTGGCCCTCGCGGTCGATGCCTTCGCGGAAGAAGTCCACGAGGTCCACCAGGGACCCGTCCTCGGCGCTGAACTGGTCCTGGAGCTCCATCGCCCGCTCGTAGGGCATCTCGAGATCGAAGGCGACGCCGTCGAGGCTGCGGCAGTCCTCCCGGGCCCAGTCCACCAGGGTGTGGACCCAGTCGATGAACGGCTCCACGTTGCCTTGGTTGGGCCAGTAGCCCTCGTCCTGGGGCAGCAGGGGCCAGAGCTGGAGGGCGACGTCGGCTTCGACGGCCGCGTCGCAGGCCTCGACCAGGTGCTCGCGCCCGTGCAGCTCCCGCTCCAGCGCCACCCTCACGTCGAGGCCCAGCTCACCGGCGAAGGCGACGTCGTCGCCGATCGTGTCGGTGAACTCGAGCCAGGCCGAGAGGCGGTCCTCGTGTCGGAGGGGCTCGAAGGCGGGCTCCGATTCCCCGCAGGCGACCAGCAGGATGAGCAGCGGCATGGAGGCCACTTAGCCCACCACTGACTCGGCGCATTGACCTGCCGCAGGGCCACTTGCTACGGTCCGCGGCATGTCGGAAGAGCTGAGCCACCTCCAGGAGATCCGCGACGCCAAGGCCAAGGAGCTGGAGGAGGCCGAGGCCGCGCTCGCGGAGGCGGAGTCCGCCGCCGAGGCCGCCGGGACCGCCCTCGAAGAGGCCGAGTCCGCCCGCGACCAGGCCGCCGAGGAGCTCCAGAGCCTCCAGGACCAGGAGCCGGAGCTGGAGAGCGCGGTCACCGAGGCCGAGGCCGCCGTCGAGGCCGCCACCGCCGAGCGGGACAAGCTCCAGGCCGAGCTCGACGAGCTGCGCGCCGCCGAAGAGGGGCGCCAGGGAGAGGCCGCCGCGCTCCAGGACAAGGTGACCAGCCTCGAGAACGAGCTGAAGGAGCTGGAGGTCGAGTCCGACAGCCTGCGCGAGGAGCACGAGGCGGCTCAGACCGAGCTCGCCGAGGCCGAGTCCGCGCTCGGCGAGGCCCAGACCGCCAAGGACGAAGCCGCCGCCGAGGTCGCTCGCCTCGAGGCGGAGCTGGCAGAGCTGGTGGGCTGACAGCGGCGCTCCAGTCCGTTGAACCGCCCTCGCTTGCCGGCCGGCCGCCTGCTGCCGCGCGCAGGGCTCGGAGTGACACGGGCCACGCTGTCGCCCTGCCCACGACAGCAGGCGACCGGCCTTCGGCGCGATCATCGGCTCAACGGACCGGAGCGACGCTGTGACACAGGGCCCGCGGTAGGCTCGCGCCGTGGAGAGCGCGCTCTACGAGCTGCTGGCATCCTGGGGGGACGATCCCGCCCAGGCCGTCCTGATTCGCGCCGTCCTGAGCGCGGCCCCTGGGGGCGACGCCGTCGCCGATGTAGGCGGCGTGTCCCACATCGCCGGTGGAGGTGGCGCCCCGGGCGGCACACCGGCCGGCGACGACGTGCGCCGCGCCGCCGAGGTGGCCCAGACCCTGGACCACGGCGATCAATTCGCCGCCCTGGCCCTCGGACCCCGCAACGCCTTCTCGCTCTTCGAGGCCCACCAGGACTGGGCCGTGGGCATCGGCGACCTCGAGGACGACCAGGGACGCGACGCGGCCTACCGGGCCCTGGGCATCGCCCTGGTCGCCTGGCACCTCTTCGAGGGCGACGCCGAGGAGCGTGCCGCCACCCTGCTGGCCTGGGAGGGAGGTCGGGCCCTGGTGGCCTGGTTCGCGGCCATCGACGTGGCCCTGTCCTTCGCCTCCGAGATGGAGCCCCTGGAGGGCGACCACGTCAGCCAGCTCTTCGACCTCCACGGGGACTCGGCCGTCGAGAGCCTGGAGGAGTGGGTCGAGGAGGACGATCTCGACGGCGCCAAGGAGGTGCTCGAAGCGCTGATGCCGGTGCTCGACAGCGCCGCCGAGGCCGACTCCGAGGAGGTCGCAGAGCTCGGCGAGGCGGTCCAGGGCGCCTTGCCCGCCCTGGGCGACAACTCCCGCGACGGGCTGGTGGCCGAGGCGGCGTCCGTGCCCCTCTACCAGGTGCTCTGCGGCTGGCTGCTGGCCGAGGCTGGTGGTGGTGCCGAGGCCGCGCCGCCCGAAGCGCCGGACCCGGAGACCCTGCGCATCCGGGAGCTGGAAGCCGAGCTGGCGGAGGCGCGGTCGGCGCTGGAGCAGGCGGAGGAGGCGGTCGCGGAGGCCGAGGAGCTGCGAGACGCCCGCCAGGAGGCCACCCGGGAGGCCCAGGGCTTCGCGGTGGAGGCCGACGAGCGTCGGACCGACGCCCAGGAGGCCCTGGAGGAGGCCGAAGAGGCCCTGGGGTCACTGGAGGGCGGGGGCGACGCCGACGAGGTCGCGTCGGCTCTCGAAGAGGTGATCGCCGAGGGCGAGGCGGCCGAGGAGACCCTCAAGACGGCTCGGGAGTCCCTGGACGGACTGGAAGGCCAGCTGGAGGGTGCCCAGTCGGCCCTCGAGGCCGCCGAGGAACAGGTCGAGGCGGCGACGGAGGCGCGGGACGAGGCCGCGTCGGCCCAGGAGGAGACGGCTTCGGCCGCCGCGGAGCTGCGCGAGGCCTTCGAGTCCGCCGAGGCGGCCCTGGTGGCGGCGACCTCGGCCCGGGAAGAGGCGGAGGCCACGCTCCGAGCCGAGCTGGCTGCGGCCCAGGAGGCGGATGCCGCGGCGGATGAGGCCCTGGCGGCGGCCGCCGGAGCCCTGGCGGCAGCCCGCGAGCGGGCCGATGGGTCCGGTCCAGCGGCCGAGGCGGGTGCGGCCGCGGTGGAGACCCGGCGTGCAGAGCTCGAAGAGCAGGAGGCCGCGCTCGCCGAGCTTGTGGTCGACGACGAGCCGTCGCGCGAGGCCGCCGCGGCCCTGGCGGCGGCCGAGGATGCCCTGGGGGAGGCGACGGCCGCACAGACCGCGGCGGTGGAGCAGCGCGACGAGGGGTTCGAGGCCCGGGAGGCGGCCGCCTCTGCCCAGGCCGACCAGGAGGAGGCCTTCACCGAAGCGACCGAGGACTCCGAGTCGACCACGGCCGCTCGCACCGCCGCGGCCGGGGCCGTCGAGCAGGCCCGCAGCGCACTGGACGAGGCCCAGGCCGCCCTGGAGGCGGGCCAGGCAGCGGCCGCCGAGCATGACGCCGAGGTGGCCGAGGTCCAGGCTGCACTGGCCACGGCACGCGGGGCGCTGGGCGCGGCCGAGTCGGCCCTGGAGCAAGCGACCGCCGACCATGCAGGGGCCTCGGAGCGGTTCACGACGGCCGAGCGGGCTCTGGACGAGGCGGAAGGTCGTCGCGACGAGGTGGCCGAGGCGCTCACTGCGGCCGAGGAGGAGCTCGAGGCGGTCGGCGAACCCGAGGGCGCGGACACGGGGGGGGCCCAGGAGGCGCTCGACGCTGCCAGCCAGGCCCTGGAGGAGGCCGAGGCCGCCCTGGTCGAGGCCACCACCGCTCGGGACGACGGCCGGACCCTGGTGGAGGAGCGGGCGGAGGCCCAGACCGCGCTGGAGCAGGCCGTCAGCGATGCGGCCGGGACCCGCGACGCCGCAGAGGAGGCCCTGGAGGGCGCCGGGACTCGGGTCATCGAGGGCCGGGAGGCCCTGGAGGCCGCCCAGGCCGCGGTCGACGCTGCCCAGGGCGAGGCGGCGGCCCGCGAGGAGGCCATCGGCCGGCTCGAGGCCCTCCTGGAGACGGCCCGCGGAGACCAGCAGGCCGCCGAAGAGGCCATGAGTGCCGCGCTCGATCGGCTGGGCGAAGGACTCCTGCGCGGACGCGAGCTGCAGGTCCAGGCGGCGACCGCCGACCTCGACGTCCGCAGCGCCGCCCTGGCGACCCACCGCGAGGCCTGCGAGGGCACCGCGGCGGCCTTCACCGAGGCCGAGCAGGTGGTCGAGCAGGCCTCGGGCGGTGCCGAGGCCGCTGCGTCGACCCTCGACGACCACCGCGAGCGGGTGGAGCAGGCCCGAGCGGCTCTCGAAGAGGCCCGGCAGGCCCTCACCGCAGCCCAGGACGTGCTGGCGGCGCGGAGCGAGGCAGCCGGGGAGCTCCAGGCCCGGCTCGCCGAGGCCCAGGAGGTGCTGGCGGGGGCCACCGAGGCCCTGGCGGAGGCCACCGAAGCCCAGGTCGAGGCCCAGGGCCGCGCCACCACCGCCGAGCAGGCCCTGCAGGCCCACCAGGAGACCGCCCAGGCTCGCTCCGAGGCGCTGGACGAGGCCGAAGCCTCGCTCTCGGACCTCGCCGGAGAGGACGCGGCGGACACGGTCTCGGCCGCCCAGACCGCCCTCGAAGAGGCCACTGCGGCCCTGGAGGCCGCCCAGGGCGGGGCCCAGGAAGCCTCCCAGGCCCTCTCCGCCCTCGCGGAGCCCCTCGCTGCGGCCCGTCGGTCTGCCGAGGAGACCTCTGCCGCGGCACTCGAGGCCGCCCAGGCGAGCGAGGAGCAGAGCGCTGCGGCCGAGGCGGCCCGCACCACCCGCGCCGATGCCCGCGCCGCCCACGTGGAGGCCCGGGAGGCCTTCGAGGAGGCCCAGGCCGCCGCCGCCGAGCAGAGCGAGGCCCTCACGGCCCTCCGCGAAGAGCTGGCCACGGCCCGCGCGGCCCTCGAGGAGGCGGAGGAGGTCCACGCACCAGCCAAGGCGCGAGCGCTCGCCGCTCGCGAGCGAGCCCGGGCCTCGGGCGATGCGATGGGCACCAACCTCCAGCGCAAGGGCGAGGTCTCGATGGACCTCTCCGACGCGGAGATGGACGCCGAGGAGGGCGTCCCGGAGGGCGATCCCGAGGCCCTCGCCGCAGCGGAGACCGTCCATGCCGAGGCCGCGGCGGCCCTCGCCGCAGCGACCGAGGTGCTGGAGCCCGCCGCCGCCGCACTGGCGGACCACCGGGAGCGGTCCACCGCGGTCTCGACCCAGCTCGAGGAGGCCCGGGCGGCGGCTGATGCGGCCGCGGAGGCTCAGGCTGGCGCCGCCCGGTCGCTCGCGGAGGCGAAGGAGCGGGTCCAGGAGGCCAGGGCTGCCCTGGAGACCGCCCAGCGGGACCTGGAGCGCGGCGAGGGCGAGGCCGCCGCGGTCGCCGCCCTGCGAGACCGTCTCGACGCGGCCCGAGCCGCCCAGGAAGAGGCCACAGGAGCCCTGGCCGAGGCCCAGGCCGCGCGCGAGCGCCTGGCGGAGCGTGTCGCGGCGGCGGTGTCGGCCCGAGACGACCTCGGTCCCCGCCTCGACGCGGCACGAGAGGCCCACGGCGAAGCCCTCCGAGAGCTGGAGGCCGCCTCCGTCGGCGACGACACCGCGTTCCTGGCGATGGCCTGCGAGGCCGCCGCGTCGGCCCTCGAGGAGGCCGAAGTGCGCTCCGTCGAGGCCTCGTCGGCGATCTTCGGTCACCAGGCCGAGGTGCAGAACGCGACCCAGCAGGCCATGACCTCGCTCCAGGCCGCGCTCGCGGCCAAGGCGGCCCACGACGCTGCCCAGGAGCAGGCGGAGCAGGCCCGCTCGGCCGTCGCCGCCGCGCGGACCGCCCGGGCCGAGGCGGAGCAGGCCGTGCGCGACGCCGAGCCGGAGCAGGATCCTCGCCTGACGGCCTCGCGACCGACGGGGCGACGCACGGCCCGGCGCCTGCGCCGCAAGTCCGCGCCGCCGGCCTTCATGGAGCCGGTGCCCCTCGCCACGCCCGAGCCACCGGCCGCCGAGCCCGCGGCTGCCCAGCCCGAGGAGGAGCCGGAAGAAGACGCCGCCACGATGGTCATGGACCGCTCGGCGCTCGCCAGCCGGTGGAAGGACCTGCTCGCCCAGCACAGCGGTGATCGACCCAAGGACCCCGAGCCCGCCCCCGCGCCCGACGACGAGGACGACGATGGTGAGGGCGCCACGGTGGTCCTGGAAAAGGGGGCGCTGCAGGCCAAGTGGCAGGCGCTGCTCTCCAAGTCGGGGGAGCGTGACAAGGGCGTCGGCCTGCGTCGGTCCTTCGAGCCGAAGCCCGCCGCAGAAGAGGAGGCGCTGGAGGAGGTCGAGGACGTCGCGGCCGTCGAAGAGGAGGTCGAGGAGATCGAAGACGCCGCCGCGGTCGAAGAGGTCGAGGAGCTCGAGGTCCCCGCCGCTCTGGAGGAGATCGAGGACGCCGCCGCGGTCGAAGAGGTGGAGGACGCCGCCGCCGTCGCAGAGGAGGTCCCCCTCTTCGAGGCGATCATCGAGGACGACGACTCCGAGGAGCTGCTCCCGGCGCCCGAGCTGCTCGGCGTGGCCACCGTGTCGATCGAGGACGACTCCGACTTCGAGGACTCCGTGTCGTCGGAGCCCGAGCCGCCGGAACCCGAGCCACCGGCGCCGGAGCCCGAGCCCGAGCCGGTGGCTCCCGCGATGGCGCGACCCCGCCCACGCCCGGGCCGCAGGGTCGCTGTCCGCAAGCGCGGCAAGCCCCCCTGGGAGAAGTAGCGGGGCCTCTGCGAGCGCAGGCGGATCGAAACCTCCCCTCCGCGCGGGCATCGCCGAGTCGAAGCCCTCTCGAGGATCGGCATGTCGACCGCCGCCGCCAACGAGCCCGTCGTCTCCACTGGTGGAGCCACCCAGCGGTTCGTCTCCGAGCTCCACCAGACCGTGCGCTCGGTCCAGGAGGCGAGCGCACCGCCAGCGCTCGATCCGCTCTACCGGGCCGCGGTCGACGCGGTCGAAGACGGCTGCCTGATCCTGGCGCTCGACCCCTACGGTCTGCGCACGGAGACCCAGGCAGCCCCCGGTCTGGGGGCCGAGATCGTGCCCTGGTTGTTCCGGCTCTTCGACGAGGGCGTGCGACAGCTCGTCATCCTGCCCGGCGTGACCCGCGACGAGCTCGCCGACTTCGTGAGGGTCGTCGGCACGCCTCCGCCACCTGGCGACACGCGGGTCGGGCTGGCCTGGAGCCGCCGCCTGCTCCACGTCCGTCTGCGGGTCGCGACCCTGCGGCCCATGGACCTGCGGGTCGAGGACGGGGGACGCATCCGGTCCGGCGCCAGCGTCGAGCGGGTCGAGGACGGTGCCGGTCTCGCCGATGAGTGCGATGTCTGCCGGGTCCCCGGCGGCGCGACCCCCGAGGCCCCCGAGGACATCACGCCGCTGCGGGATGCCTTCTCGGGCGAGCTGGCTCCCGAGCGCCTGCTCGCCCTGGCGTTGGCCCTGCCCGAGGGAGGCAGCGCACCGGTGGTGCTGGCCACCCTGGAGCACCGCCTGTGGGACCAGGATCCCGATCGGGTCGCCGACCTGCTCGAGCGGGCGATCGAGACGGATCGGTCCGAAGCCGAGAGCCTGGCCGCCGCGCTGCTGGAGCCGGAGCGGGTCAGGTCCCTGGCCCGCGTCCTGGCCAAGGACCGCGGCCGGCTGCGGACCCTGCTGATCGGACTGCTCCCGGCCGTCACGCCGGGAGTCGAAGAGCTCACGGTGGCCCTCGTCGACCCCACCACCCGGTCCGGCTGGATCCGGGCCCTGGTGGAGGCGGGCCACGACGTGGGGCCTCTCTACCGCCGGCAGCTGGCCAGCGACGACATCGCCGACGCCCTGGAGGCCATCAGCGGCCTGGCCGCGAGCGTGGGTCCGGCCTCCCTGGTCGCCCTGGCGGACGCCCTCGCCCACCCCGTCGAAGTCGTGCGGGAGGCCTCGCTGGCCGCCCTGGTGGGCTGCTGGGATCCGGCGCTCCGCGTGCCCGTGGGTCGGGCTCTCCGGGACGAGTCGCCGGCCGTCCGCCTGGGCGCCCTGGCGTTGCTCGAGGGCGCCGGGGACGACCAGACGGTGGGGGCACTGCTGGCCCTCGCCGGCTCGGAGGCCTTCCGCGACTGGGAGGGGGACGATCGCAGCCGCGTCTGGCGGCTGCTGGTGGCCCTGGGAACCCGGCGGGTCGAAGAGGCGCTCCGCACCCTGCTCGCAAAGCCCAGCTTGCTGGCTGGAGGCGTCGCGCAGGATCAGCTGGCCGTCCTCGAGGCCCTGAACACCTCCGACGCTGCGTGGTGCGCCCAGATGCGAGCGTCCGCGCGGGCGCGGTGGGTGCACGCCCCGGCCGTGCGTCAGGCCCTGAGGGCGTTGTCGTGAGCGCGGAGTCGCGCGCCGTCGAGGTGCTGTCTGCCCTCGACCTGCTCCTGGTCGGTCTCGCCAAGGACGACCCTGCGGAGCGGCACGCCCAGCTGTCCGCGCTGCACCGCACCCTCATCCAGTGGCGGCAGCTGGCCGAAGGTCCGCTGCTGCTCCAGCTGGTCACCGGGGTGTTCTTCCAGGGCGAGGAGCTGCTGCGCCTGCCGGGGTGGCCTCTGGCCCGGGTCCGCGAGTCGGTCCGGACCTGGCGTCGGATCGGCCTGCAGGGTCTGGAGTTCGGTCGAGACGTCGGACCCGTGGAGCTGGGGGACCTCGCTCGGGCCGTCGACCACGCCCTCGACGAGGCCCAGCCGCTCGAGGAACAGGCCTTCGGGACCCTGGTGGTGGCCGTTCCCGATCGCCACGTGACCGGACCCAGCCCGGGGCTCAACGGGTTGCTCCGGCGGGAGATCAGCGCGGTCCGGGCGTCCATCGCGACCGGGGAGCGCCCTGACGTCGCGCCCCTTCGCGGGGCCCTCCAGCTGCTCATCGACGAGGCCTTCGACGGGGTCGGTCCCAAGGCGCTCGTCGTCGACGAGGAGCCGGGCGAGGGGAGCACCGACCAGCTCGCCATGCTGGTGCGCCGGGCGGTGGCCTTCGGGTGCTGGCTCGGGCTCGAGCGACAGCAGGTCCAGGTCCTTGCGCTGGGCACGGTGGCGATCGACGCCTTCGACACCCTGGAGCCCCTCGAGGCCGCCAGGGAGATGCTGCGCTGGCGGGGCATGGGCGACGCCGGGGCCCAGGCGGTGCTCCTGGTCCACGACGGTCGCGCCGCTGCCCTCGGTCGCGAGAGCGGTCTCGCCGGGCGCACGCTGCTGCGCTTCGCCCGCTCGGTGCGCCAGGGACCGGAGATCCTGGTGCTGGACGAGGAGCAGGAGGCGGTCTGAGGCCGGCTCGACCCCTACAGGTTGGGGTCGAAGATCTCCACCACGGCCGTGCCCGAGACCTCGGTGCCGTCCGTGTCGGTCAGCTCGAGGTCGACGGTGACCCAGCGATCGGCCAGCTCTTCGGGCTCCCGGGCGAAGACCAGCAGCAGCCCCACGCCGTCCTGGGCGCCCGCGGCCGCGTTGCAGCGCAGGTCCACGTAGGGCCAGGTCTCCCCGACCACCTCCCCGTCGATGGTGCCGATGAGGTGTCCGGCGAGGAAGCCCTCGGCGGCCACGTAGCGGGTCCGGGCGGCGATGGTGATGTGGTAGCCGCCCTGGGGGCCGTGGATGAGCTCGATGGTCTCGCCGCCTTCGTCCATGGGGCTGTAGGCCAGCTCGCCCTTGCCCACTTCGAGCTCGGGGGTGGGGCCCGCGGTGCAGGGGTCGGCGGCGGCGCTGTCCTCGCCACCGGTGGTGCAGGCCAGGGCGTAGAGCAGGGTCGATGTGGCGATCATGGGACGCGGTCTAACGTCGAATGGCCCTGGAGGCGGGTTAGGAGCGAAGCGCCGTGACCTCGCGCACTCGCCAGCTCTGTGTCTCGCTGGGCCTCGTCCTGCTCCTCACGGGGTGTCGGGAGGAGCTCGAGGCCGGGGAGGACTTCGGCGGCGGCTGGGAGGTAGTGCTCGGTGAGCTCGAAGCCGGCCTGATCGGTGTCTGGGCCCCGGCGGACGACGACGTCTGGGCGGTCGGGGCCGATCCCGGCGATGGCCTCGGCGGCTACGTCTACCACTTCGATGGCACCGACTGGGAGCGCATCGCCACCAGCACCGAGGGCAACTTCTGGTGGGTCCACGGCGACGGCACCGGCCCGGTCTGGATGGTCGGTGAAGGGGGCCTGGTCGTGCGCTGGACCCCCGAAGGCGGTCCCGTCGCCATCGACCCGCCGGCCGACATCAACCTCTTCGGCGCCTTCGTCCTCGCCGACGACGACGTCTGGGTCTGCGGCGGCAACAACCTCTCCTCCAGCGAGAAGCAGGTCCTCTGGCACTGGAACGGGACCGGCTGGGACGAGAAGACCGACGTGGTCGCGCTGCGCGACACCCACGCCGTGCTCACCAAGCTCTACGCCCGCTCGCCGGACGAGCTCTGGGTCGTGGGTGGCCCCGACGAGGGCCTGTACCTCCGCGACGGCGCCTGGGAGGTCATCGACGTCGCCACCGAGGAGCCCCTGACCTCGATCTTCGGCAACCAGGACCTGCTCATCGCCGCCGGCGGCGGCAACCGGGGCCTCGTCGTCGAGAACGACGGCAGCGGCTTCGTGGAGATCGAGCTCGAAGGGGCCCAGCCGCTGAACGGCATCGCCCTCGCCGACGACGGCCGGGCCGTCGCCTCCGGCTGGTATGGCAGCCTCCACCTCCGGGACGCCCAGGGCAACTGGTCCCCGGTCGACGAGGTCGAGATCCGCCACCAGGACTTCCACTCCACCTCGGTCACCCCCACGGGCACGGTCTACGTCACCGGCGCCCTGTTCGGCGTGGCCAACATCTACGACGGCATCCTCGTGCGCGGCCAGTTGCTGCCCGCCGAGGAGGACGGAGCCGACGAATGACCGCACTCTCCCTGTTGCTCACCCTCCCTGTGGCGTGTGTCGAAGGCGTCGAAGAAGGCCAGGACTTCGGCGGCGGCTGGGAGGCCGTGCTCGGTGGTCTCGACGGAGGCCTGGTGGGCGTCTGGGCACCCGCCGCCGACGACGTCTGGACCGTCGGCGCCGATCCCGACGACGGCATGGGTTCCTACGTCTACCACTTCGACGGCACCGAGTGGACCCGCCTGGAGAACGACATCGAGGGCAACCTCTGGTGGGTCCACGGTGATGACGTCGGCAACGTCTGGTTCATCGGCGAGGCCGGCCGCATCGCCCGCTACCACCCGGACGAAGGCTTCGAGACCCTGGACTCGCCCGACGAGGTGAACCTCTTCGGCGCCATGGCCTGGGGCGAGGACGACGTCTGGGCCTGCGGCGGCAACAACCTCTCGCTCAACGAGAAGCAGGTGCTCTGGCACTACGACGGCAACAAGTGGGACACCCCGGTCGACTTCGACAACCCCCGCGAGACCGACGCCGTCTTGACCAAGATCTTCGGCACCTCTCCCGACGAGTTCTGGGTCATCGGCGGTCCCGACGAGGGCCTGCACTACAAGAACGGCGACTGGTCCGTGATCGACATGGGGACCAGCGAGTACCTCACCACCATCCACGGCAACGAGGACCTGCTCATCGCGTCGGGGGGCGAGACCCGCGGGCTGGTGGTCGAGAACGACGGCAGTGGCTTCAAGGAGGTCGACATCGGCGACGTCCAGCCGCTCAACGGGGTGGCGGTGCACGCCGACGGCCGGGCCGTGGCCTCGGGCTGGTACGGCAGCCTCCACGTCCGCGACATCGAGGGCAACTGGTCCCCGGTCGAGGAGGTGGAGATCCGCAGCCAGGTCTTCCACTCCGTGGCCGTGAGCCCGGGTGGCGACATCTACGCCGCCGGGGCGCTCTTCGGCGTGGTCGACATCTACGATGGCGTGCTGCTCAAGGGCCGGCTGCCGGAGAACCCGGAGGCCTCCGACAGCGGCGACTGAGTCAGGGCTCGATCGGGTAGCTGAACTGCGCCGACACCCCGTCTCCCTCGGCGCCGCCCGGGTAGGTCACGGTGTACTCGCAGGTGCCTTCGGCCACGCCCTCGACGGCGAACCAGCCCGTCTCGTACTCGCCGTTGCCGTCCGGATCGTGCTCGTGGATGGCGCAGGTGTCGGGGGTGTCGGACACCACGCTCATCACCACGTCGGACTGGCAGACCACCAGGTCCCCGATCAGCGGGCGGGTGTAGAAGGCGTTGATGTCGCCGACGTCGATGTCTTCGATGACCCAGGCCGTGGGCTCCTCGACGCCGTCGATCTGACCCTCGGCCGCGATCTCCATGGACAGGGTGGTGTCGTCGATGGTCGACGACATGAGGACGCTCTCGGCCACGTCGCCCGTGTTCACGGTGATCCAGATCTGGCTGGTGCTGTCGTGGTTCACGGTGGCGGACGTGGCGGTGAGCTCCACCGGGTAGTAGCCGTAGCCGATGACGGGCTGGGAGTTGGTCATCTCCATCTCGAAGCCCACGATCACGTCGTGGTCGACCAGGTAGGCGGCCTCGGTGGCGCTGGAGCAGGTGTGGCCGAGCCTCAGCACCTCCGGCACCTTGGACTGCATGTTCACCGAGTCGGTCAGGGTCTCGCCGTCCAGGGTGCCCTCGACCTCGAGCAGGGCGAGGCCGGAGCCGGTGCCCAGGATGGTGATGTCCTTGCTGGCGAAGCTGCTCACCTCGAGCACCAGCGGGTCGTCGAAGGCAGCGGCGGTGAGGTCGACGGCGCTGTTGCTGCCCACGCCCCGGACCTCGAGGTCGAGCATGGCGCTGACGGCGACGGGCTTGTTGAAGTCGTTGACCCAGTCGTCGGCCCAGTAGCTGAAGCGGAAGTTGCCCTCGTTGCCTGTCAGGGTGGACTGACAGCCGACGGCGGTGAGCGCGCAGAGCGCGATGAGGCGTCTCATGGATCCATCTCCTTGTTCCAGGGCCGGCACAGCCCCGATGCAAGGGTACAGACCCGCCAGTGGTCTCGGGTGGAAAAGTGCGCTTGGGAGCGCCCCTCTGAGCGTCCCGGGTCAGCCTTCGGGAGGCCTCATCCGCACACCGGACGCCACGATCTCGTAGACCTGACCGTCCTCGGCCTTCTTCTCGGGCATCGCCTCCACGTTGACCGACTCGGACTCCAGGTGAGCCACCGTCTCCGGATCGAGGGCCTTCTGGATCACGGTGCCGTGGACCTGGCAGTCGCTGCCGGCGCCGTCCTTGGCGACGGAGAAGGCGTGGTCCTTCATGGTGATGCGCATCGTGCGGCCCTGGTCCTCGATGACCATCCAGCAGCCGGCCTTCTGGCAGACATCGGCCACCCGGCCCTCGACCACCAGGGTCTTGTCGAGGAAGGTGTCCGGGGCGTCGAGCAGGGCGGCGGCGGCCACGACGTCGGCTTCGGGGACGCCTTCGCCGTAGCTGGCCCAGCCGTCGACCATGGTGGGCGCGGCAGCGGCGGGCTCCTCGTGGTCCATGGCCTCCGGGGCCTCGGGCTGGGCAGGCGCCTCGACGGCGGCCGGGGTCTCGGGGGCCTGGGAGCAGGCGAGAGCGAGGAACAGGGAGAGGGTCATCTCAGCCTCCGGAGTCGGTTCGGGGCGAGCCTCTATCCCGGGTCTGGTGGGGCGGGGTCAGGGTTGGGATGGTGTGAGGTCAGCGGACCTGGAGCGCGCCCGGCCCACTCCGTCGCCGGTGGAGTGCCACCCCTGGCGTTGTGGGCTCTGGGGACCCACTCCAGCGCCGGTGGAGCGCCACCTCCGGCGTTGTGGGCTCAGGTGACCCACTCCGTCGCCGGTGGAGCGTCACCCCCGGCGTTGTGGGCTCGGAGTTGGGGCTCTCGCAGATCTCCAGGTCCGCAACGGTCGGGTCGACTTCATGGTCTGGCCCGTGGTCGGACAGGGGTGGTGGACCCCGGAGGAGGAAGACGCAGGCCCGGTCCCAGTAGGTGCTGTTCACGGTGGTGAGCAGCAGCTCGGCGATGCCGTCACCCGACAGGTCGGCCGCGGCCATGGCCACGCCGCCGTAGCTGCCAGTGCCGCAGGTCTGGTGCAGGGCTTGCTCGAGAGTGATCGCGGGGTCCAGCGGACTCCATCGAGGCCACCGCGCAGCACATGCCGGGGCTCCGAGTTGCCGATGTGATCGTCTGGACCGTCGCTGGTCAGATCGCCCGGCAGGGTGCCGCACTGGACCTCGCCGAAGTCGGGCGTGTGGAGGCTGGACACGGCCACGACGTCCTGTGGCCCGCCGGGCACGAGCTCACCGGGGCGAAGTGCCTCCCGAGGCCCTTCGCCCCGGTGAACGGGCGTGGTCGGTGGTTGGAACCAGCCCGGGAGGTGTCCCTGCCGCAGCACGGGGCCCCGCGGGCAGATCTCCTCTCGTCTCGTCGGCCGGGGTCAGGGTCGCCTGTGGCGAAGCTCACTCGGGATCCACCCAGAACGCGGCGAGGGGGTGGTCGATCACAGTGGTGTTCGCCCCGATCACACCTTCGGCCAGGGCTCCGTTGCACTCGGCTTTGTCGGGCAACCCGCGACCGTAGGGCAGCACACCGTGTTCGTCGGTCCTGTCCTGGAGCCACAGCGGCTTCTCTTTTTCGGACGGCCCCGAGGAGCATCCGAACAGCAGGAGGAGCGTCAGGCACCACATCGAGATGTCCTCTCTCGGGTCCGCAGGGCACGGCGGACCGCTGTGTGAACAGCTGAAGCACGATGCGTGCCACAGGTCACGACCTGCAGGGCCCTGTCGAGGCATCCGGGGCGCGTTGCTGGCGAACGCCAGTCGTCTGACCGGAACGGCTACCGCTACTCCTCCGACGACAAGGCCGGCAGATCACACAGCGGACACCGCGCCCTGGCCTCTCGAAGGATCGCGTTGGACTCGGCGTCGAGCCCGTACTGCTCCAGGACCGCGGCGTAGTAGATGTAGGGCAGCGGATCCTGGTGGGGCCAGGCCTCCCGCATCCCTTCGAAGCGCTTCTGGGCCGCTTCGACGGCCGCCAGCTCCTCGGCGTCGAGCAGGCTTCGCGGGTCTGGCCCCTTGTCCTGACCCCGCGTGGCGTTGCCGGCGCGCTCGGCCCGCTGGATGAGCAGGGGCAGGGACTGGAGCTGCTCGCCGAGCGCGGGATCGATCGGTTGGACCGACTGGGCGGTGCCCGAGCGCACCTCCGGCGCGGCAGCGCGGACCACGAACTCGGCCGGGCCCAGCCAGCTCTCCCGCCGGCTCGGCTCGTAGTAGACGAGCTCCAGGGTGGCCGCCGGCGCGAGCACGACCCGATCGCCGACGCCGAGCCGGGTGAAGGGCTCCAGGGGCGTGGCCGCGGTGCCGGTCGCCGGGTGGAGCACGACGGACCCGTCGACCTGGGTCGACAGGCCGGCGTCTGGCGTGCCGGCCATTGCGTAGGGGAGACAGCCCCACAGGGCGAGCGTGAGGAGTTGCATGTCTGGCAGCCTACCGCTGTCGGCCTGGAACGGGGCTATGGTGGCACCCACTGGACCACCCTGTTCCTGTGAGGCTCCATGCTGAGCCTGTTGAGCCTGCTGGCCTGCGGCACTTCGCCGGACACGGGGCCTCTGGATACGGCGTCGACCTGCCCGACGCTGGAGGAAGCCGGTGCGCCCGCCACCCGCGAGCCGGTGGCGACCAACCTGCTGGTCCTGTCCATCGACACGCTCCGTCGGTCCGCCATCGGGCGCTTCGGGGGGGGCGCGGACACCCCCTGGCTCGACGCTCGCCTGGACGAGGGCTGGGTCGCCGAGGACCACCGCGTCTGCGCGTCCTGGACCCTGCCGTCGTTGCTGTGCCAGCTCTCCGGCATCTCACCCCTCGAGGCCTCGTTCTTCCCAGCCCTCGCCGCGGGGGAGATCTCGGGCGAGGTGCCTCCCGACCTGCGGACCCTGGAGTCCCACCTCCGCGAGTCCGGCCGGATCACGGCCTGGCTGACGGCCAACTACCTGCTCGAAGAGGCGGTGCCTGATCTGCAGGTCCCGGACTCGATGTCGACCCGGGTCTACCAGCCTGCGG
Source organism: uncultured Enterobacterales bacterium (assembly GCA_964501915.1). Taxonomy (GTDB): domain Bacteria; phylum Myxococcota_A; class UBA796; order UBA796; family CAJQPC01; genus CAYFPX01. Next base: position 23,604 of record CAZCVP010000030.1, read on the forward strand.
CGGCCCTGGCGGACGAGGCCCTGGAGCTGGCGGCCGCCCTGGACCAGGGGCCGGAGCCCTGGTCCCTCTTCGTCCACTTCATCGATCCCCACACGCCCTACTCCCCGCCTCCGTCCTACCTGGAGGGTCTCGCGGAGCTCGAGGAGGCGCCGGTGGACCTGGTGGACGTCGAGGTGCTCCGAGCCATCGCCGAGGGCGAGTCGGGGCTCGATGCCGAGGCGCTGGCGCTGGTGGAGGAGCACCTGCGGGTCCGCTATGCCGGGGAGGTCCGCTTCCTCGACCACGAGCTGGGCCGGCTGTGGGCCGAGCTGGAGGCGGGAGGCCTGCTGGAGGACACCCTGGTGGTCTTCACCAGTGACCACGGGGAGCAGTTCTTCGAGCACGGGGGCTTCACCCACGCCCGCAGCCTGCACACCGAGGAGGTCGCAGCGGTCCTGGCCGTGTGGTGGCCGGGCCTGACGCCGGCGGCCTGGACCGGGCCCACGAGCGGCGTGGACCTGGCCGCGACGGTGCTCCACTACCTCGGCCTGGACGTGCCGGAGACCTGGAGCGGCGTGCCGCTGGGGTACGGGGGCGACACCCGGTTCCGACACGCCTTCTACGAGCGCTCCGATGGACTGCTCGAGCACGTCGCCGAGCGCGACGGCTGGCGGCTCTTCTACGGCTGGGACGGGCAGCGCGCCCTCTACGACGTCCGGACCGACCCCGGGGAGCACCAGGACCTCTACGACGACCGGCCGGAGGAGGTGAGCTGTCTGTGGCAGGGCCTGGACCCGTGGGTCGATCTCGCGGAGGGGATCTTCGAGGACGCCGAGCCTGTCGGGCGGGGGCCGTAGGCTGGATCGGGTACCTCCGCTGTGCAGCGACGTAGCGCCGCGCGCAGAACCCGGGGGGTTGACTCTCAAACCCCCGACTTCTGCGCGCCCCGGGGGCCGAAGGCGCGCAGGATCCCGGGGTTTCAGGCTCAAACCCCCGACTTCTGCGCGCCCCGGGGGTCGAGAGCGCGCAGAATCCCGGGGTTTCAATCTCAAACCCCCGACTTCTGCGCGCCGGGCGGGCGCGAGGCTGGGCGGGCAGCTCCGCGGACCCCTCTCGCTGGGTTGGAAAAGGCGAAAGGCGAATTACCTGACCCCAGCGTGTCTGAGCTCCTCCGCCGTCACCCAGGCCAGCCCCAGGTCCGCGAGCCCAGGCGAGATGCGCTCCCGATCGGCGACGACCACCACGCTGTCCGCGGTGCCGGTCCCGAAGGCCGCAGCGATCAGGGGGTCCAGGTCCTCGGCGTCGAAGACCGTCAGGTTGGTGGGGACCTCGGTGGGGTCGAGACCGAGGGCCTCCAGGGTCCGGTACCAGGCCAGGGCCGCGCTCGGTCGGGCGTTGGCCTCCTGGGCCATGCCGAGCATCCAGCCCTGGGCTCGCTGGACCTCCTGCGGGGCCAGGCCGATCTCCAGCAGCCGCTTCAGCTCGGCATCGATCGCCCCCAGGGTGGCCTGGACGTGCTCGGCCTCGATGCGTGTGTCCACCTCCAGCCAGCTCGTGGCGCCCTCCCGACCCAGGGTCACGGTCACGGCGTAGGCCAGGCCGAGCTCTCCTCGGATCCGCGTCGTCAGGCGGGCCTGGAGGGCGATCCGGGCGGCGTGGCCGGCGAGCAGTCCCTCCAGGGGTTCCTCGCCGCTGGGACCCGGCGCAGCGATGCGCACCCGCAGGCGAGCCAGGTCTTCGCCGGGCCAGTCGACGCCCAGGCGGGGCTCGGGGTGCGGCTCCGGCGTGGTCGGTGGTCGGACGGATGGAGCGGCCCCGAGATCCCCGACGGCGAGGTCGAGGGAGCTGAGCAGCTCGGCGGTGGACCGCGAGGAGGCCACCGTGATGGTGAGCCCGGCCCCCTGGACCAGCGCCTCGTGTCGCTGCGCCAGGTAGTCGGTGCCGAGGCGCCACCACTCGTCCGGATCGGGCCGCAGCCCGGGGAGGCTGTCGGCCGCCCACCAGGCCCATGTCGCGCCCCAGCGGGCGACTTGGTCGATGTCCTCGAGGCGCGGAGCGGCGGCGGCAGCCCGGCGCTCGGTCCACTCGGGGTAGCGGGGTCGGCGCAGCAGATCGCCGGTCAGGGCCAGGGCCGCGTCGAGGGCCTCGTCGGGCACCTCCAGGCGCAGCACGGTGGCCTGGGGCTCGACCCACGAGGTGAGGCTGGCCCCCAGCCTCTCCAGGGCCTCGTTGCGCTCGGCGGCGGTGCGGGAGCTGGAGCCGCCCAGGGTGGGGCCGCCTACCCAGGCCGGTGACCAGCCCGGGACAGGCGGCAGGTCGGCGCTGCCGCGGTCGTAGGCGAGCAGCACCACGGTGGTGGTGGCGTCGTAGACCGGGATGTGGGTGACCTCGGCGCCGGAGGGCAGCGTGCGCCAGGTGGTGCTCGGCAGGCTGGGTGGGATCGGCAGCGGGGGCGGGGGCTCGGCCGCGCGGGGGTCCGGGGCCTCCCAGGGCACGAAGGCCTCGGTGGACCAGGCCGGAGCCTCTGGACGTTCGACCTCGGGGGCGGGGGCCTCGAAGACCTCCTGCCAGGGCCTGCTCGGGGCGGCGGACAGGTGCTCGGGGGCCTCGGAGCCCACGACCACGATCGACCGCCGGTCTTCGCGCAGCCAGCGCCCGAGGGCAGCCTCCAGGTGGGCCGGGCGGGTGGTCGCCCACACCTCGGCTCGTGCGGGCAGGCAATTGGGATCGGAGGTGGTGCCCAGGCAGCCCGCGAGCAGCTCGGCGCGTCGGAGGGGGATCGCCAGGGCCTCCGCGAGGTCTCGCTGGAGGCCGACCACCGTCGCCTCCGCCGTCTCGCCGGCGTTCTCTCGAAGGTGCGCGAGCACGAAGTCCTCGATCCCGCGACCGGGATCGACCACGGACGTCTGGGCGGGCAGGTGGCCGACGAGCACCCCGCCCCCGTCGTGAGGCAGCCAGTGGAGGCGGACCTGAGCCGCCAGCAGCTCGGCCATCGCGGCGTCGGCCGCCGTGTCGACCTGGACCGGCCAAGCCATCCAGGCGCGGGGGGTCTCCAGGTCGGCCTCGATGACCTGGGCCGGCGTGCGGCGGAAGCCGGTCGTCGCGAGGGGGGGATCGGTCCGTTCCCGGGGGGCCAGCCTCACGAAGGTGGCCCGCACGGCGGCCAGGGCCTCCTCGGCGTCGCCGGGGGTCACCAGGGCGAGGCGCATGTGGCCCGGGTCGTAGAAGCGGGCCCAGAAGTCCACCAGGTCCTCGGGGGTCGCGGCGTCGACGTCGACGGGTGAGCCGATCGGAGGGTGGTGGTAGGGGTGACCGACCCCGTAGAGGGCCTGGTGGATCAGCAGGCCCCCACCCGCGCTCGGATCCTCCCACCGGAAGTCGCGCTCGCTGTGGACCGCCGGTCGCTCCTGGGCCAGCAGGGCGGCGAGGTCGCGGTCGGGCAGGGCGCCCAGGCGGCCGGCGATCACCGCCAGGGACTCCTCCAGCGCCGTCGCCGGGAAGGTGAGCTCGTAGGAGGTGCTGTCCCAGGTCGTGTGCGCGTCGAGGGTCAGGCCCACCGGGAGCGCGTCGCCGGGCATCGACGCGGCCACGGCGTGCTCCACCAGGTGGGCCAGGCCCCGCTCCCCCTGGACCTCGTCGGCCGAGCCGGCGTCGACCTCGAGCCAGAGCGCCGCGTGGGCAGCCTGCGGCATCGACTCGACGGCGATCGTCAGACCGTTGTCGAGGACCTCGTGGACCGCGACCGTCTCCAGGGTCTCGGCCCAGGCCGCGCTCAGCAGACAGAGCAGCATCGTCCAAGGATACGCGCCGTAGCTCGCGCTGTCCCCTTGGGGGGATCGCAGCCGGTGATCCCCGCGCCCGCGTGGTCGACGTCAAGTGAGGGGATCGGGTGCTGAGATCCGTGGTAGACCGCGACATCCAAGGAGGCTCTTCCATGCGCTCACTCGTCCTTGCCCTGCTGACCGCCCTCTTGCTGGTCGGTCTCTCCCCCGCCGAAGCCAGCCAGTCCGTGAGGCTGGGGACCGTGACCCTGTCCGACGCCACGGAGCGCGACGAGGTCAACCTGCCGCCCTGTGAGAGCTCGCCGAACGTCAAGGTCACGGCGCTCAAGGTCGAAGTGAAGAAGTTCGACGCCCAGATCGATCTCCTCCGGATCGTCTACCAGAACGGCCAGAAGGAGGAGCTGGAGCTCCGCAACCACCTCGATGCCGGCACCAGCAGCCGCTGGCTCGACCTGAAGGGCGAGGCCCGCTGCATCAAGCGCATCGTGATCGTGGGCGACACGGACACGGCCCGGCGGGCGCCCAAGAAGCAGGCCGTCGTGACCTTCCACGGTCGCCCGGCCGCCGAGGCCTCGGGCAAGGGCGGGACGATGCTCGGCCACGTGCGGCTGTCCGACTCCCTCGACCGGGACGAGCTCACCTTCCCCCGGTGCAAGAAGTCCCCCAACACGCCGGTGCGGAGCCTGCGGGTGGTGGTCGAGGAGCATCCGGCGACGATCAATCGGCTGATGGTGAGCTTCCAGAACGGCGACACGACGGAGCTGGAGATGCGGGCCCGGTTCGAAGCCGGTGGAGCCTCCCGCTGGATCGACATGCCCGGTGACGAGCGCTGCGTCGCCAAGATCGTGATCGTGGGCGACACGGACACCCTGCGGGTGGCGCCCAAGCGGCAGGCGAAGGTGACCTTCTACGGGAAGTAGTCCCTCGGTCCCTTCTGTCGCAGTTCTGTCGCAGCACCCTGAGAGATCAAATCTCCGTGCCCTGGGTCTCGTCCACCTGACGCACCCAACACGGAGTCCACGATGTCTCGAATCGGTCCAGTCGCCCTCTTCCTCGCCGCCCTGGTGCCCCTCGTGGGCTGCAACGCGGGCCCGCTCACCGCCGACCAGGTCCGCTACGAGCTGGACAACCCCACCGCGGCGGTCGGTGACGACACCATGGCGCTGATCACGGACGACGTGGCCGACGCCAGCAGCACCTTCGCCGCGGAGGACATGGCCGGCGCCGTGCGGTCCTCCCAGACGGCGCGGATGACCGCTCCCCGGGCCTTCGACCCGCTCCTGGACCCGGCCGTCCTCGACCAGGCCATCTCCGGCGCGGTCGGCTCCACCGTCCTCGACATCTTCTGCCTCTCCGGCCTGCTCGTGGCGGCCTCGGAGTTCGACGAGTGCGAGCAGGGCATGACCTGCGAGGTCGAGCTGACCATCGATAGCTGTGTCTTGCGCGTCGGAGAGGACGGGGACGAGAACGCCAGCGGCAAGATCGTCTTCACCCTCGAGGAGTCCACCACGCCGGAGTACGACCGGGGCACCCTCAGCATCGAGTGGAAGGCCTGGCAGTACACCGACGGCGACCACATCGCCCACCTCGACGGGCTGATCTCCCTGGAGGTCACGGACTACCACGACGAGCTTCGCGAGGAGGTCATCTACTCGGTGGACCTGGTGGCCCAGGAGCTGGATCCGAGCGCCGGACGCTTCGAGGACGACGTGCTGGCCGAGGGCCACGTCAAGGCGGCGATGCGGATCACCACCTACGAGGACGACACGGTCGAGTCGGTGACCCTGGAGGTCCTGGCCTATGTCGACGAGGACAACGACGGCGTCGATGACGCCACCCTGGTCATCGAGTTCGACCTGACCAGCACCGCGCTCGACGACCAGGTCACGGCGACGGACGCCACCCTGACGGTCCGCGGCACCAACGGCTCCTGGACCTGCACCTGGGAGGCCCTGGAGATCGACGGCGAGGCGGCGACCACGACCCACTCCCAGGGTGTCTGCATCGACGACGCGACGGGGGAGACCTTCTCCTGGGAGGGACGCTCCTCGGTCCAACAGGGCTGAGCCGAGCGTCTGTCTCAGCTCCGTCGCAGCATCGTGGGGCCGGCGAGGCGGGCACAGATTCGGGCGAAGGAGGTCGCGCCTTCGGGCAGCTCCACCGGATCGCCCGCGGCCACGGCCTCCAGCACGGCCACGGCCTCCAGCATCCGGCTCCGCCTCGCCAGGGCCTCTCGGGCGGTCGCGAAGCCGGCCGCGGCCTCGCCGGAGCGGCCCTCGGCGGCGTCCAGGGCGGCCAGGCGGGCCCGGGCCACCCCCTCGAACCGGTTGTCCCGCACCTCCAGGAAGACCCCCAGGGCCTCCTCCTGGTGGTCGCGGGACCTCGCCAGGTCACCGTTCTCGTGGGCCAGGGCGCCGAGGGCCGACAGGGCGTGGCCCTCGAAGCGGCGGTTGCCGGTAGCCCGGTGCAGCCGGAGCGCCCGGGCCAGGGTCTCGTGCGCTCGCCCCAGGGCACCCTGCTCCAGGTCCAGCATCGCCAGGTTGCTCAGCACCATGCCCTCCCAGCGGTGATCTCCCCGGCTGCGATGGACCCTGAGGGCCTGGTCGTAGGCTCTGCGGGCCGCGGCGATGGCGCCGGCCTCCAGGTGCAGGTTGCCCAGGTTGCCGAGGATCCAGCCCTCGTTCCAGGAGTCACCCTGGCGACGGAAGTGGTCCAGGGCCTCGTCGTAGAGGGGGCCGGCCTCCTGGGGGCGCTCCTGGCGGAGACGCAGGCTGCCGAGGTCTCGCAGCAACGGCCCCCGCTCGGTCTCGCCACCCGGGGCGGACGCCGCCTCTCGGGCCTCCGCGTAGCACTGCTCGGCCGCCTCCAGCCGGCCCTGGTGACGCCGCAGGTTGCCCAGGGAGCGCCAGGCCGCCGCCAGGCCCGCGACCGAGGCCCCGTCCCGGGCGGCCACGAGGTCGGCCTCGGCTCGACCGACATCGCCGGCGATCCGCCGTGCCTTGCCGCGCTCCAGGTGCAGGGCTGCCCGCACGGGACCGGTCGCGGCTTCCAGGTCGAGGGCGTCGTCGAGCAGGGGAAGCAGCGGGTCGAAGGGACCGGCGGAGCGCAGGTGTCGCGCCAGCACCAGGGCCAGGCCCACCGCCCGCTCGCCGTGCGCCTGGCGCAGGTGTCGGTATTCAGCCCGGCAGTCAACAAGGGCGACC
>CAZCVP010000030.1:30577-50346 GCA_964501915.1 uncultured Enterobacterales bacterium
GGGGCCGGGGGTCGGGGTGGGGTGGCGCCTCCACCGGGCCCTGGCCCCCGGCCCGGCGGCGGGCGGCGGGGCGCGGGGGGCGCCTGGCGGCGAGGAGCTCGGACACCTCGGCCGCGAGGCGCTGGGGGTCCCGCTCGCCCGCCAGGGCCTGGTCCGAGAACCAGCGGGCGTGACGGTCTCGGGGTCCCTCGGCGTCGCCGTGGGCCCGCACCGAGGCCCTCAGCGGTCCGGGCAGCCGGAAGCGGGTGGGCCGTGAGCTGTCGGCGCTCGGCTCCACCACCAGCCAGGAGTCGTCCCGCAGGCGCTCCAGGTGGTCGAGGGCCCCCGACCTCTGGTCCGGTGCGAGCACCGCGCGGAAGGCCTCGAGGGGGAACGGCCCGCAGAAGACCGCCGCGGCGATCAGGGCGGCCCGCTCCGGTATCGAGAGCTGGGTCCAGGCGCTCTCGAGGGCGGCCTCGAGGCCCGTCAGCAGGGGTCCGGGCCCGTCGAGCAGCTCCAGGAGCTCCCGCGGCCCCTGGATGGTGCACCTCGCCGCCGCGAGCTCCAGGGCCAGGGGCAGGCCTTCGAGCCGGGAGACCAGGGCACGGCAGGCCTGTCGCGTGGCGTCGTCTTCGGCCAGCGCCGCCCCACGGGCTCGGGCTCGCGCCTCCAGCAGGGCCAGGGCGTCCAGAGCGTCCAGTCCGTGGACCTCGACCACCGGGACCCCGAGGTCCGGCACGCGGCGGGTGGTGATCAACAGCAGGAGCTGGGGGGCGATCGCCAGCCAGCGGAGCACGTCGTCCTCGCCGACACCCACCAGTCCATCGAAGCCGTCGAGCACCACCAGGGACCGGCCGCGGGACGCCAGGGCCCTCTCGACGGCCTCGCCCACGTCGACGGCCGAGCCGGCGGTCGGCAGGCCCAGCGCGTCGGCTGCCGACCGCACGAGGTCCTCGCGGCTCTCCAGGCCCTCCAGGTCGAAGAACCAGGCCGGGGGGCCCCCTGCCCGCGAACCGAAGGCGATAGCCAGCCGGGTCTTGCCGACCCCGGGTGGCCCCTTGAGCACCACGGCCCGGGTCCGGCCGCCGAGCACTGTCGCCAGGCGCTCCAGCTCCGACTCCCGCCCGACCCGCTCACCGCGGAGGCGCGGGAACCCCACGCGAGCGGGCGCCGCGGCGGGATCCGCGAGGGGCTCGAAGCGGTACCCGAAGCCCCTCACGCCCACCAGGTGCACCGCGCTGCGCGGATCCTCCTCCAGCTTGGCTCGCAGGCGGGACATCGTGTGGTCCACGGCGCGGGACTGCACGTTGGGCGCGTAGCCCCAGACCTCGGTCAGCAGCTCCGAGCGCGACACCGGGGTGCGGGGCCGGGCGACGAGGTAGCGCAGGACCTCGACCTCCAGCGGTGTCAGGTCGATGGCCCGGCCCCGCCGCTGGACCTCACGCCGTGCCAGGTCCACCGTGCAGGTCGCGAGTCGTAGGGGTTCGCTGGCCACCTCGCGACCCTACCCGATCGCCGGATCTGCCGTTCGCAGGCCCGGCGATCAGCCCCTGAGGACTTCGGGGTGACCGCGGACCCGGCACCGGAATAGACCCCCCGACCTTCGTCAGGAGCATCTCTGTGGCCCTGTTGCAGCAAGCCGCCCGTACCCAGGAGGAGGTCGACTCCGGTCGCCCCCTGGACATCCCGCCCGTGGAAGTCGCCGAGATGGACGAGGAGGAGTGGTACGCCCGCGCCTACCGCGGCGACGACGTGCCACAGCTCACGCTGCGGGCCCTGGCGGTGGGGTCGTTGCTCGGTTTCCTGCTGGCCTTCACCAACCTCTACATCGGGCTGAAGACCGGCTGGCACCTGGGCATCGCCATCACCGCCTGCATCCTCTCCTACTCCCTGTGGGGCCTGTTGCAGAAGGTCGGCCTCGTGAAGACCCAGATGTCGATCCTGGAGAACAACTGCATGCAGTCCACGGCCTCGGCCGCGGGCTACTCGACGGGCGGCACCATGGTGTCGGCCATCGCGGCGCTGCTGATCCTCTCGGCCACCCCCGACAACCCCGGCGGGGTCCACCTGCCGTGGCCGGTCCTGGCGGCCTGGACGGCGCTGCTCGCCATCCTGGGCGTGACGCTGGCGATCCCGATGAAGCGGAACATGATCAACCAGGAGAGGTTGAAGTTCCCGTCGGGCCTGGCGGCAGCGGCCACCCTGCAGTCGCTCTACGCGTCCGGCACCGAGGCGGCCCGCAAGGCCAAGGCCCTGCTCTACAGCGCCCTGTTCGGTGCGGCCTTCCCGCCGCTCATCGACCTCCACGCGAAGTCGGTCACCACGACCCTCGCCGACGGCACGGTGCAGACGATCCGTGAGCCGCTGCTGCCCGGCACCCTGGACATCTTCAACGGCTGGCTGCCGGCCTTCGGCACCAAGACGGTGGAGGGCCAGACCGTGCCGCTGAAGCCCTCGGACTGGACGATGACGTGGGACATGAACCCCGTCATGATCGCCGCCGGCGCCCTGGTGGGACTGCGCGTCACGCTCTGGATGACCATCGGAGCGCTGCTGCTGGTCTTCGTGGCGGGCCCCGCGGGCCTCGAGGAGATGTTCACCCGTCCCGACGGCACCGTCGTCGGTGCCGTGACCAAGCCCTACCGGGCCTGGAAGGAGATCGGACTCTGGCTCGGAGCGCCGATCATGGTGGCTTCGGGCCTGATGGCCTTCCTCTTCCAGTGGCGCACGATCAAGCGGGCCTTCGCCGGTCTGTTCGGTGGGGCTTCGGCGGACAGCGACGCCGTGGCCGCTGTCGAGGTCCCGATGTCCTGGTTCTCCTTCGGCGTGGGCGTGTCCGGCGTGGGCGTGGCCTGGCTGACCTGGAGGTACTTCGAGGTGCCGTTCCTGCTCGGCCTGCTCGCGGTCTTCCTGACCTTCTTCCTCGCCCTGGTCGCCGCGCGGGCCACCGGCGAGTCGGACATCACCCCCACGGGGGCGATGGGCAAGATCATGCAGCTCACCTACGGCGTGCTCATCCCCCAGTCCGCCACGGCCAACCTGATGACCGCCGGCATCACCGCGGGCTCCGCCGGTGCCTGCGCCGACCTGCTCAACGACCTGAAGTCCGGGTACCTGCTCGGCGCCAACCCGCGCCGGCAGTTCATCGCCCAGACCAGCGGCATCCTCAGCGGCACCATCGCCACCGTGGCCGGCTTCTTCATCCTGGTGCCCGACGCCACCGCCCTGACGGGGACCGACACCATGGCACCGGCCTTCCCGGCGCCGGCGGCCCAGGCCTGGCGAGCCGTCGCCGAGGTCTTCCGTGACGGCATCGGCTCGATGCACCCCATGCACCAGAAGGCCATCGTGCTGGGTCTCGTCGTGGGCGTGATCCTGGTGGTGGCCGAGCGGTTCCTCCCGGACATCAAGAAGTGGCTGCCCTCGGCCACCGGCCTGGGCCTCGGCTTCATCCTCCCCTTCCAGTACCCGCTGTCGATGCTCGTCGGCGCCCTGCTCACCGTGAGCTGGATGAAGCTCAAGCCCGAGCAGGCCAAGGAGTTCTACGTGCCGATCTCGTCGGGCATCATCGCCGGGGTGTCGATCATCGGGGTGATCGTCGCCAGCTTGAACAACTTCGTCTTCGTGAACTGAGGCGCCGCTCAGCCCTCCCGCTGGATCGCGATCCGGGCCAGGGGCACGCCGGCCTCCCGCAGGCCCGCCTGGATGGCGAGGAACATGTCCGAGCGGAGCCGGGTCCGCTTGCGGATGTCGGCCACGTAGCAGCGCAGCTCCAGGACGGCGCCGATGGCCATCGCCCCGTGCACGTCGTCGTACAGCGCTCGGACCACCGCGCTGGGCTCCGGGTCCTGGGCGATGCGGGTCTCGGCGTGGGCCACGGCCAGCAGGGTGTCCAGGGCTCGCTCCAGATCGGCGTCGGGGTCCACCGCGACCCGGAGGCGGAAGCGGGTCGGCGCGTCGGTTGGGGTGAAGTTCTTGATGACCGAGTCGGCCAGCTTGGCGTTCGGGTAGGTCACGTAGACGCCGTCGGTGTTCCGGATGGTGGTCGTGCGGAGCCCGACGTCGATGACGTCCCCCCAGGACCCCCAGCCCTGGCCGATGTTCTCGATGCGGATGCGATCGCCGACCTTCAGGGGCTGGTCGATGAGCAGGAAGGCACCGCTGAGGAAGTTGCCCAGGATGTCCTTGGCCGCGTAGGCGACCGCGATGCCGGCGATGCCTGCGCCGGCGAGCAGCGGCGAGATCTCGATGCCCAGCAGCCGGAAGACCACCAGCAGGAGCACAAAGGCGACGATGCCGTTGTAGAAGCGCCGCAGGAAGTAGACGAGGCGGTCGTCGACGTCGTTGTCGGTCGCCGCGGCCATGACCTCGAAGCGCGTGAGCACGAAGCGCCTGAAGAACCAGGCGAGGAGCAGGCCGACGAGCAGGGCGCCCACCACCTCGGCGGCTCGCGCCATCCAGTGGAGGGTGATCGGGTCGAGGTCGGGGAGCTCGGGCATCTCGGCTTCAGGCCTCCGGCGAGCCCACGCCGGGCGACGGTAGCACGCCGGAAGGGCGCCCTCAGCGGGCCCAGCCGGTGTCCTCGGTCGGCGCGCCGCCGCCGGGCAGGTAGCAGCCGTCGTCGGTGTAGACGCAGTCGCAGGAGCACTGCAGGGCGGAGTAGTGCATCGGAGGACCTCTCCAGACCTCCGATGCCGGGTGCGGTTCGGGTGGCCTCCCCGGCTCCCCGGCTTGACACCCCTCACCTGCCGCAGCATCCATGGGTCAGCCTGACCTCCCAGGAGGCTCCCTTGTCCTGGTTGCTCCCACTGCTCGCGCTCGGCACGGCCCGGGGCGGTCAGCTCTATGTCGAGGTGGCCGACGCGGTCTTTCCGCCCGACCTGCGCAGCATGAACTGGCTGCGGACCTTCCCCGACCCGGACGGCGGCTGGTACCTCGTCCACGCCTCCAACGGGGACTACGGGCTGCGGCTGCTCGACGAGGAGCTGGGTCTCGACGGGTCGGCCCCGATGCCGCTCACGGGTCGCACGGACCTGATCGATCACGGCATCACCACCTGTCCCGACGGTGGACGGCTCCACGTCTCCTTCAGCCAGGTCGGTGACTCCCACACGGCGCGGAGCTTCCGCTACGACGCCGACTGGAACCTGCTCAGCTCCAACGTGCTGGTGGAGGGGGATCCACAGGTCCACGCGACCGACATGCTGGCCCACTGCTCCCAGGACCTGAGCGCCACGGTGTGGAGCATCCGGGGCCAGGTGGACTTCCGCCTGGGTCGCCTGGACGACAGCGGGGCGCTGCTGGAGACCCTGGACCTCGAGGAGGGGGTCAACTCGACCGGCGCCTCGATGATCGCCGACCCGGAGGAAGGCACCTACATCGTGCTCGGGTCCCGCTGGAACTTCGCCCAGTCCCTGGTGATGCGGAAGTACGACGCGGACCTGGAGCTCATCGACATGAAGGAGCTCGAGCTGCCGCTCCAGCCGGACCAGCTCGCCTACTGGCCCCAGGGCCTGCTCCGGGTGGGGGACTACTTCCTCGTCGCCCACGTGGTCGATCACGAGGTCGAGGGAGACGACAACCAGGGCGGCAACATCTGGCTGTCCTTCTACGACACGGACTGGGAGCTGGTCGAGACGGCCGTCATCGTGGAGGAACACGAGGAGTCCTACGCCTTCATGCGGCCCTCCGTGTCCAGGAAGGGCGACCAGGCGCTGGTCAGCTTCGACCACGCCAATGGGCCCTACCTCGCGCTCGTCACCCTCGACCTCGTGGCCCTGGGTGTGGAGGAGGGCGACTCGGCGGAGGTCGACCTCGAGGGGGACAGCGGCGACACGGGCACGCCGGGTGACACGCCCTGTGGCTGTGGGGCGGCGTCAGCGGTCGGGGCGGCCCCCGGGCTCTGGGTGCTGGGCATGGTGGCCGGGCTGCGGCGCCGGAGGGGTCAGCCCCCTGCCGCCGGGTCCGGGTTCGGCGGTGGGGGCGGTGGACCGGGGTCCTGAGGTGGCTGGTGCGGCCCCTGGGGTGGGTCGCCCGGGATGTGTGGACCGATCTGGGGACCCTCGTGCTGCTGGGCCGCTCCGGGATCCCTGTCGTGGGCACGCAGGCTCCGATTGGCGGTCCATCCCATCGCCAGCAGCATCGCCAGGCCCAGGCCCACCATCGCCCTTCCCGGCACCCAGCGCCAGGCGCTGTGCGCGAGCCTCACCAGGCAGGCCAGCCAGATGAGCAGGCCGGCGAGGAACATCTGCAGGGCGGCGTCCACCTCGCCCGTGCCGGCCGTGACCAGCGCCCAGGGCGCCAGGGCGATCGGCGCGACGGCCCAGGCCCAGCGCGGCGCCCCGCTCGCCAGCGGCCAGGTGCCGACGTGGACGAGGGCCGGGAGCAGGAGCAGGCCGTAGAAGACCCCCACCGCGGCGCCGTCCGCGCCCAGCCAGGCCGTGCCCAGGGCGAGGCAGCCGGCCAGCACGGGCCCCCGCTGCGCACCGGCCGAGCGGGCGTACCCGGCGCACACGCCGGTCACCCCCAGGGTCACCAGCCCCAGCGGGCCGTGGCGGAACAGCCCGAGGAAGGGCGCCCAGGCGTTGGAGTGAGGGCCCACCCAGGCGGGCACGACCCCCTGCTGGAAGCGCACGGTGCGCTCGAGGTCGGCCAGGGTCCGCTCGAGGGGGACGAACCACAGCGTCAGCGACGCCAGGGCCAGGGCACTGATCCCCGTCACGATCAGGCCGCGCCACCGACGGGCAGCGAGCAGCGGCCACAGGGCCATGGCCGGCACCAGCTTGACCGCGGCCCCCAGCATCGCCACGGCGCCGCCCAGGCCAGGACGGTCGCGGGCGAAGGCCCACAGGGTCAGCGCCATCAGCCCGCTGATGAGCAGGTTGGCCTGGCCCAGGCCGAGGGCGTCGAGGGTGAGGGGCTGGCCGGCGACCGCCAGCCAGGCTCCGATCGCTGCACCCAGGGGCGCCCAGCGGCCCGCCGCGCAGGCCCACCCGGCCGCCCCGCAGCCCAGCACGAAGACCACCAGGACGACCGCCCTCCAGCGCACCAGGAAGACCGGCCACGTCGAGCGGGCCAGCGGCGCCAGCAGCACGGCGTTGCTGGGGGGGTAGAGCGTGGACAGGACCTGGGTCTTCATGCCCTGGTGCTGCTCGCGGGCCATCAGGGCCCGGAGGGTGGCGGGATCGGTGGGGTCGAGGCCTTCGATCACGGCCCTGGCCGGCAGGTAGAGGGGCACGGCGTCCGACACCTTGGAGGTGTCCCAGGCGTTCGCGGTCCGCAGGGTGCCCTGGGCCGACCAGGCCGTGAGCAGCGCGACCAGCCCCGCCAGGATCCACGGGAGCCATCGTCGTGACCTGCTGGCGCCCTGGCCGCCGTCGAGCATGCGGCAACCTACCACCCGCCTCCGGGCTCCCCCGCCAGGTGACCCACGCGCGGTCCTCCGCGGAGGTGTAGACTCCGAGGGTGGGTCTCAAGGACAGCCTCCGCCCAGGACGGGCCCGAGGAGCGAGGGGTGCTCGGGTCGGTGGAGGGGTCTGGGCCCAGGCCTTCGGCGTCCTCGTCCTCGTGAGCACGGGCCAGGTCGCCGGCTGCGGGCCGGACTCGGGCCTGTCCGAGGCCGCGCCCCCCCGCCTGGGCACGGCCACCGCTGCCCTGGGCGTCAACGAGGTGGCGAGCTTCCCCCGGTGGCGCCAGAGCCGGGGTCGCGATCCGCCGATGGAGCGCCTCGCGGCCGACGCCCGGACGGCCAGGTCGCTCGGGGTGACCTGGACCCGGTCCCACACGGGAGCGTGGCCCGGGGTCAGCCATGACCGCTGGCTCTGGGAGGGGCGGAACCTCCGACGCATGGACGCCTGGGTACGGGTGACCCAGGAGGCGGGCCTCCACCAGGTGGCGATGATCAGCCCATGGCCTGCCACCAGCACGCGAGAGGCCACCCCGCGCTTCGTGATCGCCAGGCCCGAGAGCTACCTCGCCTATGTGAGCGCCGTGGTGGAGCGCTACGACGGCGACGGCATCGACGACATGCCCGGCCTGAAGTGGCCGATCGACCAGTGGGAGATCGACAGCGGCCCCGACCTGAAGAACCTGGTCGATGCGCCGACCGGGAAGGCGGACGACTTCGCCACTCCGGCCCAGGTCGCCGAGGTGGTGCGGCTCTCCGCCAGGGCCATCCGCTCGGCTCACCCCGAGGCGACCGTGATCGGAGGCGGGTTCCACAGCGTCACCACCGACCACGGCCATGCCTACATGAAGGCGCTCTTCGCCGAGAAGGGCGTCCTGGCGGCGCTGGACGTGGTGAGCGTACAGGTGCACCACGAGGGCCCTGGGCTCGACGCCGTCGAGCGGACCCTCGATCGGGTCATCGCCGCAGCTCCGGGCATGCGGGTCCGGGTGACCGAGACCTCCGTGACCGGCGCCCCGGACCTGTCGGGCAACAGCGAGGTCCGGCAGGCTCGGCTGGTGATCCCCACCTGGCTGACCTGTCTCTCTCGCGGCGTGGAGCAGGTCTACTGGAGCACCCTGTTCGACTCGGCGGGAGCGGGCCCACCGGGCAGCGCCCTCTACGCCCGCATGGGGGACGGGGGCCTGCGGGCCCGCCCGGCGGCCTCGGCCTTCCGCTCCCTGGCTGTGCTGCTCGGCGGCACCTCGACAGACCGGATCGAGGAGGTCCCCTTCCGGGGAGGACGCTCCTGGAAGGTCGGCGAGAGCGTGGTGACCTGGGTCGACAACGGGCCCGTGCTCCTGCTGGAGTCCACGGGGGCGACCCGCAACCTGACCCCCTGACCGGGCGTCGTCAGCGGGACGTGGGCGAGGCTCGGCCGCCACGCTGTGCCGCCAGCTCGGACACGGCCGTCGCGTGCTCGGACCGCCAGCGTGCCAGCTCGGCCTCGGTGGCCTGGACCTCGGGCAGGCTCCACAGCGTGCTCCCATGGGTCGAGAGGACCGGTGGGCCGCACAGGGCCGTCAGCGCAGCGACCAGGCCCGGCGGGAGCGGGTCCCGACCGCCGCGGTAGCTCACCAGGATCTCCCCGAAGCCCGCATCGGACAACAGGGCCAGGTCCTTGCGATGGCGCGCCCGGTAGTCGAGTCCCCCGTCGAAGGGCTGACGGGCGTAGAACCGCTTCAGGCTGGTCACCAGCTCCAGGGCCTCGACGAACCAGGTCCCTCCGCGCGCGGTGTACTCGACGCGCTCGATGGGTACACCCTGGATGGGGTGCTGGTGGGCGAGCTGATGGGACAGGGCGCTCCAGCGGCTCCTCTCGTCGGGCCGGACGACGAGGGCGAGGTCGATCAAGCCGTGTCCGCGGTGACCCGCGATCACCTCGAACGCTCCGGCGTCGGTCGGCTGGAGCCGAGCCCAGGGCCAGCCGGTCCGCTGCGCCGCGGAGACCTCGACCGCGGCGAGCAGGGCGAGCACCACCCAGATCCACCGCCGCCTCGAGCGGCCCTCGCTCGGCACGGCCAGGGAGGCCACGACGGCGACCGCGACGACGGTGATGGCCATGTAGCGCACGGGGAAGTTCACCGGGGACGCCAGGCGGGCCAGCAGGACGTTGAGGAAGGACGCCGGGAGCTCCAGCCGTCCCCCCCCGACGACCACCTCGGTCCCGCCGATCGTGAGCCAGGTTCCCAGGGACAAGGCGGCCCCGACGACGCCCACGGCCAGCCAGGGGGCGGCGTCCCGGGGTCGGCGCCACAGCCCCAGGACGGCGAGCCCCAGGGCCACCCAGCCGAGGTAGCGTCCTCCGCCGTAGGCGGCCTCGTCGTCTGCGAGCTCCCCCTGTCCGGGGACCAGGACCTGCGAGGGGTCGAGTCGTGTCTCCGGGGCATCGGGCGTCTCGAGCAGTCGCCAGGAGGAGGCCGCCTCCGCCGCCGGCCCGTGCGCCGCGACCTCGCCCGCGCCCGGCAGCGTGGCGGACAGGGCGCTGGCCATGGGCAGGATCAGGGCGCCCGAGATCAGCGCCGTCAGGAGGTACCGCCACCCGAGCTGGCCGGCCCGTCTCGGCGGCCAGAGGGTGGCCAGGGCGAGGGTCGCGATCGCCAGGCCCAGGAACCACCCCAGGTAGAAGCACGAGGCCGCGGCGGCCACGAGGCACGCGGCGAGCTGCGCGAAGCGGCGCGTCACGAGCTCCCTTCCCGCCAGCACGACCACCCCGAGGCCGAGTGGGATCCACCAGAGGTGCAGCAGCTCGCCGGCTCCGATGTGGACGAAGGAGGCGAAGACGCTGGACGCTGCGAGCAGGGTTCCAGCGACGCACCCGGCGGTGGCGCTGCCCGACACGAGGCGGCCGAGCCAGGCCCCGCAGATCCCCACGAGCACCAGGTTTCCGATCACCAGCAGGTTGCCGAGCACGATGAGGTCGAGCCAGGGCAGCCCGACGGCGACCAGGCCATTGAGCGGCTCGATCGGGTAGAGCGGCAGGCCTTCGGGCCAGTTGAGCACCTGGGTCTGGTAGGGGATCCGCTCCCCCAGGGAGGCACCGTCTGCCCAGACGGTCGACCTCATCCACCACAGGTTCCACAGGTGCTTCAGCGCGTCGCCGCTGGAGTGCCCGAGCACGGCCTCGCCGGGTGAGAGCACCGTCGGCCAGGTCAGTCCCAGCGACAGGAGGAGGAAGTAGAGCGCCTCCCCCAGGCGTGCGAGCCGCGACGTGGACACCTGTGGCAGAGACGTTGCTGGCCCCATGCTCTGAGGGCTAACGGATCGAGGGGGTTCTCCCGGGGTTTCACGGCTGGAGAGTCGCGTGAACCGGACGCGGGACATCGATCGCTCCGGTCGAGCCAGCTCGCTCAGGGCAGGGTGATCAACTCCCGCGCCAGTCCTTCGAATTGCACCGGGCCGATGCCCTCCGCCACCGCCCAGGACCAGGTGCGACCTTCGTCGTCCTCGCTGGCGATGAAGCAGACCTCCACCACGCCGACCTCCGCCAGGTCGTGGTCGGCGCAGCTCGTCACGGTGTGGGAGGTCTCGGCGCTGGCCTTGCTCCCGGCCACGGAGACAGGCTGCGTCGAGCGATCGACCAGGCGCACCCCCTCCTCGATCCATGTCACGTCGACATCGATCCGGACCGGCAGCGCCAGGGGGGGCACCTCCCAGGTGTGGGTGCCGGTGTCGGCCTCCGAGGGGGAGGAAGGCCCGTAGTCCCAGACGGTCCAGGCGTCGGACATGCGCCGCAGACCATCGTAGGCACAGGCCAGCAACCAGCGGTCGTGGCGCTCGCTGGCTTCGTACTCTCCGCCACCGAGCTCGGCGCGGTGGTACAGCGACTCCCTCCACCCGTAGTGCACGGCTCCATCCACCAGCTCCCCAGGGCCTCCGTACATGTAGATCGTGGTCTCGGCGTCGACCCAGAACTCGATGGAGTAGCCATCGAGGGCATCCACCGGCCAGTGGGAGGGGCAGGCCCCGGTCACGAGCTCGTACGCCGACTCCGAGTCGGTGTCGGTCTCGAGCCCGGCCGCGGTGTCCGTGATGTCGGCGCAGCCAGAGTCCAGGGTCGCGTCGATGTTCATGCAGGCCGGCAGGACCAGGCCGGCGGTGAGGGTGCAGAGGGCTCGCGGGAACATGGGGGTGCCTCCGTGGTGGCGTGACGTGGGGAAGGACCTCGGCGCAGGTCCACCCTTGGGCAGACCTGCCTCCTTGGCCGCCCCTGTGTCTTGGGCGTGGAGGGCCCTTCACTTCTGTGTCCACCGGGCCAGCCCCTGGTCATCCGCGCGGGACGGGCTCGATCTCGTGGGAACTTCGGTGGGTGCTGTCTCGTAGAGGTTGTCCGGGACTGCACCTCGGCGCCCCTTCGGAGCCGGCGGGCGGCGGAGAGAGGTCTCGGGGAGGGATGACATGAACGTGGTGAAGATCCAGCTTGCCGTGGTCCTGGCCATGGTGGGCCTCGCTCCGGCCCCCCTCGGGTGCGACGGGGGTGTGCTCGTGCTGACCGACGACACCGGAGACACCACCGGCAGCGGGGCAGACAGCGGCCTGGACAGTGCCGCGGACACCGATGGTCAGGACAGCGGCCTGGACACCGAGGACACTCCCTCGACGCCCGGCATCCACTTCACCGTGCCCGACGGTGACCTGGCCGGCAGCTACGAGTACCTCGTGGAGGTCTTCTGTGGGCTGGAAGAAGGTGTCCTCGTCGCCCGGGCGGCGGAGGACCTCGACGGCGAGGCCTGGCTCGGCTTCGAGTTCGAGCAGGCCCCCCAGTCCGGCGAGTCCCTGGAGGACTTCACGCTCGAGTGGTACCCCCCGTCGCCCTGGGTCAACGCCCGGGGGGGAGACGACTGCACCTTCGACGTGGTGGACCCCTGGCCGTCGCTGTCGGGGACCTTCGAGTGCCTCGAGGTCACGACCCACGGTGGCGGCGGGATGGGGCAGACGGTGGACATCGTGGACGGTCGCCTGAGCTGCGAGTAGCCCGGTAGCCCGGTAGCGCGATGCCCCAGAGCCGGCGAGCCGAGCCATCCGCAGTGGGTGTGGATCTCACCCTGACAGGGCCTCCGACCCGGTGCGCTACTTGTGCCGGGAGCATCCAGGCCGCGCCCTCCGAAAGTCCGAGGGCATCTAGTCGAACATCGAGGGTGACCCGTCTCGGCGGAGACAGTGGCCCTGCTCAGGCGGCGAACTGCCGCTCCACCAGCTTCTTGTAGAGCCCGTCCCGGGCGAGCAGCTCCTCGTGGTTGCCCTGCTCGACCACCCGTCCGCCGTCCAGCACGAGGACCCGATCGGCGTCCTTGACCGTGCTCAGGCGGTGGGCGATGACCAGAGTGGTGCGGCCCTCCATGAGCCGGTCCAGGGCCTCCTGGACCAGGTGCTCGCTCTCGGCGTCCAGGGCGCTGGTGGCCTCGTCGAGCACCAGGACGCTGGGGTCCTTGAGCAGGGCCCGGGCGATGGCGATGCGCTGCTTCTGGCCGCCGGAGAGCTTCACCCCGCGCTCGCCGACCAGGGTCTGGTAGCCCTCGGGAAAGGCCTCCACGAAGTCCGCAGCGTTGGCTGCCCTGGCGGCGGCCTGGACCTGGGAGTCGGTCGCATCGGGCAGGCCGTAGCGGATGTTGTCCTGGATGGTCGTGGCGAACAGGATCGGCTCCTGGCTCACCACGCCGACCTGCTCTCTGAGCCAGTCCGCGTCGAGCTCCTCGTAGCGTGTCTCGTCGAGCCGGATGTGCCCGGCCGTGGGGTCGTAGAAGCGCGACAGGAGGGTGGCGACGGTGCTCTTTCCGCCCCCGGAGGGTCCGACCAGGGCCACGACATCCCCGGGGGCGAGGGTCAGGTCCAGACCGACCAGCACCGGCACGTCGGGCCGGCTCGGGTAGGCGAAGTCCACGCCCTCGAAGACCACGTCGCCTCGCACCTGGGCCAGCCGGGTGGTGCCGCCGCCCACGGCGGTCTCGCGGTCCATGAGCGCGAAGACCCGCTCGCTGGCGCCGAGGGCCTTCATGAAGTCCTCGTAGAGGCCGCTCAGGGCGCCGAGGCTGAAGGCGACGGTGAGCGTGTAGAGCAGGAAGCTCGTGAGCTCGCCCAGGGTCAGGCCCCCTTCGACCAGCAGCGTGCCGCCGTACCAGAGCACCAGGGCCACGGCGCCGTAGGAGCCAAAACCCATCACCCCCCGGAAGATGGCGATGATCTTCGCCCGGTAGCGGGCCAGCCGGTACGACTCCTGGACGGCGGCCGAGTAGCGGGCCTGCTCGGCCTCTTCCCGGGCGAAGGCCCGCACGGTGCGGATGCCGGCGATGGTCTCCTCGGCGACCTCGGTGCTGCGGGCGAGGGCGTCCTGGACCTCGCGGCTCACGGAGCGCATCCGGCGCCCGTAGAGGCCGCCGCCGATGGCGACGACCGGCACGATCGCCAGAGCCACCAGGGTGAGCTTCCAGGAGGTGTAGAACAGGAAGCCGATCGCGCCGATGCCTGTCACCAGGAAGCGCAGCAGCATCGAGACGTTCACCGTGACGGTGTTCTGGAGCACCGTGGTGTCCGCGGCGAGGCGGTTGGTGAGCTCGCCGGTCCGCCGCTCGTCGAAGAAGGCGATCTCCTGGCTGGTGATCGCCCTGTAGAGCTGCTCCCTCAGTCGGGCGACGACCCGCTCGCCCGCCGCCGTGAAGATGTAGGCCCGCAGCGCCCCCATCACGGCGCCGATGGCGAACAGCCCCAGCAGCAGCAGCACGTAGCGGTCCACCAGCTCGCGACCGCCGCCCTGGTCGATGCCATCGACGATCTTCTGGACGGCCAGCGGGTAGGAGAGCGTCATCGCCGAGGCGATGGTCAGCGCCGCCGTGCCCAGGCCCAGGGCCTTGAGCTCGGGACGTGCGAGGGCGCCGATGCGCTCGAGGTCGGTGCGGACGGACATGCCGATGAACATGGGGACTGATCGTCGGGACGTCAAGGTCCCGCCGGGCCGCACCCCGAGGTTGGCTTGACTGGTCGCCCGGTCAACTCGATGATCCGTCCAGCTCAGAGACTCCATGACCACCCGCGCCGCCATCCTCCAGGCCGCCGACCAGCTCTTCGGCGAGCACGGCTTCGACGCCACCACGACCCGCCAGATCGCCGAGCACTCCGGCGCCAACAAGGCGCTCATCCACTACCACTTCGAGAACAAGGACCAGCTCTTCCACGCGGTCCTGGACAGGCACTGCGGGGAGCTCTCGGAGGTCCTGGCCATCGTCGCCGGCCGCGAGGGCACCCTGCGCGAGCGCCTGGGGCTGCTGGTCGAGGCCTATGTCGACTTCCTGGCCGGCCACCTGGGGTTCTCGCGCATGATCCAGCGCGAGGTGTCCTCGGGCCGGCACGTGGGCCGGATCGTCGACCACATGCTGCCCCCCTTCCAGGCCGCCCTGACCCTGCTCGAGGCGGTGTGGCCGGCCACCCGCAGCGGCGACATGTCGGCCCCCCACCTGCTGCTCTCCTTCTTCGGCATGGTGTCGGGCTGGTTCGCCTATGCGCCCGTGGTCGAGCCGCTCACGGGCCTCGATCCGCTGGCGCCGGAGTCCCTCGCCCAGCGCAAGCGCCACCTGCTCGGGATGCTCGACCTGCTGCTGGTCGAGCTCGACACCGGGAGTCCCCCATGCCGAGGCGGGATCGCTGGGCTTCAGTCTCCTGTGATCCGCGGCGTCTTGTTCGACAAGGACGGCACGCTGGTGGACTTCGAGGCCACCTGGCGCCCGGTCTACAGGGCCTGCGCCCTGTCCGCCGCGGCGGGTGACCCGGCCCTGGCCAGGGAGCTGATGCAGCTCGCCGGCCAGGATCGAGACGGCCGCATCGACCCGACCTCGCCCCTGGGCTGCGGGACCCTGCACGAGATCTGGGCCACCTGGAGGCCTCGGGTCGCCCTGGATGTCCCGGCCCTGGACCGGCTGGCGGCCGAGACGGCGGTGCCGATCGCCCTCGTGCCGCTGGGTCCGGTCTTCGAGCGCCTGCGGGGCCTGCGGCTGGGCATGGCCACCATGGACACCACCGCCTCCGCCCTGGAGGCCGCGCGATTGCTCGGCCTGGACCTGGACTTCGTCACGGGCTGCGACGGCGGGCACGGCACCAAGCCGGGGCCCGGCATGGTGCTCGGCTTCTGCGCGGCGACCTCTCTGGAGCCCCACGAGGTGGCGGTGGTGGGGGACACACCGCACGACCTGCACGCGGCGAGGGCCGCCGGGGCCCTGGCGGTGGCCGTGAGCTCCGGCGCCAGTCCCAGGGCGCTGCTGGCGCGTCACGCCGACCACGTCCTGGACTCGGTGGTGGACCTGCCGGACCTGCTCGGGCGGTAGCCGCTTCAGTCCAGGGCCACGTAGACGCTCTTGAGCTGGGTGTAGTGCTGCAGGGCCGCCAGGCCGTTCTCGCGTCCGAGGCCGGACTGCTTCATGCCACCGAAGGGCATCTCGATCGGGGTCAGGTTGTAGCTGTTCACCCAGCAGGTCCCGGCCTGGAGCCGGGCCACGACCCGGTGGGCCCGGGCCAGGTCCCGGGTGTAGACCCCCGCCGCCAGGCCGAACTCCGTGGCGTTGGCCCGGGCCACCACCTCGTCTTCGTCCCCGAAGGTCAGGACCGACATGACGGGCCCGAAGATCTCCTCGCGCACGATGCGCATGTGGTCCTGGCAGTCGGCGAAGACCACCGGCAGGACGTAGGCGCCGCGGGCCAGGGCCGGGTCCTGGGGACGGCCGCCGCAGAGCCGCCGGGCGCCCTCCTCGATCCCGGCGTCGACGTAGGCCAGCACCCGCTCGGCGTGATCGCGGGAGATCAGGCTGCCGACCTGGGTGGTCGGGTCCAGGGGATCGCCGACCCGGAGCGTCTGGACCCGGGGCACCAGCCGATCGAGGAAGCGCTGGACCAGGCTCTCGTGCACGAACACGCGGGTGCCGTTGGAGCAGACCTCGCCCTGGGTGAAGAAGTTGGCGTCGATCGCGCCCTGGACCGCCGCCTCCAGGTCGCAGTCCTCGAAGATCAGCAGCGGCGACTTGCCGCCGAGCTCCATGGTCACCCGCTTCAGGGTCCCGGCCGCCGCGGCCATCACCTCACGCCCCGTGGCGACCTCCCCGGTCAGGGAGACCTTCGCCACACCGGGGTGCGCCACCAGCGCACGACCTGTCGCTTCGGCCCCCTGGACCAGGTTGAACACTCCCGGTGGCAGGCCCGCTTCGGTGAGGCACTCGGCCAGGCCGTAGGCGCTCAGTGGCGTGAGCTCCGAGGGCTTGAAGACCATCGTATTGCCGCAGGCCAGGGCGGGGGCCGCCTTCCAGCAGGCGATCTGCAGCGGGTAGTTCCACGCCCCGAGGCCGGCACAGACCCCCAGGGGCTCCCGGCGGGTGTAGACGAGGGCCCCGGGCATCGACGTGTGGTCCCCGTGGAGCTTGTCCGCCAGGCCGGCGAAGTACTCCAGGCAGTCGGCGCCGGAGTGCACGTCCACCTCCAGGGCCTCGGCGATGGGCTTGCCGGTGTCGAGGACCTCGATCCGGGCCAGCTCGGCGTTGCGCGCTCGCAGCAGAGTGGCGGCCCGCGCCAGGACCCGGCCCCGCTCCCGGGCGGGCAGCGAGGACCAGGACTCGAAGCCCGCCTGTGCCGAGCGCACCGCGCGGTCCACGTCGGTCTCGTCGGCCTCGTCGACCTGGGCGAGCAGCTCGCCGGTGGCCGGTGCGTGGGTGGGGAACCGGCGGCCTGAGCGGGCCGGGGTCTCTGCGCCGTCGAGGTAGAGGTGCCGGGTGTCCATGGCGCCCAGGTAGCATGCGTCGGGCATGACCCACCAGCTCAGCGCTTCGACGCGCCAGATCTACCGAACCGCCCGCATCCAGGCCTTCGCCCTGACGTGGCTGGCCTACGCCGGCTTCTACTTCTGCCGCACCAACTGGTCGATCGTGAAGCGGGCCGTCGGGGAGGATCTGGGCCTGGGCGCGGTCGCCCTGGGACAGCTCGACACGACCTACCTGGTGCTCTACGCCCTCGGCCAGTTCCTCAGCGGCTGGCTGTGAGACCGCATCGGTGGCGCCCGGCTCGTGGGCCTGGGGCTGCTGTTCACCGCGGCCTGCAACGTGATGCTGGGCTCCAGCCAGGGCATGTTCTTCCTGGTGGCCGGCTTCGCCTTCAACGGCCTGGCCCAGTCCGCGGGGTGGCCGGGCTGCGCCAAGACCTTCGCCCAGTGGTTCGCCATCTCCGAGCGCGGCACGATCATGGGCTGGTGGTGCACCTGCTACCAGGCCGGCTACGTGCTGTCCGGCGTGCTCGCCACCTGGCTGCTCGCCGAATTCGGCTGGCGGAGCGCCTTCTTCGTGCCCGCCCTGGTCATCGCCGGCTTCGGCCTGTTCTTCCTGAAGGTCCAGCCTCCCTCTCCCGAGTCGGCCGGCCTGCCCCACGTGGAGACCTACCGGGCGGCGCTCGTCGGCGAGCCGCTCGCCGAGGAGGTGGACGACGGGCCCCCGGACCCCTGGGGTGACACCCTGGAGGTCCTGCGGAGCCGGGAGATCTGGACCCTGGGACTGACGTACGTGGTGCTGAAGTTCATCCGCTACAGCTTCCTGTTCTGGCTGCCCTTCTACCTGTCGAGCCGCCTGGGCTACTCGGACTCGGAGGCGGGCTACACCTCGCTGCTCTTCGGCATCGCCGGCATCGCGGGGGCCGTGGTCGCCGGCACGGTGTCCGACAAGGTCCACGGCGGCCGCCGGGCTCCCGTCTGCGTGATCATGATGACGATCCTCGCTGGAGCGCTCTATGGCTTCTCCGTGATGCCGGACGTGGGGCGGGTGGGCACGATGGTCGGCATCTTCTTCATCGGCTTCTTCATCTACGGACCGGACTCCGTGGCCGCGGGCGTGGCGGCGGTGGACTTCGGCACGCGGCGAGCAGCGGCCAAGGCGGCGGGCTTCGTCAACGGTCTCGGGTCCATCGGCGCGGCCCTGTCCGGCGTGGTCATCGGCTACGTCTCCGAGGGCTGGGGCTGGGGGGCCGTGTTCACGCTGTTCGTGCCCCTGGCGCTGATCGGGGCCGGCCTGATGGCCACGATGTGGAACCGGGTGCCCGAGACGGCATGAGCTTCGACACCGTCATCGTCGGCGGCGGCTCGGCCGGCTGCGTGCTCGCCAACCGGCTCAGCGAGGACCCCTCCCACTCGGTGCTCGTGCTGGAGGCCGGACGGCCGGACTGGCGCTGGGACGTCTTCATCCACATGCCCGCCGGACTCAGCACGCCGATCGGCAACCCCTGGTACGACTGGTGCTACGAGTCCGAGCCCGAGCCCCACATGGGCGGGCGGCGCATCGCCCACGCCCGCGGCAAGGTGCTGGGGGGCTCCAGCAGCATCAACGGCATGATCTTCATCCGGGGTCACGCCCGGGACTACGACCGGTGGGCCCAGGCACCGGGCATGCAGCGCTGGGACCACGCCCACTGCCTGCCCTACTTCAAGAAGGCGGAGGCCAGCCTGCGACCGGGCCCCCTCCGCGGCCGGGACGGGCCGCTCGAGCTCGAGATCGGCCCCTGCGACAGCCCGCTCTTCGCGGCCTTCTTCGAGGCCGTGCAGCAGGCCGGTCACCCCCTCACCGACGACGTGAACGGGCTCCAGCAGGAGGGCTTCGCCGCCTTCGACCGCAACATCCGCCGTGGCCGGCGGCTGAGCGCGGCCCGGGCCTACCTGCACCCGGTGCTTCGTCGGCCCAACCTGCGGCTGCGGTGCCGGGCCCTGGTCACCCGGGTGCTCTTCCAGGGCCGCCGGGCGGTCGGGGTGGAGGTCCGCCACAGACGTCGCCTGCGCACGGTCGAGGCGGGTCGCGTGGTGCTCTGCGGCGGCGCCTTCAACAGTCCCCAGCTCCTGCTGCTGAGCGGTGTGGGGCCGGCCGGCGACCTGCGGGAGCACGGGCTGCCCGTGGTGCAGGACCTGCCCGGCGTGGGCCAGAACCTCCAGGACCACCTGGAGGTCTACGTCCAGCACCGCTGCACGCAGCCCGTCTCCGTCGCTCCGGCCCTGGACGGGTGGCGCCAGCCCTGGATCGGGCTCCAGTGGCTCTTCGGGCGCACCGGAGCGGCCGCCACCAACCACTTCGAGGCCGGGGGCTTCATCCGTAGCAGTCCCGACGAGCCCTACCCGAACCTCCAGTTCCACTTCCTGCCCCTGGCCATCCGCTACGACGGCAGCCGGCCCGCCAGGGGCCACGGCTACCAGGTCCACGTGGGTCCGAACCTGGCGGAGTCCCGGGGCACGCTGGAGCTCGAGAGCGCCGACCCCCGGGACAGGCCCGCCCTGCGCTTCGACTACCTGGGCACGGACAAGGACCGTCGAGACTGGCTGGACGCCGTGCGCAGTGCCCGCCACATC
>CAZCVP010000031.1:0-6977 GCA_964501915.1 uncultured Enterobacterales bacterium
GGGCGGGCTCTTGAGCCGGGGCATCGGCGGCGTGGAGATCTGGGCGTCGAGCGTGCGCATGTATGACAAACTGCTGGTCGGCGGCATCTGGGCCCTGGTCTCGCTGAAGTACTTCTTCGAAGAGGGCCAGAAGGGCTCGCCGTTCCTGGTCGGGACGCTGAAGCCGATCCAGATGCCGAACATGGACATGGACCAGCTGCGAGAAGGCCGCAGTGCGTTCTCGGCAGAGCAGTGGCTCGACGTGCTGATGCGGTCCAGCGGCATGGAGCCCACCACCCTCGAGCCGCGGGTGAAGTGGCACCTGCTGGCGCGCATGATCCCCTTCGTGGAGAACAACTTCAACGTCTGCGAGCTCGGGCCCCGCAACACCGGCAAGAGCCACATCTACAAGGAGATCAGCCCCAACAGCATCCTGGTCTCAGGCGGCCAGACCACCGTGGCCAACCTGTTCTACAACATGTCCCGGCGCCAGATCGGCCTGGTCGGGGTGTGGGACGTGGTGGCCTTCGACGAGGTCGCGGGCATCCGCTTCAAGGACCACGACGGCGTCCAGATCATGAAGGACTACATGGCGTCGGGATCGTTCTCACGGGGCCGGGACGCCCTGAACGCGTCGGCGTCGATGGTCTTCGTCGGCAACATCGACAACGTCCAGAACCTGCTGAAGACCAGCCACCTGCTGGCGCCCTTCCCCGACGTGATGATCGACTCGGCGTTCTTCGATCGCTTCCACGCCTACATCCCCGGCTGGGAGATCCCCAAGATGCGGCCGGAGTACTTCACGGACCAGACCGGCTTCATCGTGGACTACCTGGCCGAGTTCTTCCGGGAGATGCGGAAGCACAACTTCGCCGACGCCATCAACCGCTACTTCCGGCTGGGTCGGGACCTGAACCAGCGGGACACCATTGCGGTCAAGCACACCGTGTCGGGACTGCTGAAGCTGCTCTACCCCCACGAGGACTACGACAAGGAGGCCGTGCGCCAGTGCCTGGAGTACGCCCTCGAGGCCCGGCGTCGGGTCAAGGAGCAGCTCAAGCGCATCGGCGGCATGGAGTTCTACGACGTGCACTTCAGCTACATCGACCTGGAGACCCACGAGGAGCGCTTCATCCAGGTCGCCGAGCAAGGCGGCAGCTCGCTGATCCCCGAGGCGCCGCTGAGTCCGGGCACGCTCTACACGGTGGCTCGGGGCAGCGGCGGACACCTGGGGCTCTACCGGCTGGAGACCCAGGTCACGGCCGGCAACGGCCAGCTCATGCTGTCCGGCTTCGGCTCGAACACACAAGCCAAGGAGTCCGTCAAGGTCGGCTTCGACTACTTCCGCGCCAACGCCTCGCAGGTCCAGGGCTCGGCGCGGTCTGGCGACCACAGCTACCACCTGCACGTGGTCGAGGCCCACAACACCGGGCCGTCCGCCAGGCTGACCCTCGCGAGCCACGTGGCCCTGTGCTCCGGGCTGCTGGGCCGTTCGGTCGAGCCCCAGATGGTGGTGCTGGGCACCATGAGCCTGGGGGGCAACATCGTGCCCGTCGAGCAGCTCGCGGAGTCGCTCCAGGTCGCGGCGGACGCGGGGGCGAAGCGCCTGCTCTTGCCGATGGCGAGCGTGGGAGACATCCCGACCGTTCCAGGGGAGCTCTTCGCGAAGTTCCAGACGAGCTTCTACTCGGACCCGCGGGACGCGGTCTTCAAGGCGCTGGGGGTGCAGTAGCGACCGAACCTCCCGGGGCCGACCCCCTCAGTACAACACCGACGCCCACACCTTCTTCGCCGCGAACAGCTCCACCGCCTCGGAGTCCAGGCGCCCCTTCGACGCCTCCTCCCGCAGGATGAAGAGCGCCCGCCGCGGGCCCATGCCCGACTTGTAGGGCCGGTCGCCGGCGGTGAGGGCGTCGAAGATGTCGGAGATGGTCATCAGCTTGGCGCCGAAGGGGATCTCGTCGTCGACCAGGCCCAGGGGGTAGCCGGTGCCGTCGAGCTTCTCGTGGTGGGCGAAGGCGATCTCCGGGACCCGGCGCAGGTTCTCCGTCCAGGGGATGACCTTGAGGAAGTTGTAGGTGTGCTCCACGTGGCGCTCGATCTCCACCCGTTCCTCGCCGTCCAGGGACCCCGAAGGCACGCAGAGGCGGTTGACGACGCAGTTGGACACCACCGGCGCCTGGTCCTCCTCGAGGAACCAGCGTCCCGCGATCTGGCGCAGGGCCTCGACCTCGCGATCCGTGTGCCCGTAGCTCGGACGGTTCAGCCGCCGGACCAGCTCCAGGTCGGCCTCCATGCGCTGGAGGCGGGTACCGAGCGGGTACTCCTCCATGTCCATCGACATCGACTCCAACATCGCCTGGAGACGCGCCACGCGGAACCGCCACTCGACGGCCTCCAGCTCCTCGGGGAAGAGCTTGTTGGCCTTGAGCAGCACGGCCTCCCGGACGCCGACCTTGCCGAAGTCGTGCAGGAGAGAGGCGTAGCGCAGCTCCTCGAGCTCCTCGGCGGTGAAGGTCAGGCGCTCGAAGGGGCCCTCGGTGCAGTCCATCGCCGCCCTGGCCAGACCCACCGTGAGGTCGCTGACCCTCTGGGAGTGACCCGCAGTGGATGGATCTCGGGCTTCGATGATCGAGACCGCCGCGGTGATGAAGCCGTCGAAGAGCTGTCGGATGTCGGCGTAGAGCCGGTGGTTCTCCAGGGCGACCGCCGCCTGGGAGGCGATCGAGGCCACCAGGTCGGCCTCCTGGTCGCTGAAGGCCGTGACCCGATCGAAGTCCGCCAGGGGCACCTTGGGCACCGGCTTGCGGTTCACCAGCGCGAGCACCCCGATGACCCGCCCCTCGCGGTCCGCCATCGGCGCCACCAGCATGCTCTTGGTGCGGTAGCCGCTCGCCTCGTCGAAGCGCAGGTTCGGGCGGTACGGCAGGGTCACCGGCAGCCGGTAGACGTCGGCGATGTTGAGCAGCTCGTTGTTGTTGGCGACGAAGCCGGCCAGCGAGGTGTCGTCGATCGGCAGGGTGATGCGCGGGGTGAGGAAGCGCACGGTGTCGTTGGCGGCCGCGGAGAAGACCAGGCGACCCCGCTCGACCATGTAGACGGTGCCCCCGTCGGCGACGAGCACCTCCATCGAGCGCTCGAGGATCTCCCGCAGCAGCGCGTCCCGCTCGGTGATGTGCGACAGCGCGAGCCCGATCTCGTTGAGGAGCTGGACCGTCTTCTCCTGCTCGGCGGCCTTGGAACGCAGCACAGCCGCCTCGACGAGGTTCGTGAGACTGCGCTGGAGCCGCTGGGCGACGTCGTCGGGCCGGATGATGTCGTAGCAGTCCAGGTCCCTGCGGTCCGAGATCGCGATGGCGCGCGGTCCGAGGTCCCGGGTCGCCATGACCCGGGTGAGATCGGCCACCAGCAGACGCTCGGCGAGGTCCGCCGGTGTGGCTGCGTCCATCGCCACCACCTCGACACCCGCCGCCTTGGCTGCGCCGAAGACCGCGTCGGCGAAGGGGCTGTCGGGCGGGTAGAGCACGACCTCGATGCGGGGCCGCTCACGCGAGGGACCCGGGACCAGCTCTGGTACGTCGATTCTCAAGGGACTCCCGCTGACGCGTCGCTCCAGATCCGGTGCGCGGATTGTACCTTCACCCGATCATCGGCAGGTCCGCACCCGACTTCAGGGACTCTGGTAGCCCTTCTGCTCCACCAGCTCGGACCCCAGGCGCTCGTTCACCCGGCGCTTGAGCGCGGCCCGACGGTCATTCAGCAGGTAGACCGACCGGGCCCGGGCCACGAACAGCGGTCCGAAGTCCCGCTGCTGCTCGTGGGCCCGGAGCTGATCCTCGACCTCCCAGAGCTGGAGGTTCACCTCTTCCAACGCCTCGAGCTCGCCCGCATCGTCGTGTCCGGCGGCTGCCCACCGAGCCTCCAGCACGGCCAGCTCCCGGCCCGCAGCCCGGCGGGCCTCGTCGCTCGGCAGGCGCTGGACCTTGATCCGCAGGATCGTGATCTTGTCGACCACGTCCCCGAGAGGGACCGGGACCTCCACCGGGGCTACCGGGGGATCATCGGCTGGACGATGACCTCGGGCACGGCGAGGTCCGCCGGCGTGGTCAGGACCTGGAGCACGGTGCGGGCGACGTCTTCGACGCGCATGAAGTCCCGCTCGGGCTGGATGTGGTCCGGGAAGGGGTAGAAGTCCATCTCCTTCCAGAACGGCGTGTCGATGCCACCGGGGGCGACGTGGGTGACCTTCACGCCGCTTCGCTCGGCCTCGAGGCGCAGCGTCCCGGTGAACCCCGTCACCGCCCACTTGCTGGCGTTGTAGACGGCCTCGTTGCGCAGGTGCAGCTTGCCGGCGACGGACCCGATGTTGACGATGTGTCCGGACCGACGCTCCTTCATCACCCGGTAGGCGGCCTGGGAGCCGTAGATGACGCCCTTCACGTTGGTGTCGATGATCTCGTCCACCTCGCGGGCCGCGAGGTTCTCGACCGGACCGTAGATGGCCAGACCGGCGTTGTTGATCATCACGTCGAGCCGACCGAATTCGGTGACGGCCGCCTGGACGAGCCCATCGACATCCTCGGCGACCCGCACGTCGGTCTGGAGGTGGATGGCGTCCCGACAGGCGCCCGCCACCGCCTCCAGCTCCGGCAGCGTGCGGGCTCCGAGCACCAGCCGTGCTCCTTCGGCGTCCAGGAGCTCGGCGAGGGCACGACCCAGCCCCCGGCTCGCGCCCGTGATGCAGACCACCTTGTCTTCGAGTGCGCCCATACCGACCTCCAACACAGGGGTGCAGCAGGTATCCTGGGGTCCATGAGCAGGCTTGTGCCGGTTGTCACTGCAGGGCTGTTCGTCGCGTGCACCTACGGCCTGGCCGACCTCCACGACGACGAGGCCTCCCGCCCGAACGACACCGCGAGCACGAACCCGTGGGTCACCCTGGACACGGCCGACACGGACACCGACACCGAGACCTACAAGGACGACACCGGTGACCCCGTGGACCCGGGAGAGCTCAGTCCCCCGGTGATCGAGGCCTTCTCGATCAGCGAGAGCGGCTCCTGGGCCGTCTTCGACATGACCGTCACCGACGTGGACGACGACCTCGAGGGAGGCGAAGCCACGATCACCGCCGGCACGACCTCACGGAGCTACCGCTGGCCCGACGACCTCACCATGTCGTCGAGCACCCGGGCTTCGGTGAGCTGGGACCTCACCGAGTTCGAGCCCGACCGGAGCACCTCCGTCAAGCTGGCCGTCCTCGACGCTACCGGCAAGCGGGACTCCTGGACCGAGTCCTTCACCCGCTCCACCCCCACCTACACCGCCTCCGAGGTGGGGGACGGCATGAACGACGTGGTCGACCTCGGGGTGCTCGACACACCCTCGGTGATCGAAGGCACGATCCACGGCTGCGGCAACACCCGCGCCGGCACCTACGCCGAAGACGTCGACATCTTCCGCTTCAAGCCCTCCACCGGCGGCACCTCCAAGCTGCGGCTGACCTGGGGGGACAAGGGGGTGAGCGACCTGGACATCTACCTGTTGTCCAACAGCGACGACGAGCTCGCCCGCTCGACCACGATCTACTACCCGGAGAACATCGAGGTGAACCTCACCGGAGGCACCTCGTACAAGGTCTTCGTCGCCTGCTGGGAGGGCACCCCCGGCTCCTGGGAGGTCCGCTACGACCTGAAGTAGGGAGGAGTAGACTCAGCGCTCGCCGAGCGAGCCGCTGCATGCCCGAGCCATCCCGGACCCTGAGCCATGGTCGCTATGAGCTCGTGGCGCGCCTGGGGACC
Organism: uncultured Enterobacterales bacterium; assembly: GCA_964501915.1. Classification (GTDB taxonomy): domain Bacteria; phylum Myxococcota_A; class UBA796; order UBA796; family CAJQPC01; genus CAYFPX01. The sequence goes on from CAZCVP010000031.1 coordinate 5,781, forward strand.
GGCGGAATGGGCGAGGTCTGGCGGGCCTGGGATCACCGGCTCCGGACCCACCGGGCGGTCAAGATCCTGGCCCCCGCCCTGGCCCGGCACGACACCGTCCTGCGGCGCTTTCGTCGCGAGGCCCAGGCGATGGCCCGGCTGCAGCACCCGAACGTCGTCACGGTCCACGACCTGGTGCTCGAGGAGCACCCGCCGTACATCGTGATGGAGCTCGTGCGCGGCGGCAGCCTCGAGGACTGGCTGGAGCTGCACGGCCCGATGCCTGCTCGCCTGGCCCTCGAGGTGATGGAGGCGGTGCTCGACAGCCTCGCCGCCGCCCACGCCGAGGGCATCATCCACCGCGACGTGAAGCCGGCCAACGTGCTGCTGACGGAGCGCGGTGTGCCGAAGATGACCGACTTCGGCATCGCCCACCTGGCCGACAGCTCCCGCACGCTCACCCGCCAGGGCCCGATGGGCACCCACGCCTTCATGCCGCCCGAGCAGCAGGTCGATCCCGGTCGAGTGGACGGTCGCGCTGACGTCTACGCGGCGGCGACGACGATGCTCCGACTGCTCACGGCCCGCTGGCCGATGAACGCCCACTCGGACGCGTTCCAGGAGATGATCTTCGAGGGGGTGGACGAGACGCTCCGGACGGTGCTGCTGCGCGCCTGCTCGGCCGACCCCGACGGCCGCCCCACGACACCGACGATCCTCTGGGAGGAGCTCCAGGAGGCCGCCACGCCCCTGCCACCGGTGCCCGAGGGCGCCACGCTGATCCCGCCGCCCGAGACCCTGCTGGCCCTGGTCACGCCGACGGGGGTCGCCCGCCAGGAAGCCGCCGCGACGACGCCCCCTCCGCCGACCGGGACACCGGCGATGTCGAGCCGGCGGAGGTGGCTGCTGGGAACGGTGGGGGTGGCCGTCCTGACCCTGGCGGCCCTGGCGGTGATGTCCGACGAAGCACCGGGTCCCGAAGTCACAGCCCGCCCCCTGTCCGAGGCGAGCGCTCCGGCGCCGACCGTCGAGACTCCTACCGAGCCCCCCCCCGGGGAGGAGGAGCCGGAGGTCGAAGTCGAGGTCGAGCCTCCACCGGAACCGGAGCCCCGACAGGAGGAGCAGCCCCGACGGGAGATCGAGCCCGAAGACGAGGTCGAGCCCGAAGACGAGGTCGAAGACGAGGTCGAAGACGAGGTCGAGGTCGAGGTCGAGGTC
>CAZCVP010000031.1:7077-8676 GCA_964501915.1 uncultured Enterobacterales bacterium
CGAGGTCGAGGTCGAGGTCGAGGTCATCGGCTCCGCGCCCCTGACCCTGAACTGCGTGCCCTATGGCGAGGTGTTCCTGGACGGGACCAGCCTCGGTCCGACCCCGGTGACACCCGTGGTCTCGGCCGGGGTCCACCGGGTAGAGTTCCGGTCCCTCGATGGCGCGATCGCCATCGAGAAGCAGGTGACCGTGACCGCGGACCAGCCCAAGATCGTCTGCATCGACCTGGAGCGAGACGCGCCATGCCAGGGCTGATCCTCGGCCTGGGTCTGTCGACCACCCTGGCCGCAACTCCAGTGCTCACCGCGACCGACGCCCCAGGCGCCGCCGACCGGGTGGCCCACAGCGCCGTCGTCGAGCCCGGTACGCTGGAGGCCAGCACGCTGGAGGAGGTCCTCGGCGGGCGGCCTCCCGTGCTGGAGGGCGGACAGCTCGACTTCTGCGACAGCGGGGCCCGGACCCTCGCCGAGCTCCAGACCCTCCAGGTCCAGCTCCAGGGCGACGTGAACTACGTGCGGCTGGAGGAGGCCGCGGCCCGGCTGCCGGAGGTCGACGCCATCCTGGGGTGCCTCTCGGAGCCGGCCGATCCCGCCCAGCAAGCCCGGATCTCGTTCCTCGCCGGCGTCCTGCATGCCCAGCGAGGGGCGCCGGAGTCCGCCGACGCCGCCTTCCGCATGGCCCTCGCCTTCGATCCGGAGCTGATCTGGGACGCCAGGCTCTCGCCGCGCCTCGGCCAGGAGCGCTTCGACGCCTTGGCAGCCCAGGCCCCGGAGCCCGTCACCCTCCACCTCTTCCCCGCCACGCCGGACCTCTCCCTGCGCGTCGACGGACGGGCCGTGCCGACAGGCACGGAGCAGCTCTCACTGTCCCCCGGTCGTCACCTGGTCCAGCTCGAGCAGGACCGCATCACGTCGGGCTGGCTCACCCTGGACGAAGCCGAGGGGACCCTGGTGCTGCCGTCCGTGGCCAACGAGCCCGCATGGCTCGACGACCCGGAGGGACGCGACCGCATCGCCCGGGTCCTGACCCTCGTCCACGAGCCCGGGACCCGTCTCTACCTGGTCGGCGACGAGGTCTGGTTCGGGGAGGTGGGCGGCACGCAGTGGTCCCTGGTCCTGCCCCCCGAGCCGCCGCCGCCGACCTCGATCCGCGCCCTCACCTGGGGCGGCGTGGGGGTGGGGGTGCTCGGAGGAGTCGCGGCCACCGCCACCTGGCTCTTCGGCCGCGAGCTGCGGATGGACTGTGACGACGCCCTGGCCCCCGAGCGGTACGGGACCTGCGAGGAGGGTGCCGAGCCCTACGGCTCCGCCGGACGCCTCTGGCCGGCCACCCTGGCCGTGACCGGTGTCGGGGTAGCTGTCGGACTCACCGGGGGGGTCCTGGGCAGGCTGCTGGTCTCCCCGACGCCGATGCTGGGGGGCGCCGGCTTGGGCATCACCTGGCTCCAGGGCGGTCGGAGATGATCCTGGGCCTGGCCTGGGCCCTGGCCTGCTGGCCCGACTACCCCGACGACTGGGACGGCGACGGCGCCCTCGCCGACGACAGCGACCCCCCCGACGCCCGCAACCACCCCCGGGCCCAGGAGGACAGGTACGACC
>CAZCVP010000031.1:8686-25779 GCA_964501915.1 uncultured Enterobacterales bacterium
GGGCGGGGGGGCGCCCGCCCCCCCCCGCCCGCCCGGGGGGGGCGGCCCGGCCCCCCCCCCCCACGACTGCGACCCCCAGGACGCCAGCATCCACCCCGGGGCCGAGGAGGTCTGGTACGACGACATCGACCAGGCCTGCGACGGCGGCAGCGACCACGACGCGGACGGAGACGGCCACGACGCCGACGAGGACTGCGACGACCAGGACCCGGCCGTGCACCCGGAGGCCGAGGAGGTCTGTGGCGACGGCGTCGACAACGACTGCGTGGGGGCGGCGCCCGAGTGTCGGCTCTCGGGGGAGCTGTCCGTGGACACCGCGGCCTTCCGGGTCCTCGGTGAGGCCGACAGCGCCCTGGGCCACGACCTGGAGACGGCCGACGTGGACGGCGACGGCGTCACGGACCTCGTCGTGGGGGCGCCGGACTGGAGCGAGGAGGGCTCCGGTGCGGCCTACCTCGTCCGCGGGCCTCTCGTCGGTGACCTCGACCTGGGGCGGCTGGCCTGGGACGGTGACGAAGGCGACCTGGTGGCCTGGCGGGGCTGGGGGACGGGCACCGCCCTCGGGGGCACCAATCTGCTCGCAGACGTGACCGGAGACGGCCTGCTGGAGCTCGTCCTCGGGGTCCCGAGGGCACCGGGTACCCTCACCGGCGGTGCGATCTTCATCACCCCCACCGATGTCACGGGGGAGGTCCGGCTGGAGACCGCCTCGGACGTGGTCCAGATCACGGCGGTCCCCGAGGACCTGGACTTCGGCCGGGGACTCTCCGAGGACGGTCGCGGCGGGCTGTGGGTCGGAGCCCCCGGGCCCCCGAGCGCCTGGTACAGCAGCCCGGACTTCAGCAACTACGACACCCGCGTCTACCACCTCCCCGAGCTTCCCGGCGCAGACGCCAACGTCGCGCGGCTCGACGACACCTCGATGTGGCGCTCGGTGGACGACGAGGAGGGTGATGGAGCCGGCTTCGTGATCAGCGCCATCGGCGATCTCACCGGGGACGGCGTGCCCGAAGCGGCCGTGGCGGCCCCCGACGGCAGCGACCAGCGCGGCTGGTATGCCTACGGGCGGGTCTACATCCTCGACGGCAGCCTGGGAGGCGGCCAGTCCTACATGATCCACCAGGACTCCCTCGGGCTGCTCATCGGCATCAGCAAGTTCTCCCAGACCGGCTACGCGATGGCGAACACCGGGGACGTGGACGGTGACGGCACCGACGACCTGCTGATCGGCGCCCCCGCGGAGAGGAGCCCCAGCGACCAGGGGACCGAGACCGGTCGGGCCTACCTCGTCCTGGGTGGCGACCCCCGGAGCTGGCCCGATCCCCGCGGCATCGAGACCGCGGAGGCGAGCTTCGAGAGCCTCGGCGCCGACACGGCGGTGGGTCGGACCGTGGCCGGCGCCGGTGACTTCGACGACGAGGGCCACGCCGACCTGCTGATCTCGGCCAGGGATCCGGACCAGGAGGTCACCGTGGTGCACCTGGTCTACGGTCCGGTGAGCGGTACCCACACCCTGGCCGACTCCGTCAGCGTGCCCGTCGAGCAGGGAGCGCTGCTGCGCGGCGTCGCCGTCGACGGTGCCGAGGACCTCACGGGCCTGGGCCTGGCGGGAGCGCACGACCTGACCGGGGATGGCGTGCCCGACCTCGTGCTCTCGGACCCCCTGGAGGCCAGCAGCGGGGTGATCTATGGGGTGGCGGGTCCAGGGCTCTGATCGAGGTGGACGGGGGTTACAGCTCCCCGATGACTGCCACCGCCCTGATCCTCGCCGCCGGTCGCGGGACCCGGATGAAGTCCAGCCTGGCCAAGGTGCTCCATCCCCTCTGCGGCAGGCCGATGCTGGGCTGGGTGCTGGAGGCCGTGCGGACCGCCGGCTGCGAGCCGGTGGTGGTCGTCGGCCACCAGCGGGACCAGGTCGTGGAGGCGCTGCCCTCCGGTACCGCGACGGCGGTCCAACAACCCCAGCAGGGCACCGGCCACGCCGTGCAGGTCGCCGCCGCGGTGCTGCCGCGAGAGGGCGTGCTGCTGGTGGTCTGCGGCGACACGCCGCTGCTGCGCGGCGAGACCCTGCGAGCGCTGCTGGACGGCCACGCCGACGGCCTGTGCACCGTGCTCACCGCCTCGATCACCCCCGAGGAGGCCCCCACCAGCGCCTATGGCCGGCTGATCCGCGCCGCGGACGGCACGCCGGCGCGCATCGTCGAGGCCGCCAACGCCACCGAGGCCGAGCGGGCCGTCACCGAGTTCAACACCGGCGTCTACGCCTTCGACGCCCGCTGGCTGCTCGAGGAGGTGGTCCCCACCCTGGAGCCCCACCCGCCCAAGGGCGAGCTCTACCTGACCGACGCGGTGGAGGCCGCGGCTCGTGCCGGCGGCCTGCAGGCGGTCCACCACCCCGATCGCGGCGAGGCGATGGGCATCAACGATCGCGCCGCCCTGGCGAGGGCCGAGGAGGTCCTCCGGGAGCGCATCAACACCGCCTGGATGCTGGCCGGCGTGACCCTGCGCGACCCGGCCGCTACCTACATCGACGTCACCGTGCTCCTGTCCGAGGACGTCACCGTGGGACCCGGGACCCTGCTCACGGGCACGACCGCCATCGCCAGCGACGTCACGATCGGCGCCCGCTGCATCCTCCACGACACCCGGGTCCACGAAGGCGCCAGGATCCTCGACGCCACCCTGGCCGACGGAGCCGTGCTCGGCACGGGGGTCCGTGTGGGTCCGATGGCCCGACTCCGACCGGGGACCGAGCTGGAGGCGGGGGTCCGCATCGGGAACTTCGTCGAGACCAAGCAGGCGCTCCTGCGAGCGGGCGCCACCGCCGGCCACCTGAGCTACCTCGGCGACTGCGAGGTGGGCCGGGACGTCAACATCGGCGCCGGCACCATCACCTGCAACTACGACGGCCACACCAAGCACCGCACCGAGATCGGCGATCGGGCCTTCGTCGGCTCGAACACGGCGCTGGTCGCCCCGGTCCGGGTCGGCGACGACACCATCGTCGGCGCCGGCAGCACCATCACCGCCGACGTGCCCGACGGGGCCCTGAGCGTCGCCCGGGGTCGGCAGAAGAACCTCGAGGGGCGCGCCGCCCAGGTCCACGCCAGGCTGGCCAGGTCCAAGGGGGACTGACACGACTCGCGACACCGCCGGGAGGTCGAACGGGGGATGATGGGGACGAGGCAGCAGGCTCACCCCAGCACGACCTTCCCCGGAGATGCCCGTGGAGACGCCGCGATCCATCGAAGACCTCTACCCCGAGGGACCGGACCTCGTCCCCGAGGACCTGACGGAACCGAGCCCGGCCTACAAGCGCAACGCCTGGCTCGCCGTGCTGGCCCTGGTGGCCTTCGGTGTGCTGTACCTGGGGCTCACGTTCTGGTTCGGCCGCACGGCCTGGCGACTCGTCGTGGACGGCTTCGAGGCAGGGGGCGGGGACGCGGCGCTCGCGATGGTCCTGGCCCTGGTGCCCACCTTCTTCTTCGTCTTCCTGGTCCGCGGCCTGCTGTTCATCCAGCGGGGCAGCGACCCCACGCGGGTGGAGATCACCGAGGCCGACGAACCGCTCCTGTTCGCCTTCGTGCACCGGGTGGCCGACGAGGTGGGCGCCCCGAGGCCCCACAGGATCTTCCTCTCCCCCACCGTGAACGCCGCGGTCTTCTACGACCTGGCCTCGTGGAACCTGGTCCTGCCGACCCGCAAGAACCTGCTGATCGGCCTCGGGCTGGTCAACGTGGTGACTCTGGACGAGCTCAAGGCCGTGCTCGCCCACGAGTTCGGACACTTCGCCCAGCGGAGCATGGCGGTCGGCACCTGGGTCTACACCTCCCAGCAGGTCGTCCAGCACGTGGTCGGGGTTCGAGGCCGGCTCGACGAGCTGTTGGCCGGCCTGTCGCGGTTCGATCTCCGCTTCGCCTGGATCGGCTGGATCATGTCCCTGCTGGTCTGGGCGATCCGTGCCGTGCTGGACACGGCGCTCCGAGGCGTCGTGCTCGCCGAGCGCGCCCTGAGCCGGCAGATGGAGTTCCAGGCCGACCGGGTGGCCGTGTCGGTGACCGGCAGCGACAGCCTCATCCACGGCCTCTGGCGCCTGGGACCCGCCGACGACGCCTGGGACCGGGCCACCGCCCTGGCCACCACCGAGCTGGAGGCCGGGCGCCCCCCGGAGGACCTCTTCGCCATCCAGACCCGGATCCTGGAGAAGCTGCGAGAGATCCACGACGAGCCCACCCTGGGCCTGCCCCCCGAGGTCCCCGAGCGAGGGGCGAGCCGCCACCGGGTCTTCGAGAGTCAGCTCGCGGCGCCGCCGAAGATGTGGTCGTCGCACCCTCCGAACCAGGAGCGCGAGGAGAGCGCCAAGCAGCGGTACCTGCCCTCGAAGCTCGACGGCCGCTCCGCCTGGTCGATCTTCAGCGATCCGGAGGCCCTGCGTCACCGCCTCTCCCAGGGGCTCTTCGCCTCGGCGGGCTTCACGGAGACCGAGACCTGCACCCCCCTCGACGAGACCCTGGCCGGGGTCGACGAGCGCTTCGGTCGGACCTACCACCAGCGCCGCTACCGCGGAGCCTGGCTCGGTCGATCCGGGGTGCTGGGCGTCGACCGGGTCGAGGAGCTCTACGAGCCACTCGGCTCCGTCGATCGCCAGCGGGTCCTGGTCGCGCTGCAGCGCCTCTACCCCCAGACGCTCGCGGACGACCTCGAGCGGTGGCGGGAGCGCCTCCAAGAGTGCCACCTGCTCGAGGGCCTGAAGTCCGGGGCTCTGAGCGCGCCCGGAGGCGTCATCCGACACCGGGGCCAGGAGCTGCGCCGCAAGGACCTGTCGTCCGCCATCCTCCGCGTGAAGTCCGAGTGCGACGCCGCGCGCGACGCCGTCCAGGCCCACGACCGGGCCTGCCGGAGCGCCCACCGCCGGGCCGCCAGGAACCTGGGCCAGGGCTGGGAGGAGCACCTCGTCGGCCTCGCCCGGCTGCTCCACTACGCCGAGCACACCCGCCGCGACCTCGAGGACGCCAAGGGGTACCTCCTCAACGTCTGGCAGATCGTCGCGGTGGACCAGAAGATCACCGAGGACGAGCAACGCCGCCTGCGGAAGGTCAGCGGGGAGGTCTACACCGCCCTCAGCCAGGCCTACGCCGACCGCAGCCGCGTGGTGATCTCCGAGGTGGTGGCCGACAAGCTCGAGGTCACCTCGTTCCGGTCCATGGCCAGCGAAGACCTGGGGCTGCCCTTCCCCACCCAGCCCCAGATCATGCGGTGGCTCCAGACCGTGGACTCCTGGATCGACGCCCTCACCGGACCGCTCTCGGCGCTCTCCAACGCCACGCGGGAGGCGCTCCTGGAGGCCGAAGCACAGGTCGAGACCTGCCTGCGCGAGGAGCGGGATCCCGGGCCGGCCCCCGCACCCGCCGAGGTCCCGGACACCTACACCACCCGCTGCCCTGGCAGTGAGCGGCCCCGGCAGACCCGCCTCGACCTCTGGGATCGCTTCCAGGTCGCCGACGGCTGGATCCCCGGCACGGCCCGGCTGGGCGTGGCCCTCGGCCTGCTGGTCCCGGCGACGATGTTGTCCGTGCCGACCACGAACGCCAAGGTCACGATCTACAACGGGCTGGGCATCGCCGTCCTGGTGGCGGTGGGAGACCAGACCGTGCACGTCCCGTCCCGGGGCACCCGCGTGGTGGACGTGGTCCCGAGCGAGGAGGTCGCCGTCACCACGGCGACACTCGCCGGGGACCTCGTGGAGTCCTTCGAAGAGGACGTCTCCAGCCGTGGGCTGTCCCACGTCTACAGCGTGGCCGGGGCCGCGCCCCTGGTCGAGTGGACGGCGTCCTACGGGCGCGCCCCAGAGGAACCCGACCGACAGCTCGGTGCCCCCCGCTGGCTGACCTCGCGGGCCGACCACCTCTTCACGCCCCCCCCGGAGGAGCTCCAGACGCGCGGCGGTACAGCGTTCCGCGACGTGCTGGACAGCCACAGCGAGCTCACTCCGTGGGGCCAGGTCCTGCTGCTCGGGACCCCCGAGGAGCAGGAGGCGCTGATGCGGGTCCACGCCCGCTGGGATGCCTTGGAGAGCCACGACAGCCTGCTGTGGCTCTCCCAGGCTCGCCAGCTCCCGGACTTCCCAGCGATCCTGGCCGAGCGCCTGGCGGCCGACCCCGACGAGCCGGCCCTGCTGCGTCTCGAGCAGGACAGCGCTGCGGACCCACTCGTCCGCGCAGAGGTCTGCGGACGGCACCGGGGCCAGTCGGTCCTGGACCCCGCGAACCCCGACCTGATCTACGTGGCGACCCGGTGTCTGCCCGAAGAAGACAAGCCCGAGGCCTTCCTGCAGGCGGCCGCCGACTACCCGGACCACCCCTGGCTCACGATGGCCGCGGGCTTCATGCTGGCGGGCCGTGGCCAGGTGGAGGCTGCCCGAGACATGCAGCAGCACCTGCCGAAGACGCACCCGGCCCTGGCGACCCTGTTGGCCGTCGACCTGGCTCGGGTGATGCGCCTGGCGGGAGAGGAGCGAGAGGGTCCGGCGCTCCGGGAGCTCGCCGCCCTGAATGGAGATCTCGCCTACATGTTGTGGCTGGACCCGCCCTACCCGGACCCGGAGTATGGTCTGACCTCCACGGGACGCCTGATGAAGGGCCACCTCGAGACAGCGCTGGAGGTAGTGGACGCAGACGGGCAGCCCTTCCTGCTCCAGACCGTCGCCGCATCGGACGGCGCGAGCGAGGAGCTCAAGGCCCAGGCCCTGGCCAGGGACCCAGCCACGGTGGTGAGCCGCTGGAACCTCGGAGCCGTGCTGGGACTGCACGGGCCGGGCCTGGAGGACACCACGGCCCTGAGAGTCGAGCTCGTGCAACAGTTCGGAGGGGACGAGGCCTCCGTGGACCGCCTGCTCGACCTGGCGACCGGGCCGGACCTCCGCTCCGACCCCGATGACATGGAGGCCCTGACCGAGGGCCTCAGCCTCTTCCTGAAGGGCCAGGCCAGGGTCATGGGTCTCGTGATGCTCGGCGACGAGGCCCCTGAGACCTGGCGAGCCGAAGCCCGGGCCATGCTCCTCGCACCCGAGCGCCCCTACCTCCGCTGAGAGAGCCGGGTTAGAGGCGCTCACGGGGTCCACCGATCTGACCCGGGCGCACCCGCACGACGAGAGGTGTCCATGAACGCCTTGATGCTGCTCGCCGCTGCAGCCTGCATCTCCTGGGAGACGGGGCTCGACCCGGCCTCGATGGACACCGGCGTGACCCGCGCCTACGACGTGACCCTGACCCCGGGCTTCCACACCCTGCTCGACGCCGAGGGGACGTCCCTGGGCGTGCTGGACGGCTTCCACCTCGACGGGGAGTTCATCGGCCCGGCCATCGTCGCCGACCTGGGCGACACCGTGGAGTTCACCCTCACCAACACAGCCGACGACGCCGTGGCGCTCTCCGCCGACGGCCTGAGCGGCACCCCCAGCCAGGACCAGCGGATCGCCCGTCCCGGTGAGACCGCGACCTGGATCTGGAAGGCGGACCAGGGACCGGGGACCTTCCTCTACTACTCGTCGATGGTCGACGAGGACGGGACCTACAGCCAGGCCCGCAGCGGCCTGCTCGGCGTGGTGGTGGTGCGGGACTTCGTCGAGGACGCCGCCTGGGACCCCACCCACATGGTCAACGCGATCTTCCTGGACCTCTACGAGCCGGCCTTCACCTGGATGCATCCCGAGGACGAGCCCCTGGTCGAAGGCTCCGTGCCGTCGCTGGTCCTCCAGGAGGTCCGGGGGACCAGGGGCCACACGACCACGCGGGAGGACGGCGTGGCCACGGCCCGCGACGGCGACGTCATCCGCCTGAACGCCGCCAGCTTCGGCACCGCGGAGCACGCGCTGTACTTCGAGGGCCACGGTCTGCACGAGGCCGAGACCGGCCGAACACTGTCGGTCCTGGGGCTCGCACCCGGCGAGGCCAGCCGTGTCTACGTCGAGCTCGACTCCCCCGGCATGTGGCCCCTCTACAGCCGCGTGGACGAGGAGCACCTCACCACCACCGCCTGGCTGCACATCGAGGGCCCCGGAGGCTGACGCTGCGGATCGGGATATCGGACCCGGATGGCAGCTCCCGACCACCTCCAGGGCCTCAACGAGCCCCAGCGCCAGGCCGTCGAGACCCTCGAGGGTCCCCTGCTGATCCTGGCCGGCGCCGGCTCCGGCAAGACCCGGGTCCTCACCCGCCGCATCGCCCACCTGCTCCACAGCGGCGTGAAGCCCTGGCGGATCCTGGCGGTCACCTTCACCAACAAGGCCGCCCAGGAGATGAAGGAGCGGGTGCGGGAGCTGGTCGGCGAGGAGGCCGCTCACTCCCTGTGGGTCTCCACCTTCCACTCCGCCTGCGCCCGCATCCTGCGGCAGGAGGCACCGAACATCGGGCTCTCCGGCCACTACGTGGTCTGGGACGACGACGACCAGCTCCGGGTGCTCAAGCAGATCCTCAAGGACCTGAAGCTGGACCCCAAGGTCCATCCCCCCAGGAACTTCCGAGCGAAGATCGACCGCGCCAAGAACAAGCTCTGGGGACCCGACGAGTGGCTGTTGCACGGCGTGGAGCAGGCCGGCAGCACCGCGATGCGGGTCTTCCGGGCCTACGAGGAGCGCCTGGCGGCGTCCTCGGCGGTCGACTTCAACGACCTGATCAACAAGGTCGTGCTGCTCTTCCGCACCCGCCCGGATCGGCTCGAGCGCTGGCAGGACCGCTTCCACTACCTGCTGGTCGACGAGTACCAGGACACGAACCGGGCCCAGTACGAGCTGGTGAAGCTGCTGGCGTCGAAGCGCCGCAACCTCGCCGTGGTCGGTGACGACGACCAGTCCATCTACAGCTTCCGCGGCGCCGACATCCGCAACATCCTCGACTTCGAGCAGGACTTCGAGGACGCCACCGTGGTGCGCCTGGAGCAGAACTACCGCTCCAGCCAGAAGATCCTCGCCGCGGCGATGGCGGTGGTGAGGAACAACAAGGGGCGCAAGGACAAGACCCTGTGGACCGCCGGGACCGAGGGCGACGCCGTGAAGCTGCTCGTCGGCGCCGCCGCGCCGGAGGCGGCCGCCCTGGTCCTCCAGGACATGGCCACCCAGCGCCGCAAGGGTCGGGACTTCAGCGACCTGGCCGTCATCTACCGCACCAACGCCTCCTCGCGGCCCTTCGAGCAGGCCCTGGAGCGGCGCCGCTGGCCCTATGTCGTGGTCGGCGCCCGTCGCTTCTACGAGCGCCGAGAGGTCCGGGACCTGCTGGCCTATGTGAGGCTCGTGCTGAATCCGGCCGATGACATGGCGCTGGTGCGCATCCTCAACGTGCCCCGGCGAGGTCTCGGAGCCAAGGCCGTGGAGGCGATCCGGACCGAAGCCGCCACCCGGGGCACCCCGCTGACCGGTGGCGTGGAGGCCCTGGGGAAGGGGTCCTCTCGTCGCAGCAAGTCCCTGGCCACCTTCCACGCCCACCTGGTGAGCTGGCGAGAGAAGGCGCTGAGACTCTCCCCGGGCGAGCTGGTCGCCACGATCGCCGCCGAGAGCGGCTACGTGGACATGCTCCAGGCCGAGGACACCGACGAGGCCCGCGGACGCCTGGGCAACCTCGACGAGCTCGCCCGGGACGCCGAGGAGGAGCTCGTCGAGGACAGCGACGAGCCCCTGGCCCGGCTCCAGGCCTGGCTCGACCGAGTGAGTCTCGCCGGCCAGGCCGACGAGCTCCCCGACGTCGACGGGCGGGTCACCCTGCTCACCGCCCACCTGGCCAAGGGGCTCGAATTCCCCGTGGTCTACGTGGCCGGCATGGTCGAGGGCTCCTTCCCCCACGTGCGCAGCTCCGATCACCTCGAGGACATCGAGGAGGAGCGCCGCCTCACCTACGTGGCCTTCACCCGGGCCCAGGAGCGGCTGGTGATCTCCCGGCCGCGGATGCGGCGCCAGTGGGGGGGACGCGCCGAGCGCGCCTCACGCTCTCGCTTCCTCGACGAGATCCCCGACACCCTGACCACGGGCGGTGGCAAGCTGGCCAGCTTCTACGGTCGCCGCACCAGCAGGCCGTCCTCCAGCGGCCTCAGCGACGACCAGCAGCAGCGCATGGACACCTTCCTGGCCCAGCACCGCCGGGGGGCGAAGAAGGTGCCCCGGCCGGCCGTCGGCACCACGCTGGAGCCCGAGGACCTGAGCGCCTATGCGCCCGGTACCCGCGTGGTCCACCCGACCTACGGCGAGGGGGAGATCCAGCGCATCAGCGGCTCGCCCCACAACCAGCGCCTCACCGTGCACTTCCGGCGCCACGGGCCGATCACCTTGATGGCCCGCAACGCGAAGCTCGAGGTGGTGGTGGGGTGATCCTCGCGGTCAGGGATCCGGCACCCACTCCAGGTCCCAGAAGTAGCCGCTGAGGGCCACCAGCATCAGCGCGGGTGTGTAGGTCAGGTCCGGCACCAGCCCGAACAGCTCGGCCTGGCTGCCCTGGAGCTCGGTGCCGAGTCCCAGGGCCACATCGCAGATGTAGAAGGAGGTCATGCCGACAGCGATCATCCAGGCGTTGTCCCGGGGGTAGCAGCGGTGCAGCACGGTGGTCCAGCCCATCCACATCGACACCGTGAGCACGGACATGTAGGCGATGTCGCGCACCTGGTTGCCCTCGCGAGCCATCACCGGCCAGGCCCAGACCACCAGGGCCCCGGTGATCGAGAGCGCCACGAGCCCCAGGATCACCAGCTTGCGCCGGAGCACCTCGCCACCGTCGCCCGCGAGCGCCGCCCGCAGACCCCGGGCGTGCCTCACGGTCAGGATGAGGTGGCAGAGGAGGAAGGCGCCAACCCCGATCAGGAAGCGGTCGGTGAGGATCAGGAAGTAGTCCCCGAGGCCCGCGAAGACGAAGGCCGCGGCGAGCAGCCGGGCGTCGCGCTGGTGGATGGCGTGCCTCAGGGGCAGACAGGCCAGGGCCACGCAGAACACCGAGCGCAGGAAGCGGGCCGGCTCGGAGAAGACCGTGTCGAAGCGGTGCACGAAGACCGCCCAGTCGATGGCCGTGAAGGCGCCCGTCAGCCAGACGGTGGCGAACACCAGCACGTAGACGGTCCAGCGCTTTCCGGAGGGGACCGGCTGGTAGCTGGGTGTGATCATGGGCTCTCCGCGGGCACCGGGGCCTGCTGGAGGTCGTCCTCGGCGAGGTTGAGCAGCAGCAGGCACCAGGCGGGGACGTAGGTGATCCAGATCTCGAAGCCCAGCCAGGGGAGGTTCCGGTGGAGCTCCGGGTAGAAGAAGCTGAAGCCGACGCCCATGTCCGACAGGAAGATCAGCAGGCCCGCGGCGGCGAAGCGACGAGCGATGGTGGGTCGATAGAAGCCGCGGTGCAGGGTGCAGATGGCGAACCAGGCCATCGTGCCCACGCCCAGCGTGAAGACCAGGGCCCAGATCCGCAGGCCCCCGGAGACATAGGGCCAGAGCAGCACGACCACCGGCACCCCGATCGCCAGGACCGGCAGAGCCGCGACCCCATCGCTGCGCCCGAGCGAGGGCCGCTTCCAGTACACCTTCAGCAGGCACAGGTAGGCGATCAGGAAGCCGACCATGCCGCAGATGTGGACCCAGCGGTCGTCGGGGGAGACCCCTGGCAGGACCCCGACGAAGATCAGGAAGAAGTCCCCGACCCACAGGAAGACGAAGGCCATCGCCAGCGGCCGGTGCAGGGGCGTGCGACCGCGAACCAGCGCCGAGGCGACCACGATCGAGGTGATGACCGTGTACTTGGCCACCCCCAGGGCCGCGTAGGAGCCCTGGAGCAGGTGGAGCAGGACCAGGATGCACACGAGCTGGACGCCGAAGACCGCCATCAACGCGCGCATGGATCTCGACATCGGGGCCCCTGCCTGGCTCGACGGGCAGGGTATCGTCTCCTGCCCCCGTCCGGGGGTGCGGGAGCCCGATGCGTGCGTCTCTGCTGATCACCTGCCTCTGTGACACGGCCCATCCAGCAGCTTGCGTCGCCGCGGCGAAGGTGCTCCAGGCCCTCGGCGTGGACCTGGACGTGCCCGAAGCCCAGACGTGCTGTGGTCAGCCCGTCCACAACAGCGGCGGCGAGCGGGAGGCTCGCAGGGTGGCGCGGACGACCCTGGCGGCCTTCGCCGGGAGCGAGGTGGTCGTGACACCTTCGGGTTCCTGTGCCGCCATGGTGCGCCACGGCTGGCCGGAGCTGTTCGCCGGGCGGCCCGAGGAAGCCGAGGCCCGCAGGCTCGCCGCCAACACCTGGGAACTGAGCCAGTTCCTGATCTCCGTCCTGGGGGTCGACCGGCTCCCGGTCCGGTTCGAGGCCCGCGCCACCTGGCACCCCTCCTGCCACCTGGAGCGCTGGCTGGGCGGCAGCGGGGCCTCCCTCACCGTCCTGGGCATGGTGGAGGGACTGGAGCTGGTGCCCCTGCCCGGGGCCCGGGACTGCTGCGGCTTCGGCGGCACCTTCTCCGTCAAGATGCCGGCGACCTCGGCGGCGATGACCGAGGAGAAGTGCGACCGCGTCCTGTCGACCGGCGCCGAGGTGCTGGTGGCCGCCGACATGGGCTGCCTGCGCACGATCCGTCGCCGGCTCGCCCAGCGCGGTGCCGAGGTGCGAACCCTGCACACCGCCGAGCTGCTCGCCGAGGGGTGGCAGGGCCGTGTCTGAGTTCGACCGACGCGCGGCCCGGGCCATCGAGGACGCGAGCCTCCGAGGGGCCCTGCGCAACGTGCAGGACCGCACCGGGACGCGGCGCGAGGCGGCGTTGTCCGAGGTGCGGGACCTGGAGGGCACCCGCCAGCAGGCCGCCGACCTCCGCGCCCGCACCGTCGACGACCTGGACACCCACCTGGCCCGCTTCGTCTCCCAGGTCGAGGCCGCAGGCGGCCGGGTCCACCACGCCGCGGACGCCAGCGCAGCGAGGACCCTGGTGACGGAGCTGGCCCTCGCCCGGGGGGTCGAGCGGGTGGTCAAGGGCAAGTCGATGGTGACGGAGGAGATCGGCCTCAACGCCGCCCTGGAGGAAGCCGGCCTCGAGGTCCTGGAGACCGACCTCGGTGAGTACATCGTCCAGCTCAGCGGCGAGCGGCCCTCGCACATCATCGTGCCGGCGATCCACAAGACCCGACGGCAGGTCCAGGAGCTGTTCAACCGGCACGGGGCCGACTCGCTGTCGGACGACCCCGCCGAGCTCACCCGCCACGCACGGGTCGTGCTCCGGGAGGCTTTTGTGGCCGCGCAGATGGGCATCACCGGCTGCAACTTCGGCGTGGCCGCCACCGGCAGCGTCGTGGTGGTGACCAACGAGGGCAACGGGCGCATGGCGAGCACCCTGCCGCCGCTCCACGTGGTCGTGATGGGCCGCGAGCGGCTGGTGCCCGAGCTGAGCGACCTCGACGCCGTGCTGACCCTGCTCCCGCGGGCGGCCACCGGCCAGCGGGCCACCTCCTACGTCAGCCTGATCACCGGGCCGCGGCGAGCAGGCGAGCAGGACGGCCCCGAGGAGCTCCACGTGGTGATCGTGGACAACGGCCGCTCCGCGCTCCGGGGGACCCCCTTCCAGGACCTGTTGCACTGCATCCGCTGCGGGGCCTGTCTCAACGTGTGTCCGGTCTACCGCCAGATCGGCGGCCACGCCTACGAGCAGGTGATCCCCGGTCCCATCGGCGTCGCCCTCCAGGGTGCCGTGGACCCGGAGCTGCCCTGGGCGTGCAGCCTCTGCGGCGCCTGTGGAGAGGTCTGCCCGGTGGGCATCCCGCTGCAGGAGCGGATCCTGGGCCGGCGTCAGCAGAACTGGTCGAAGAGCTCGGTGCGGGACCACCTCGCCGGCGCGGCCTTCGCCGCCGTCGCCAGCCGCCCCTGGGCCTGGAAGCAGGTCGTGCGGCTGTCTCCCCCCCGCCAGAGCTTCCGCGCCTGGTGGAAGGCCCAGGAGGACACCCACGGTGGCCCGGGGTGGCGGGCACCGGCCGGGGGGTGGGCGCCGGCGGCCCCCCCACCCCCCCCCCCCCGGCCGGGTTCCGGCACTAGCGTCACCCGGTGGAGCTCTTCGTCGAGCGGGCGACGCAGGCGGACGCGGTGGTGCGGCGGGTGGCGAGCCGGGAGGCGGCGCTGGCCGCCCTGGAGGACCTCGACGGCGACGTGGGCCTCTGTGAGGCTGCCTGGGGCATCGCCGAGACCGGCACCCTGGTCCTGCTCCACGGGCCCGAGGGAAGCCGCACCGCCTCCCTGCTGCCTCCCACCACCGCCGTGCTCCTGCCCCTGTCACGCCTGGAGCCCGATCTCGCGGCCGTGCTCGCTCACCTGGGTGGGCTCGACGCGCTGCCCTCCGCCCTCACCCTGATCACCGGCCCCAGCCGCACCGCGGACATCGAGCTGGAGCTCTGCCTGGGTGTGCACGGCCCCGTGGCCCTGCACGTCTTCCTCATCGAGGACGGCTGAGCTCCTCGCGCAGCACCGGCACCAGCACCCGCGCCATGCCGTCGACACCGGCGCCGGAGAAGTGGATCGGGTCGACGAACCAGGTGCCCGGCGGGGTCGCACCGACCTCCTGCTCCAGGTCGACGAGCGTCGCCCCGGTCTCCGCCGCCACCTGCCGCACCACGTCGTCCGCCTCCGCAGGGGCGCGCAGCGGCAGGGCGTCCAGGGCCATCGAGCGGTGCCAGGCGACGAGCGCCGCCTGCTGATCGCCGGCCTGGCGAGCGATCCGGCACCGGATCCACCAGGTCAGGGCCTGGTCCCCGCAGTCCTGCTCCAGACGAGCCAGGGCCTCCGGCGAGGCACCGGCACGGGCGGTCGCCTGGACAGCAGCGCCGCACTCGGGCCGGCCTGCGGTCCAGGTGCCGGTGGGTCCCCGATCGGGGTTGCGCAGCAGGGTCGTGAGCACCACCGGCGCCGGGCTGGCCTCCACGGCCGTCTCCAGGTCCGCCCGGTAGCGGGCGAAGACCCGGTCCCGCACCCGCAGCGAGAAGTCGTCGTCGGTGGGGTGGGTGCTCTGGGCGGTCTTGGAGACGCTGGTGATGCGGTGGGTGAGCAGGCTGTTGAGGCCTCGGTGGATCCAGGACCACTCCAGCAGCGCGTAGATCGGCAGGGTCCAGAGCTTCAAGGAAGCGATGCGACCGCTGAAGACGTCCTCGCTGAACTCGTTGTGGCCGGCGTAGATCACCACCAGGTCCGGCTCCAGCGGCTCCAGCTCGCTGGAGATCCGGGCGACCCCGGCCACGGACAGGCCGGGCACCGCGAGGTTGATCACCTCGGCCTGGGGCAGGGCCGCGGCGACCGCGCTCGGAAAGGGCCGCTGCCGAGGCTCGCGCACCGACGAGGCACCGAGGAAGACGATGCGGGGCCGACCCGCCGTCGGCTTCAGCGGCACCGTGACGTCCTCCAGCTCCCCCGGAGAGCAGTCGAGCTTCGCGTCCTGGGCGGTGGTCCGGACCCGGCACTGGGCCATCCGGGCGATCTGACCGGAGGGCGGCGGCAGGCCATAGCGGAGGTTGTAGGCCACCTCGACGCCCAGGATCACGAGGAGGGCGACGAGCAGGCCGAAGACCAGCTTGTAGCGGGTCGAGAGCTGTCGACGTGCCGCGCTCACGGGCTCGACCTCACTCGTAGACGTAGACCACGGACTCCGAGAAGCGCCCGGCGATCCAGGCGATCTCCGCCGGTGCGTCGGTGCCGAGCACGCCATGCACCGTGCCAACCCGCTTCGCCGAGTCCCCGGTGATGCCCTGGTCGACCTGCCAGTCGATCAGCTCCAGGCCCTCCAGCCCCGAGCGGCGCACGAAGGTGGTGTCCGACCACCCGACCACGCGCTCGACCGTCACCGCAGTGGCTCCAGCCACTCGCGTCCCGTCCCCCAGCTCCTCCGGCAGCTCCGAGACCCGCCGGACCACCGCCAGGCCGTCCCGCTTCCCGTCGGAGATGACGTCCAGCCCCAGGACCGTGCCCGGTCCGGCCAGCACCCGCTCCAGCTCTTCGGCGGGCACCCCCTCCTCGCGCAGAGCCGCGCCGATGCGGATCTCGTCGAGCCCCCGCACCCCGGCCCGGACCCAGGCCGGCCGCCCGAGCACGGTCTCGTAGCGCAGGCCCTCGAAGCCGTTGAACCGGGCCAGGGTGAGGAACACCCGACCGGCGTCGGCCGTGACGAGGCGCCCGAGCTCCTCCGCCAGGGACCGTGCGAGCGACTCGCCCGAGCCGGCGACCGTGAACCCCAGCCCCTTGCCGACGGGGGAGACCAGCCAGCCGCGGACCCCGCCGGCGGGCAACAGGCGCCCGAGCATGCCCTCGAGGGGTTGCTCGGGCAGCACGGTGGCGCTGCGCAGCATCTGGAACCGGACCAGGTCGACGGCGGGTGGGACTTCGGTGGCGGGAGGCGTCATGGGCTCGGCTTCCGGCGGAGGGGGGGTGGCGTGGGCATCGACAGCAGCGAGGGGATTGGCGCGGGGAGTCCGGTCGGGATCGCGGCGGTCCTGAGCCTGCCAGGCCCGGAGACCGAAGGCACCGAGTCCGGCGACCAGGAGCAGGGCGCCGACCGTCGCCCCGACACCGCGAAGGCTCACGAGCCCGTCTTACGGACCCAGAAGTCGCCCTGCTGCTCGTAGCGGTGGCGCACGTCGTCTCCGACCTCGGCCAGCTCGTAGCCGACGGCCCGGAACATGCCCTTGCCACCGTCCATGCGGGTCTCGGTGGGGTCCCAGACCAGCTCGAAGTGCAGCACGATGGACTCGCCGGTGTCCTCGTCCTTGCAGCGGGCGGGGACGAAGCCGTGACCCGGTGCGACCGGCCAGGCGATGGGCGCGTTGTCCGCTCCGGCGATCGTCTGCGGCAGGCCGAGCTTGCGGGTGCCGCCCGTCACGGGATCTTCGACGGTGAACGGCTTGCCGGCGGTCAGCGCCTCGAGGTGCCCCCCCTGGCCGACCGCCATCGAGACGGACATGTCGTCGCTCCAGCGAGGCGGCACCGCCGGGTCCTGGGCCGGGACCGCCGTGGCGCTGGCCGCCGGCGGCGGCGGGGGGGGGGGGGTGGGTGGGGTGGGGGGGGGGGGGCGGGGCGCCGCCGCGGCCGCCCCCGCCCCCCCCGCCCCCCGGGGCGGCC
>CAZCVP010000031.1:25789-50267 GCA_964501915.1 uncultured Enterobacterales bacterium
GGGTGGGGGTGTGGGTGTCGTGGGCTCGGCGGAGCGGCTCGCCTCCTCGGCAGCCGCGGCCCGACGAGCCTCGCTGGAGTCCCCACAGCCGGTCAACAGGAGCGCCACAGCGACGGGCGCCACGATCGGAGTCACTCGGACTTTCATCGGTTCCTCAGGACGGAGCGGCACTCGCGGACTGCTCCGCCTCCTTCTGCTTCAGGAAGTCGTCCCGTATCTCCGTGGCCGCCGGCATGAGGACGTCTTCCTTGAAGTAGGGCACGTCGTAGACACCCTGGAGGTTCTGGAAGCCCCCGCCCGCGGCCCGCGCCGTGAGGATCCGGGTCGCGATGCCGTCGCCGATGCCCTTGACACGCTTCAGCTCCTCGGCGGTGGCCGTGTTGAAGAAGGCGAGGGACTTGCCCGCGTCCTCCTGGGCCGCCTTGGCGTCGAGCTTCACCCCGTTCCGGGTCACCGCCACCTTGCACATCAGGGTGATCCAGTCCTTGTAGGTCAGGGGCTTGCCGGCCCAGACCTTGGAGACCGTGGTGACGATGGCGAGGTCGACGAGCTTCTTCTTGAGCAGCTCGCTGGCGTACTCGTCCCAGTCCCCCATGGCCTTGAGCGCGGCGAGGTCCTCGGCCCGGTCGTCCACCTGGAAGGTGATGGCCTTGGTGACCAGCCCGACCGCATAGGTCTTGACCGTCGACTTCAACGCCCCCTCCACACCCAACAGCTCCTGCCGCAGCAGACCCTCGGTCCGGATGAGGTCCGTGGCGTAGGTCTTGGGGAAGGTGGCGAAGGCGCTCTTGAGCGCGTCCTTGCCGGCGGCCTGGGCCCAGAGGGCGAAGGTGTCGCCGAACTGGTCCTTGAGCAGAGCCGAGAACGCGGTCGCCGCCTCGGTGCCGCCGATGCCGGCGGCCATCTTCTGGGTGACCGAGCCCAGGCCGAGGGTCATGACGCTGCCGACCAGCGCCACCGTGAGGTCCTCGGCGCCCTTCTCGACGCTGTAGTCGTTGCCCTGGATGGCGGCTTCTGTCAGCTCGGTGAAGACCGCGCCGCACATGCCGCTCATCAACGCCACCGCCGCCGGCCCGGCGGTGCCCGCCGTGGCGATGGTCACCAGCGTCGAGACGATCACGCCGACGATGGCCCCGGCGATGCTCGCAGCGCTCGCCTTGGCCGCCGTGTAGTCCTCGTGGCTCTCGATGTACTCCTTGCGCTGCTGCTCGGCGCCGGCGAGGGCCTCGTCGTGCTCGGCGGTGCCCTCCTCGGTGGAGACCACCTCCTCCATCGCCCCCTGGTACTCGCCGAACTCCCGCTCGGTGGTGGTGCCGGTGGCGGAGCCGGTGTCCATCAGGCCCATGCTGATGTTGTTCCAGAAGCCGGGTCCTCGATCGTGCTCGGCGAAGGCCGCTGCCTGGGCGTACTGCAGGCGAGCCAGCAGCTCCTCCCGCACGACGTAGTGGAACTCCCCCTCGGCGATCTTGGCGACATCGGGCTTCTCGAGGGCCTCGACCATCTTGTCCCGGAGCTGGCCCACCAGCTCCAGCCAGTCGTCGCGATCGCCCTTGATCATCGCCTGCACGCCGGTGTCGACGTCGACCACGAAGTGGGCCAGGGCCTCGACCTCGGTCTGGCTCTTGGCCGCCTCGGCCTTGGTCCTGTACTCGTCGAGGTTGGACCACTCACGGACCAGCACGTCGTCCGGGACCTCCTTGATGGTGGCGTCGAGCCCCGTGTCGTCGGTGCCGGCGCCGACCACGGCGCTCTCCAGGCGGTCCTGCCAGGTGAGGCGGCGGCTGCCGGTGAGCGCGAAGTAGATCTCCTCCCAGCGGGCGTTGTCGACGTCGAGCAGGGCGGTCTGGGCCCGGTCGAGCAGCGCCGCGTCGGCGACCCGGTCCATCTTGCCGCCGGCGTCCTGCCAGGCGATCACGGACTTGTAGATCTTGTCCTCGTTGTCGTCCCAGTGGTCGACGGCCTCCTCGATCAGCGCGATGACCCGCTCGTTGCTCTTGGCCAGCTCGCCACCGGCGGTCTCCTCGGAGGCGCGGAGGTCCTGCTTGATGTCCTCGGAGAGGCCGCTCTGGTTCGACGAGCCCGACTCGGAGGCCTCGCCGGTGTAGCCGACGGTGGCGTGGAAGCGGGGCACGTCCGAGATGCCCCCCTCGATCTTCGTGCGCAGGGTGTCGTCGCGGCGGATGCGCACCAGGTCCTCGGGCGTCATGCGATCCAGGCAGGAGAAGACCTTGACGTCGCTGACATAGAGCCAGCCATCCAGCTCTTCGAGTAGGTCCTCGTAGGCGGAGGCGGACTCACCGGTGGCCTGGCCGGCCAAGAGCTTCTTCACCCGCTCCTGCTCGGTGCCTTCGTCCAGGAGCGCCATGACCTGGGCGAGCTGCTCCGGGTCGTTGAGGATCGCCTGGCGCTCCTCCGGACTGGCGGCGGAGATCGCGGCATAGATGCCGGACTCGTCGACGTTGCTCCACCACCAGGTGGTGTCGGCGCCGGCCTCCTCGATCTTGTCCATGAGGCCGCGCTGGCCACCGGTGCGCAGGGTGTTGACCGCCTGGGTGAACTCCCGCGAGCTGAGCTCGCCCTCCAGCCAGTCGATGGCCGGCATCAGCTCGCCCGGCTCGCGCTTCTCGAGGTCGAGGTCTGGGAAGCCCGAGCCGCGGGCCTTCACCCACTCCTCGACGTCGGTGAGCATGCCCGCCTCGTCGTCGTTCCAGAAGCCCTTTCGGGCCTCCAGGCGGGTGATCAGGGTCTGGACCTGGGCCCCGAGCTCCTCCTCCATCGCCTTGACCGCCTCGAAGAGCGCGGTCTTGGCGGCGTCGTCGAGCACGCCGGAGGTCATCAACGGCTCCAGGGCGGCCAGGCAGCGTCGCTTGGTGGCGCCGCTGGTGTCGTTGGTGATGTAGAAGAGGATGACCTGGTTGTTGGCCATCTCGTACCGCTCCTCGAAGGAGGCGGTCTCGAGGATGTGGTACAGCGCCTTCTCGTCGGTCCCGAGGATGTCCCAGGTGACGGCCTTGACCCGGGACTCCACGTCCGCCTTGCCGAAGCGCACGAACGACAGCACGTGGGTCCAGTGCTCATAGGACATGGCGTCCATCACGTAGGCGCTGACGGACTGGCCATAGGCCGTCTCGAAGGCGGCCTTCACCGCCGAGTTGTCGCCACCGAGCAGCAGGTAGATCGTGCGGGTGTCGGCGGTCCGGATCGCGGCCCGGAGCTGGGAGGCCTTCTCCTCCGGCGTGACCTCCAGCGCTCCCTGGGCGGCGTTCGCATCCTCTACGTCGTCGCTGGACGTGTCTGAAGCGAGGGGGTTGGAGTCCAGGTGCACGGTCCCGGCCCCGGCGGAGCCGAAGTCCATGCCGGCGAGGGACTCGCCCGCGGCGAAGGCGCTGCCGGCCTCCTCCGCCTGCTGCTCGGCCGGGCTGTCGGCCGCGCCGACCTCCTGCTCGAGCTGGGGACCGTCCGCCCCCCCCCCGTCGCGGGCCTGCATGACGTGGGCGACCTCGTGGCCGACCGTCTCCTTGGAGGCGCCGCTCTCCAGCGCCACCTGCTCGTCCAGGGCCGCTCCGTGGGCGCCGAGCTCGTCGAGGGCGTCGTCCTCGCCCAGGTAGGCCTCGACCTCCGAGAGATCGGCCCCGAAGGCCGACTCGAGCTCGCCCAGGTAGGGGAGCTGGCCGGCCGCACCGGACGTCGCCTCACCGAAGGCTTCGCCGGCGTCTCCCTCGACCGAGGGCTCGGCCCGCATGAGGTTGAGGACCGCCGCGTTGCCCAGGGTGTCCTGGGTGTGGGCCTCCTCCGTGTCCCCGTCACCGCCACCACGACGCGCTCGGCTCGGTCCGCCGGAGCCGCCATGGGAGGGCTTTGGAAGCTGGTGGGACTTGGACATGGACCGCTCCCTTCCCTGCGTCGGCCAGGGCGACCTGAGTATAGCCGGTCACCCAGCGCTCGGATCCCCCGCCGACGTCCCCCATGCGACGGAGAGCCCTGACGTGGGTCCGGCTGGCTTGCCATCGGGTCGTTCTGCCCGGAGACCCGTGGTAATGCTCTGTCAGGATCGGCTCCCGCACCACCCCGGGGGTGCCGAGGGGGGTGCTTCCTCGTGAGGCCCCATGACCGCTGAAGCCCCGTCCATTCGCGCCTGGATGTCCTCCCCCGTCTGCACCGTGCAGGGCAGTGCCACGTGCGAGGCCTGCTCGGAGCTGATGGCTCGCTACCAGCACCACCACCTGCCCGTGGTCGACGCCGAGGGCCACGTCGGCGGCATGATCACCGACCAGGCGTTGCTGGCCCTGGAGATGGTCTTCCGACCACAGCGGGACCCAGGGGCTCCACGGGAGGCCCCTCGCAGGAGGGCCCGAGCCGAGGATCTCGCCCTCCCCCTGGACATCCTGGTCGCGCCGGAGACCGCGGCGAGCGACGTGCTCGGAGCCCTGCGGCGGAGCGCCCAGGACGCCGCGATCGTCGTGGACCCGACCGGACGACCGATCGGCATCTTCACCGAACACGACGTCGTGCGACTGGCCGCCGAGCACCTGGCGGACCGCCCGACCACCCGGGACCTGCCGCGCCGATCGGTGGTGTCGATCGGTCCTTCGAGACCGCTCCGGCTGGCCCGGGTCCTGATGCAGGCGAGCCAGGGCCGCCACCTCCTGGTGGTGAGAGAGGGTGTGGTGGTCGGCGTGCTCTCCCGCAGGGACCTGAGCCGCAGCGGCCCGCTGCGGGCCTTCGACGACCTGGTCCTCGGACTGGACCGGCCTGTTGGACGCCTCGTCCGTCGCGAGGTGAGATCGATCGGATCCGGAGCCTCCCTCCGGCAGGCCGCCGCGTCGATGGCCGAGCACCAGCTCGGCTGCCTCCCCGTGGTGGACGACGAGGGCCGCCCTGTCAACGTCGTCACCCGCACCGACCTGATCGGGCCGCTGGCCGTCGTGCTCGGGTAGTCGGGACCAGGCCCCCCAGGAGCACCCACAGCCCGAAGGACAGGCCGCGGGGACTCGACGCGGCGCAGCCACAGCCCTCGGGGCCCTCGGCGAGCACGACCGTGCCCTCCATGGCTCCCGGATCGTCGACGGCGTCCGCGGACCAGCTCCAGGCGTGGCCAGCCAGGTCCGGGGCATGGGGAGAGACCACCAGGAACGCCCAGCTCGATCGATCGAAGCCCGACAGCCAGCCCTCGCCCTGGCCGTCCTGGACCTCGAGGGAGACGTACTCCAGGACCGGGCTCCCGGGCCAGGTGTCGAAGGCCCGCACCAGCACCACCGTCCAGTCCACCTCCGGGTCGCCCTCGAAGGTGACCTCCAGGGCCTCGCTCCTCCCCCCGAGACCGTTGGAGAAGGCGACCACGTTGAACCCGAGCCCCTGGGGCTCCTGCTCGAAGTCGGGGGAACCCGCCGCGGGCAGCTCGCCGACGATCGCCAGCCGCGCGGCGCCGGGGGGGGGGGCCCCCCGCCCCCCCCCCGCCCCGGGCCCCCCGGGTGGACCGGGCGAGCCACTCGGCCCAGAGGGCGTCGAAGTCCAGCCCGACGGACTCGATGGCCTCCGGGAAGTAGATCGCCTCCCCGGTCCGTGGCCCTCCGAAGGCCCACGTCTCCCGGACCGTGTCCGATCCTCCGGCCCGCTCTTCCAGGAAGGAGGCCAGGATCGCGGTGCCGTACATGTGGTTCGAGCGGTCGGCGTAGAGAAAGGCCGTCAGGTCCTGGTGCAGGCCGAGCTCCGGGTGCCTCAGGTAGGCCTCCGCGTCGTAGGCCCAGGAGGCCTCGTCGCCGTCGACCTGGGCCGCCAGCCAGGTGGCGGTACCCTCCATCCACCAGAGCCAGGACTGCACGCTGTCGAGGTAGTCGCCCATGTAGCCGTACTCGGCGCCGTGGCCGAGCTCGTGGGCGGTGAGGTTCAGAGCCCGCTCCTCGCTGTACTCGCCGAGGTAGAGCTCGATCTCGGGGACGATCTCGCCCTCGCAGGTACCGGTCTGGGCCAGCCCCCCCATTCCCGAGCCCTCCGCGGGAAGGACAGCGTAGACGATCGCCTCGTCCGTGAGAGGCCAGCCGAGCTCCAGGTAGACCTCGCGGGCCTGCTCGGCGTAGCCGGCGATCGCCTCGGCCTGGTCCCGGGTGAGGAGATCCCCCTCCCACTCCACCCAGAAGTGATCGCTGGAGACCCGCTGGTCGAAGACGTGCCCCGTGCAGGGCTCCGGTGCTGCGATGGCTGCGGAGAGCAGGACGGAGAGCATGGCCTCCACTACTCCACCGGAGCCCGCGTCGTCACCTGTGTGGCCCGACCCATGCGCCCGATCCCGGCGCCTCGGAGTGAAGCAAACCCGCGACCTGGGTGTCTTCCTTGAGCGGTCCCCGCTCCGGGTGGTAGGTTCTCCCTGGCACGGGTGGGTCCCCGCGCAACCGTACCCAGGAATGGTACCGGCTCGATGATCGTCACCTGCCCAAGCTGCAGCGCTCGCTACAAACTCGACGACTCGAAGATCACGGGTCGTGGAGCGCGCATCACCTGTCCGCGCTGCCGCCACGTCTTCGTCGTCTTCCCATCCGGTGCCGCGAAGGCCCGGTCTGTCGAGGAGGACACCGCCCGCAACCAGGCGGTCGCCACCGCCGGCGCCCCCTCGAGCGGTGGCCCCTCGCTGAAGGTCGTGACCGCTCCCTCCTCGACCCCCAAGCGCGCCCGGCGATCGGCCGAGGATCTCGACTTCCGCGCGGTGGGCATCCCGTCCTGGAAGGTCAAGGTCAAGATCGGGCTGGTCTACGACTTCAGCGACATCAAGACCCTGCGCAAGTACATCCAGGACGGCCGGGTCACCCCCGACGACGCGATCAGCCACGACGGCACCACCTGGAAGACCATCGGCGACATCCCCGACCTGGACGCGCACTTCGTCGACATCTACGAGCAGGCGGAGGCCGCGCGCGCCGTGACCAATCCGGCCGCCTCCGGCTTCGAGGACGACTCCCCGACCACCATCGTCGGCATGGGCAGCCTGGGCCGCAACCTGGCCAACGAGGCCCTGCGCCAGGCCACCGAGGAGGCCCTGGCCGACTCCTCGCTGCCCCCCTCGACCGGCGGCTACTCCAGCGACTCGGCACCCTCCCAGGCCACGGCCGGAAGCCAGAAGGACAAGGGGGACGGCAATCCCTTCGTCGACCCCTTCGCCGCCCTCAAGGACCGCCAGCGGGAGCGGATCCAGTCCCGACGCGGCAGCCGGACCGACACCGGCCGCTCGGGCAAGCAGGCGCAGGCCAACCAGTCCCGCCTGCTGCTCGCCGGACTGGCCCTGGTGGTCGGCGGCGGCGTGTGGTGGACCCTCGGTCAGGAGGAGACACCTGCCGAGCCCGTGACCACCGTCCGGCCACCGGTCCGAGCCAAGGTCCAGGCACAGCACACCGAAGATTACGCGAACAAGCTCCGCGAGGAGATCAACACCACCTTGAGGGAGGTCGAGGAGGAGGTGAAGGAGCCCCCCGCGCCGCAGCTCATCGCCGTCCGACCGGACGACGCGCCGGGTGGACCCGCTTCCCGACGGGTCGTCGCTCCCACGACTCGTGAGCCAACGCAGCCCGCGAGTCCGACGGAGACCGAGCCGGCCAGCACGTCGCTGGCATCGGTCGACGACCACGTCGACACCGCCTGGTACGCGATCGGGACCAGCGACTGGAAGATGGCGGGTGAGGCCTGCCGCAGAGCGAGAGGTCTCGAACCGCGCGCCGGCAAGGTACTGCTCGCCTGCGGCGCCGTCGGGTTCCACAAGGGAGAGTACGACGCCGCGGAGCGAGATCTCGGTGACGCCGCAGCCGCTGGCGCCCGCGATTCGCGTCTCATCAAGTACCGCGGCCTCGTCGCGGAGGCTCTGGGGGATCTGTCGGGTGCGGTAGGCTTCTACCGCGACTACCTGAAGACCAGTCCTTCGGATGGACCCGCCATCCAGAGGCGCATCGACGACATTGCCGGCGGATAGTTCCTCTCACCTTGCGGATCGTCTGCAACTACTGCCTGACTGAGTACGAGGTCGAACCTCCTCGCTCGGCACTGTCCGACCCGGGGTTCCGGATCCGCTTCAACTGTGTGTCGTGTGGCCGCGACTTCCGGGGTCCCGCCGTCACCGCAGCGGATGTCGAAGACCGGTGGGAGCCCACACCCTCGGGTCCGCTGCCCCCGCTCGAGGACACGCCGCTCTCTACGGCCGAGATCCCGATCGAGGCCGCCGAAGCGCCGGGGCCGGCGGCCCAGGAGCTGATGATCAAGCAGGAGGGGCGCATCTACCGGGTCGGTGACCAGGCGACCCTCCAGCGCTGGATCGTCGAGCAGCGCCTCACCCGCGCCGACCTGATCTCCGACGACGCCCAGACCTGGATCCCGGTCGGAGAGTGGGAGGGCGTCGGGGCCTTCTTCGAGGTGGTGGACCGCCTCGAGGTCCTCGAGGCCGCCCACGCCGCACCTCCGTCACCCCCCGTGCCCTCCGACACCCCGCTCGGCAACCGTCTCGCGGAGGCCCCGGAGCCGGAGGACGAGCCGATCCTCGAGGAGGCCCCGGTCCGCGAGGCCGAGCCGGAGCCCATGGACGAGGAGGAGCCCGCCCTCCCCGCCGAGGTCGAAGAGGTCGAGGACGACGAACCGGTCATCGAGGAGGCCCCGCCGATCCTCGATCTTCCCCCGGCGTCGGACCTGCCCCCGGCTCTGGCGGGTCCCCCGGGCCCGGTCCAGGGACCGCTCTTCGACGAGGTGGTGGAGGAACCTCCGGTCGCCGAGTCCGAGCCGGTCGAGCCACCCCGTCCGCAGTTCGACGACGACCCGCCCAACCTGGACGAAGACGACCAACCGCTCCCAGAGCCCATGGGTCTGCGCGTCGGTGTGGCCTCCGTGAACGTCGGGCTGCCGTTCCAGGAGTCCGACAAGCCTCCCCTCATCGTCGAGCCCGAGCCCGGTGGCCTGCTGGGCCGGACCCTGGACGTGCAGGTCTTCGACGAGGTGGACGTCCCGACGGCCGACAAGGCCGCCGCACGCCAGCCCCACTCCACGGCCGTGCCGGAGATGTCCCTGGACGACCAGGGGGTCGACGACGGGATCGAGGTCGACGAGGAGCGCCCCACCGTCCTGCAGGTGGAGTGGCCCCAGGAGGAGGACGACCTGCCCACCGAGCGGCAGCGCACGCCCTCCCTGCTGGGTCTGGCCGAGGAGGCGCCGGCCCTCGGAGGGGCCGCCGAGCCAGAGGGCGCAGCCGCCGAGCAGGAAGTGCCACCGCCGCGCTCACCGCCGGAGCTGGAGGGCGCCGAGAACCTCGACCTCTCCCGCCCGATCGACACCGACCTGCTCTTCCCCGAGGAGAGAAAGGACAAGGACCGCGGCGCCCTCCTGAGCACCGCGCTGGGCGACAACGAGGACGAGGACGACCTGGCCTGGACCCAGGATCGCAAGGACAAGCGGCTCCGCCTGGTCCTGTTGGCGATCGTGATGATCTGTGCCGGTGCGCTCGGCTACAAGGGCATGAACCTGCGCAGCGAGGAGGGCGCTGAGCCGCCAGCGACGGAGGCCCCCGGACACCCGGCCGAGCCGGAGTGGCCGGCCAAGGCCGAGGTCGCCGAGAAGCCGACTCCTGAGCCGACCCCGGAGCCCGAGCCGACCGCAGAACCCACCGCCCCGGTAGCAGAGCCCGCTCCAGTCGAGAAGCCCGCTCCGGCCGTCGCCAGCGTCGCGCCGAGCCCAACCCCGGCGACCACAGCTCCCCAGCCACAGACCCCCCGGGCAGCGCCCCGACCCGAGCCCAAGCCCGAGCCCGAGCCCGAGCCCGAGCCCGAGCCCGCTCCGAGGGCCAGGGCCGAGCCCCCGGCCCCTGCCACTCGCAGCGCCCCCCCCGTGTCGGAGAGTCCGGAGTCGCCCTGGGGAGCCACGACCTCCAGCGCCCAGCCCGAGCCCGAGCCCGAGCCCGAGCCCATCCAGGTGGACGACGGGCCGACGGCTCGTGAGTACGCCGACTCCGGCTGGAGTGCCCTCGGCGCCAAGGACTACGGCAAGGCCCGGGGGGAGTTCGTCGAGGCGATCGCCCTCGCCCCCAAGGACGCCGACGCCCACTACGGCCTCGCCTACGCCGCTCACAAGCAGGGCGACATCGCCACGTCCGTGCGCCACTACTGCAAGGCCCTGCGGTTCGGGTCCAGCGATCGGGACCTCCAGCTCGAGGTCCAGTCGCTGCTCGATCAACTCGGCGCGACCTGCGAGTAGGTACGAGATAGAGGGCGGGCCCGGAGGGACGATGTCTGACAAGAAGCGAGCCGAGGAGGAGTACTTCGCCAAGCGCGAGCTGGAGAAGAGGGCAGCCCTGAAGGCGGATCTGGACGCCAAGGCCGCGGCGGCGGCCCGCGCCGAGGCGGCCCTGCTCCACCACATGAAGTGCGGCAAGTGCGGTGGCGATCTCGCGACCCAGCGCTTCAAGGGCGTCCAGATCGACGTCTGTGTCGACTGCAGCTCCGTCCTGCTCGATCCCGGTGAGCTCGAGCAGCTCGCGGGCCCCGAGATCGACTCCACCGTGCTCCAGACCCTGATCGACTTCTTCACGCTGCGGCGGGAGTGAATCCCGGGGGGTCTCGCTCGTCCATGGGGTGATCCGACCCGGGAGCGAGCGTGCGGACCCCTCTCCAGATCGCGGCGAGCGTCACGGTCGCCTGCTCGTCCTTCGCCCTGCCGTGGGCCCTGGCCACGGTGCGTCCACACCTGGACGTCTCGCCGCGCATCGAGCCGGTCCTTCAGGAGCTGGAGGTGATCGTCCTGGTGCTGCCCGAGACCCCTTCCGCCGAGGCCCCTGACCACGAGGCCGCCGCCGAAGCCCCCCGGAAGGCCCAGGCCGAGGTGCGCGAGACGGGCCCCGAGGACGTGCTGGAGTCGACCGCACCCGTCCAGACCGACGACCCCCACCCCGGCTCGGTGTGGGCCTCGGTGGCCCTGGACCACCACGTGCGTCCGGACCGCTCCCTGGCCTCGTCCAGGCGCCGGCACCACCGCCGCGCTCGGCAGTGCGCCGAGCCCACTCCGGGCATCACCCGCACCGGGGCCGGTCGCTACGACCTCGACCAGGACCTGGTCGACCACTACGCCCGGCATCCCCGCGAAGCCGAGAAGCTGGCTCGCAGCGCCTGGCACCGGGGCCCCTCGGGCGAGGTCGACGGCTTTCGCCTCTGGCGGGTCCGCTGCGGCACGCCGCTCCACCAGCTCGGGCTGCGCAACGGCGACGTGGTCCACGAGGTCGGCGGGCGGACCGTCACCTCGATCCCGCAGGCCCTGCGGGCCTGGCGCAAACTGCGTCGCAACGAGCGCCTGAAGGTCATCGTGACGGACCGGAAGGGGGGGCGGAAGGTGCTGCGGTATCGGGTGACCTGAGCGGCTCGCTCCAGCCGCCGCGTCAGCTCCTCCGGATGACCTCCCTGGCCACGCCACGCGGGACCTGCCCCTCTGCCAGCGCCGGATCCCGATGATCCTGGCCAAGGGGGCCTCGGTGTTCGCCGAGAACCTGGTCCGGGACGCCGCCCTCGAGGCCGCCGAGAGTCGACAGTCCCGACTTCC
Source organism: uncultured Enterobacterales bacterium (assembly GCA_964501915.1). Taxonomy (GTDB): domain Bacteria; phylum Myxococcota_A; class UBA796; order UBA796; family CAJQPC01; genus CAYFPX01. Next base: position 37,340 of record CAZCVP010000031.1, read on the forward strand.
CATGCTGAGCGAGAGGCTCGCGGCGACACCCTGGCGAGCTGGGACCCGACCTGCTGGGCCTCGAAGACCCCCTTCTTCCTGGCCAGCCGATCCATCTACAACTGGCCCTCCACCTTTGGCTACCCGTTCTCGTCGCTGGTCTACGCCCGCGCCCGGCAGGAGGGACCCGCCTTCCACGGCGCCTACTGCAAGCTGCTGGGCCGCACCGGCTCGGAGTGGGCCGAGCCGCTGGCCCGGGACGTGCTCGGGCTGGACCTGACGGACTCGGAGACGTGGTGGGGGCGGTCCCGCCGCTGGAGGGGGACCTGGGGGGGTTGAGGGGCTGTGGGCAGCGCTGGCTGGCAGTTGCGTATGGCCCTCAAGGTGGAGTGTTCACGTCCGTACCTTCGCCCCAGCAAGTCACGATATGGTCGAAGTCCACCGCGCAGGAATTCGCGGTACCGGAAGACACGTCCAGAAAACCACCGCCGTCCGGGGCGTCGAGTACCTGGCCCTGTTCGTTGTTCATGTGCGGTCCGGTATCAGTGATGCCCCAGCACTCCAAGTCATCCTCCTCGCTGATGCCGCAGGCATGGTAGGCCCCCACGGTCACCCTCTTCAAGGGAACCTCGGGAGGTTCCGCGATGGGGCGATGAGGTGATCCATAGTAGTCCTCCGTGCAGAGGACTTTGCCGTCAGCTCGCACCCCGCAGGTCTGGTCAAAGCTGAAGTCGATGTCGACCCAGCGCTCTCCAGTGAGGAACTCCTCCTCGTCGTTGCGCGTCTCCCAGCACACACCGTCACCTTCCAGCGTGAGTGCGCAGCACCCCCACTCGCAGTGGACTGACTCGAACGCACCATGGGGAGGGCTCATCGTGCCCTCGCCGGCCCACCCCCAACAGACAAGTGACCCATCTGAGTCAGCGATCGCGCAGGTCACGTAGACCCTGCAGTCGAGCGTCTCGACCGCGAGGTCCACGGGGGCACCCGTCACCTGCCCGTAGTTGTCAGCACCCCAGCACTCGACATGCCGATCCTCCGCCCGGATTCCACAAGAATGACCAGCTCCCGTGCAGACTTGTTCGAATTCTCCCACTGGGGGACTGGCCTGGCCATAGCCATCCCAGCCCCAGCACACGACCTCCTGCTCAGTCGTCACGGCGCAGGTGTGTTGTCCGCTGGTGGACACCTGCACGTAGGTCTTCAGGTCCGCCCCATCACAGTCCTCGTCGACCCCGTCCCAGGCCGTCTCCGCCGCGCCGGGATGGACCTCCTCGTCCCCGTCGTCGCAGTCATCCCCTCCGCCCACCGCATCCGCGTACCCGTCTCCGTCCGCGTCCACCCCGTCCAGACCGTCGCAGTCCTGGTCGACGCCGTCCGTCGACAGGTCGATGCCCGCAGGGCTCGCCGTCGGATCCTCGTCGTCGCAGTCACCACCCTCCACCGTGTAGCCGTCCCCGTCGCGGTCCAGCGGGTCGGTCACAGCAGCGCTCGAGTCCTCGCTGTCGCCTCGCCCGAGCTCACACCCCGTGCAGCCGGGCAGCAGGACCGGCGACAGCGACAGCGCTGCCGTCTGGAGCCACCACCCGGACCTACGCACGGTAGCCGCCGCGGGTCGGCACGCGCTCGTAGAAGACCGCTCGCCCCACGCCAAGTCCCTCACCCAGGACGTTGCCCACCTGCCCCAGCCGATAGCACAGCGACACCTCGTCGGAGCCCTGGATGTGGGCGATCGTCTTCGGCGCCTCGAACCAGAAGAGGTGGACCCGGCCCTTGCTGTCGATGAAGCCGCTGGGGAAGTCCAGGTAGGGGCCCCGGATGATCGCTTCGTCCTGGAAGGAGGTCGGACCGGTCTTGGTGACCACCGCCAGGTCCGGAGCCGCGCCCTCATCGCCCATCCACTTCACCGTCAGGCTCGAGGACTCGACGCCCGTGACCTCGTAGCGACCCTCCGCGTCGCCCGAGGTGATCAGGAGGTTGTCCGCCACCTCCACCCAGGCCTCCAGGTCACCGCGGGTGGTGTCGACCACGTAGCTCGCCGAGCCCGGCACGCTGCTGCGAATCGTGCCCGCGATCCGGCCCTGCACGTCCAAGCGATCGAAGATGCCCGAGAGTTCCGCCTCTGAGGCGAACCAAGCCAGCGACCCCAGGGTGGCGCCGGTCACGGGAGTGGAGGCGGTGTCGACCGCTCCCACACTCCCCCAGATCCCGGCCATGCCCGTCTTCTCCCGTTGGCGGCCCTGCCACATCGCGAACGCGTTGAGGTCGTCGGCAGACAGGTGGACGAAGCGCGGGTTCACGTAGGCCGGGCTCGGAAAGGACGAGTCCGCCAGCCACCCGATCGGCGTCGACACCGACGCGGACGCCTCCCCCTCGGCCACCCAGCAGGCGTTGACGTCCGGTCCGCCGTGGTTGCCCAGCAGCAGCCGTCCATCGGGCCCGTGCCAAGCGCAGGGGTCGAGCAGGCCGCTCACAGCTTCGACATAGGGGGTCGGGACGTCCCACGGGATGCCTCGGGGGTAGATCGTCGTGACCTGCAGCGTCGAAGTGTCCTCGGCGATCGGGCCGGTCAGGGGGCTCGGGTAGGAGACCTGCTGGGCGTCGGACCAGGTGACACCGCCATCGGAGCTGGTGCGAAGCCAGGTCTGGTCGTACAGGGGAGGCTGGGTGAAGGGCTCTCGCCAGGCAAGGGTGAGCTCACCAGCGAGCCCATCGACGGCCAGGGTGGGAAGAGCACCCTCGGAGCCGGTCGCGTTCCAGGGGCCCGTCGGGGTGGTCCAGCGCCTGGAACCGGGATCGCGACGGGCGTGGTAGATGCCACCGACGAGAGCAGACGCGGCGTCGACCACGAAGGCGACGTGCAGAGTGCCATCCGCGGTCCGTCGCAGACAGGCCTCGCGGAACCTGGTGTACTCGGTTGTTCTCCTCAGGATGCTCAGCTGCCCAAGACTCACCCCACTCCCATGGGCTCCAGAGAAGTGGATCTCGAACACCCCCGCTGCCGAGGTCCCCACCACGCTCACCTCCCCGATCCCACCCGCCACCAGCGTCGGCTGCACCAGCGCATCCGGCTCGTCGTACGCGTGGAAGGGCTGACTCACCCGCGCCACCTCCTCCCACCGCAGGTCCTCCAGCGGCACCGCGCCCACCGGCACCATGCTCCGGAACACCACCACCTCCGTCGGCAACGCCCAGGTCACATACACCGTGTCCGTCTCGTCGACGCCCGCGTACAGCGTGTTGTTGAACGCCGCGATCGATCCGCCGTAGAAGACGCTGGGGGCGAAGCGGTCCACCGTCGAGCAGTCACCGTCGAAGAGGAGCTGGGAGAAGATGCCCAGCGGGTCGACCCGGTCCGCATCCGCAGCCGGGTCATCGGACTCCCGGAACAGCTCCGATGCGGTCTTCGGACGACCGGCCTCGCAGCACCTGGGGCACGACACCTCGGCACAGACATGCACCGACCAGCCCACCACGGACAACGGCGAGCCGGCCTCGTCAGCCTGTGGAGTGCCCCCCAGCCGCCCGTAGACGGGCTCCAGCATCGGGTGGGCGAAGGAGTCCTCGGACCAGGCCATCACGCCCTCCAGGGTACCGCAGCGCTTCGATGAGCCGACCTACTTGGAACGCAGAGTCGCCATGATCCGGACGAAGGCGGAGGGCCCCGTGCCTCCCAAGGAGAGCTCGAAGCGTCCCTGGGACGCGTTCACGAAGCCGGTGACGTCGTCCATGGAGTCGTAGGTGGAGCCAGGGAGAGCTACCGCGCTCAGCAGGGTCTGTCGGGTGTCCCAGACCGTGCCGTTGATCGTCGCCTGGTAGGCCAGGGTGATCGTCGGGCTCGCTCCCGTGATGTTGCTGAGCGAGGTCTGGACGGCCATCTCGTCCGCGCGAGCGAGCAGGCTCGAGAGCCGAGGGTCGCTGTTGACGGGACCGGTGCCGGTGACGACGCCCTCGAAGAGGACGACGGTCTCGATGAGTGCCATGGGGATCTCCTGGGGTGGGGAGATCTCCAGGGGGGTCGGTCGGGTCCGAAGACCCTGCGCCCAGGAGAATGGAACCCGTCCGGTTCGTGGGCGCGACTCGAGAGACCTCTCGTGACATCGAGTGATACCCGGCGACAAGCTCCACAGGCCCGAGGCTGAGCTGGGTCCAAGACCACGTCTCGATCTTCGGCCGCGTCCGCGCCGTGAGGGCCAGGCACAAGCTGCGTCCGCAAGGTGCCGCGGTATCGGGTGAGGTGAGCGGTCCACCCCAGCCGCCGCGTTAGCTCCACCGGATGACCTCCCTCATCCTGCTCCTCGCCTGCGGCGGGCCGGTCCCCACCGAGCCCGCTCCCGTCTCGACCGCCGACCAGGTCACCGAGGCCCCCCGGACCGGAAGCGCCCGCGACGTCACGGTGGTCGACCTGGCCACCGCCCGTGCCGCCGGCAGCGTGCCCGTCCTCGTGGACGTCCGCACGACAGGCGAATTCGCCGATGGCCATGTGCCCGGAGCCCTGAACATCCCCCTCTCCGACCTCGAGGGCCGCCTGGGAGAGCTCGGCCCCTACACCGGTGGCGCGGTCTGGGTCATCTGCGCCGTCGGCGGGCGGTCCGCCAAGGCCTCCCAGACCCTGGCCGGGGCCGGCTTCCAGGCGGTCAACGTCGACGGTGGCACCCGGGGCTGGATCGCCGCTGGTCACGAGGTCGAGCGGTAGCCCATCGAAAGGTGGGGGATGCCGTCCTCGTCGTAGGCGGGACCGCTGACCTCGAAGCCCAGGGACTCGTAGAAGGCCCGCAGGTGGGCCTGGCCACCGAGGTGGATCCCTCCCTGCCAGAGCTCCCCGGCCCGGCGCATCGCCTCGCGCATCAAGGAGCGGCCGAGACCGGTCCCACGAACCCGGGGGGCCGTCACGACCCGGCCGATGGCGGCGAGGGCGTGGACCTGACCGGGGGGCACGAGTCGTGCCGTGGCGACGAGGCCAGCGGCGTCGTGCCCCAGCAGGTGGTGGCAGTGGGGGTCGAGGCCGTCGGCGTCGAGGTAGGCGCAGTCCTGCTCCACGACGAAGACCTCCTGCCGAAGCTGCAGCAGAGCGTAGAGCTCGTCGACCGTGAGGGTGTCCCAGGTGCGCCAGGTCCAACCGATCAGTAGAGCTTCTCCTCGTCGGTGAGCGACAGGATCTCCTCGACGGTGGTGATGCCTCGGCCCAGCTTCTTGATGCCGTACTCCCGCAGGGTCAGCATGCCGTCGTTGAGCGCCTCCTTCTTGATCTCCACCGCCGGTGCCCGATCGTTGATCAGGCGCACCATGCGCGGGGTGACCGGCATGACCTCGTAGAGGCCGGTTCGCCGGGTGTAGCCGGTGCCCCGGCAGCGCACGCAGCCCTTGCCGTGCCAGACCTTGAGCTGACGCCCCTCGGCGCCCGGGATGCCCATCGACAGCACCTGCTCTTCGGTGAGGAAGCCGTCCGTGCGGCAGTGGGGACAGATCTGCCGGACCAGGCGCTGGGCCACGATGCCCACCAGCACCGAGGAGAGCAGGAAGGGGTAGACCCCCAGGTCGAGCAGGCGCGTGACCGCCGAAGCCGAGTCGTTGGTGTGCAGGGTGGACACCACGAGGTGACCCGTCAGCGCGGCCTGGACGGCGTACTGGGCCGTCTCGGGGTCCCGGATCTCACCGACCATCACCACGTCCGGATCCTGGCGCAGCACGGTGCGCAGCGCAGCGGCGTAGTCGAAGCCGACCTTGGTGTTGATCGCCATCTGGTTGAACTGCTCATGCACCATCTCGATGGGGTCCTCGATGGTGCAGATGTTCAGCCGCGGCGAAGAGATGTGGTGCAGCGTGGAGTACAGCGTGGTCGTCTTGCCGGACCCCGTGGGTCCCGTGACCAGGATGAGCCCGGTCGAAGAGGTGATGAACCGCTCGAAGATCACCAGCTCCCGGCGGAAGAAGCCCAGCTTCTCAAGGTCCAGCAACAGCACGTCGGGATCGAAGATGCGGATGACCACTTTTTCGCCGAAGGCCGTGGGCACGGAGCTGACCCGCAGCTCGATCTCCTGGTCCTTGAAGCGGGTCTTGAAGCGGCCGTCCTGAGGCTTGCGACGCTCGGCGATGTCCATGCGACCGAGCATCTTGACCCGGCTCACCATCGCCGGGTGCACGACCTTGGGCAGGCGGTGGATGGTGTGCAGCACGCCATCGATGCGCAGCCGGATGGTCGACTCGTCGCGCTTGGGCTCGATGTGGATGTCGCTGGCCCGGTGCTCGAAGGCGTAGTTGAGCACATACCAGACCGCCTGGACGACCGGCTGGTCCGTCGCGTCCAGCTCGTTGATGCCCTTGACCTGGTAGAGCTGCTCCAGGTTGCCCAGGTCGGGCAGGTCCGAGGCGAACTCGGCCGCGGCGGCCTTCATCGAGCGCCGGAAGCCGTGGAACTCGGCGATGACGGCCAGGATCGCCGACTTCATCGCCATGGCCGGCTGGATCGAGACGTGCTTGTACTTGGCGATCTCCTCCAGCACCGTCTGGTTCCAGGGATCCGCCGTGGCGACGGTCAGGACCTCCGCCTCCTTCTTGATCGGGATGACGAGGTGACGCTCGGCGAAGGGGCCACCGAAGGTCTCCGTGACGAGCCGGTAGTCGAGCTGGAGCGGGTCGAGCTCCACGAAGGGCACGTCGAGGGCGTTGGCCACGAGCTGGGTGATGAGGCGCTCCGAGATGTGGGACTCCAGCTCGTCGTCCACGCGGAAGCGGAAGCTGGCGATCAGCTCGATCGCCGAGACGCTGTAGGCGACCCGCTGCTTGCCGAGGAGCTTGCGCAGCTCGGCCCGCTTGTCGAGCAGGATGTGGCGCGCCTGCTCCCGACCGCGGTTGAGCACGTCCTGGCGCTGCCCCGTGTGGAGCAGACCACGGTCCACCAACAGGTCGAGGATCCACTGCAGTCGGCGCTGGTCCATGGGGGCTCCGCGCGGTCAGGATAGCGCCTTCGGCTTCGAGGGCGCTGTGTCAGGCCGCCGAGGTGCCCTCCTCGTCCAGCTCGACGAGGACCCGCTTGGCCAGGGTGTCCAAGGACCGCTTGGCCTCCGCACAGGCGTGGATGAAGCGGCAGCCGACGCGCAGGGCGCCGCCGGGAGGGAAGAGCACGTTGGCGACTTCGACCTTCAGGGTCGCCACCCGCAACCCGCGCTGGAGCACCCTGCAGCTCAGCCGATCCCCCCGTCGCGGCGGCGGGTCGACCGCCGGGAAGCGCAGGGCGAAGCCACTGGAGGAGAGGTCCATCACGTCGATCTCGACGAGCTGTCGGCCCTGGGCGACCTGGACCACGACCCCGGCCGAGCCGGGGACCTCCAGCCGAGCCTCGACCCGGGCGGTCACCTCGCTGATCTCCTCGGGCAGCGTCAGGGTCCAGGTGTCGCCTCGACGGGAGTGCAGGCGCGTGTCGAAGCCCGCCACGCCGTCCGGCGTGCGGTAGCTGAGGCGGAGATGCTCGCCGACGACCCCCTCGGCACCGCCGGCCACCCGGAGGCGCAGGCCGTCGTCGAGTCGCCTCAGCAGCCGTCCCTCGAACACCCCTTCGAGGCGCTCGACGCGCAGGGAGAGCCCGAGCGAGGCGAGGTCGTCGAGGCGCTCCAGCAGCCGATCGCGGTCCTCTCCGGAGCCTCCTGCCCCAGCGATGCGCACCGACGCCGCGTCCTTCCTCCTATCGACCCAAGATCCCCTTCCCCTGGACATGCCGACCGCTCCGTCGAGAGCCCCTCCTCATCAACGGATCCCGATGGCCCCACCTTGATGGAACCCTGCGGTTCAGAACTGCGGAGTGCGCCGACGAAGGTCCCAGGCGCTGCCCCCGCCCGCCTCCACGGTCGGTGGTCCCAGCAGGGCCTCGATCACCGCCTCGTGACCCGGCCGGGCGACGAGGATCTCGACGCCGCCGAGCTTGCGAAGCTCGAAGCGCACCTCCTCCGGGTCGACGGTCTCCCCGGCCAGGGCCTCCTCCAGGGTTCGGAAGATCGTGCCCGGACGGTTGGGATCGATCGGCACCGGTCGACCGTGGGCTCGCTGCTCATAGAGCGGCTTCTGGAAGTGCACACCGGGGCCCGCCACGGGCACGGTGAGCACGCCGCCGGACCCGGCCGGCAGGGCGTGGAAGATCGGCTCCACGGTCGCCGGGGTGGTCGGCAGCGGCAGCGGCGCCGGACTCGCCAGGGCGAGCTCCAGGGCCACCACCCCGGCCAGGGCCCGGCCCCAGGTGGGTCGCCAGGCCCGTGCGCCCTGCGCGGCGAGGACCGCCAGGGCGATCTGGCCGACGAGCATCGCCCGCGCGTGGTGGTTCACCAGCTCCCCGAAGGGCAGCCGATCGAGCACCCAGCCCCCCGGGCCCGGCACCCCCAGGGGCCGGCCAGCGAGCACCAGCGACGACCCGGTGGAGGCCAGGGCCGCCGCGCCCAGCAGCACCCACCAGCGGGCGCGGCCCCCGCGGACCGCCAGCAGCAGGGCCACCCACCCCAGGTAGACCGGGTGCAGCCGCAACAGGTCGCCCTCGTCGACGGGGGCCGGGCCGGGGACCCAGAACGAAGCCAGGTCGGCCTGGCGCCAGGGGTTGACCTGCCAGAGGGGCTCCACCACCTCAGGGGGGGTGCCGTGGCGATGGCCCCGTCCACCGAGCCGGTCTCCCTGGAGCAGGCCGACCGGCAGGACCAGCAACAGGGCCAGCGCTGCCGCCGCGATCACGGGGCCCCGCCGCGCGCTGTCCCGGAGATCGGGAAGGCAGACCAGCACGGCCGCAAGGGCCCCGAACCAGGCCAGGACGAGGCCACACCAGGCCGCGAGGCCCAGCAGCACGCCGCCGGCCAGGACCCGGCTGGGCCGCGCGTCCCGGAGCAGGGCCAGGGCCAGAGCGATCAGCCCGAGGGCGGCGTCCTCGGTGAGCCCGGAGGCCAACGAGCCGATGAAGATCGGCCCCAGGGCGAGCACGGTTCCCCCCACCCAGGGGTCCCCGTCGCAGCGTCGCGCCAGCACGGCTCCACCCCAGAAGGCCAACGCGACCGACCCCAGGATCACCGCGTTCCAGGCCACGACCGCGCCGAAGAGCCGACCCAGGACCGCCGCCAGCGCCGTGGTGGCCGGATCGATGACCGGCCAGTCCCGGGTCCCGCGAGCCAGCTCCGTGCCCCCCGGCCACCCCGGCAGGGCCTCGGCGTGCCACCACTGCACCCAGGCGTGACCGTAGACCTCGCCGCCGCCCCAGGCGAGCAGCACGGGCTCGCCGGCGGTGAGCAGCGAGGCGCCCACCAGCAGCACCACCGCCAGGACGCCGAAGACGAGGGATCGCACAGCCGGATCCTACAGCCCGACCGTGCCCGGCACAGTTAGTCCTCCCCATGCGTCGCTCCGGTCTGCCCTGGCTCGTCGCCGTGCTCCTGGCGGCGATCTTCGCCGTCCGGGCGGCGGGTCCGGTGGCCTGGGAGCCCTCGACCCACTTCCTCGGCAACTGGCACCACCCGGACTGCATCGGCAACCACTGGCTGCTGGTCTGGGTGGCCGAGCGGGTGGGCAGCGGGGAGTCCCTGCTCCACAACGACCGCTACTACCACCCCTTCGGCGACGCGCCCTGGCTGGCGGGCAACGGCTCCGAGGGCTTCCTCTACGCCCCGCTGCACTGGCTCTTCGGCTGGCCCCTGGCCGCGGGAGTCTACGGCCTCGTCATCCTCTGGTGGAACGGCTTCGCCGGGTACCTGCTGGGCCGGGCCGGGGGCGCTGGTCCGTGGGGTTCGCTGGTCGTGCTCGCCGCCACCGGCCTGTCGGTCTACGTGATGCAGGAGGTCAACGCCGGACGCTTCTCGCAGGCCGACATCGGCTTCCTGCTGGCCGCCCTGGCGGCCTACCTGGCCCTGCTCGACCGCCCGCGCTGGACGATGGCCGTCTTCTGCGGCACGGCCGTGGCTGCGGCCTCGGTCCTGTACTGGTACCACGGCGTCTTCTTCGCCCTGGCCGCCGGTGTGCTGACGATGGCCCGGCTGCCCCGGGTGCCCTGGCGGCACCTGGCCCTCGCCGCAGGCATCTCGCTGCTCTGGGTCGGACCCATCCTGACCCTCTTCCTCCTCAACTGGGAGCTGGTGCCGGGGACCGAGGAGCTCTCCTGGCCCCGCGACATGCCCCAGCTCGACGCCATCGCCCTCGGGGTGCCCTGGATGGTCCAGCGGGGAGAGCACCGGGGGCAGGCCACCGCCCTGGTCCTCGTCGGCCTCGCCCTCTGGGGCCTGGTGCGCCTGGTGCGCGGACAGTCGACCCACCCCCGCCTGGACCTCGGCCTGCTCGGGGTGGCCCTGGTGGGGTGGCTGCTGGCGCTGGGGACCCAGACCCCGCTCTATGAGTGGATCTACGGCCTCACGCCCACCCTGCGTCGCTTCTGGTGGCCCTACCGTCACGTCGTGCTCTTCCAGGCCGCGGTCGCCCTGCTGGCCGCCCGGAGCCTGGGGGCGGTGCCCGGCCCCGCTCCTCTGAAGGCCGCGGTCGCGGTGGGCCTGGTGCCGCTCTGCCTGCTGCTCCAGCGGGACCCGATCCACCTCCACTACTCCTCGATCACGCCCTCCCCCTTCCACGAAGGCCTGGCGGAGCTCCCGGGGGAGGTCCTGCTCGGGCTGCCCTTCACCCCCCAGGTGGCCAACAGCCAGCTACCGCTGGCCTACCAGCTCTGGCACGGCAAGAAGATGCTCAACGGCCACGCACCCTGGGTCCGCCGGGTGCGTCCGCCCGCCTGGGACGCCCTGCTGGAGGACAACAGCTTCCTCGCCGCCCTCGGCGACTACGAGCGGGGACGTCTGGACGGCACCCTCTCCTTCCAGGCCGCCGACCTGGAGGCCCTCTCCGACCTCGGCCTGGAGGTCATCTGGATCGACCGGGAGCTCTTCCCGGTGCGGCTCCACGACTGCGTGCGCAACCTGGAGGGCATGCTCACGGAGCTCTTCGGGGAGCCGGCGCTGGCGGAGTCCCGCCGGGCCGCCTGGCTGGTGTCCGACTGGACCGGCGCCACGGCCATCGACGCCCCGGTCTGGCGCTGGCCCGAGCGCCTCCGCCCGGGCGGCAACGACACGCCGCTGCTCTCGCGCCTGCCGGAGAACTCCTTCTTCCAGGCCGCCATGGTGGCCCACCGAGGCCCGCCCCCCGGCGAGCGGGATCGGGCCCGCCAGGAGCCTCCGAGGCCGGCAGAGGGACCGATCCGTTAGGGGCTGGGGCCCGGCTTGCAGCGGGCCCGGAGCCGACCATGAGCGCCGCACCGACCTGGGATCCCGACAGCCTGCTCCCCGGAGGCGTGCACGGCGAGGCCTTCCTCGCCACGCTGAGCGCCCTGGAGGATCGCGCCGGCGCCCTGGTCTCCTCGGTCGAGTCCCTGCCGCCGCTGACCGCCGCCGCGAGCCTCGCCTGGGCGCAGGCCCTGGAGACGGTCCAGCAGCTCCACCTCGAGGGCTACGAGCTGTGGACCGTCGCCTACTGTTGCGCCAGCACCCACACCGACGACGGAGCCGCCGCTCGCCTCGAGGCCCGCGTGGCCGCCCTGGTGAGCCGGGTGAGCCGGGCCGAGATCCCGGTCCTCGATGCCCTCGCCCGCTGTGACTCCGAGGTCTGGGACACCCTGAAGGGCCGCTCCGAGTGGGAGGAGATGCGGGTCTGGATCGAGGACGAGCGGGCCGCGGCCCGTCTTCGTCTGCCCCGGGACGAGCAGACCCTGGTCAACGACCTCGCCGCCGATGGCTCCGATGCCTGGGCCCGCCTCTACCGCCGCCGGGCGGGGGCGGTGCGACTCGAGATCGAGGGCCAGCCCGCTCCGATCAGCCCCGGACAGGCCTGGCCGCTGCTCCACAGCCCGGACGCGGAGCTGCGGGCGCGCGTCCACGAGGCCTGGATGCACACCTGGACCGACGAGCGGGAGCTGTGGGCCACGCTCTTGACCCACATCAGGAAGATAGGCATGCCGCCAGGGCAGGCCGTAGCTCAGGGCCGCGGATGCCAGAGCGGGTCGGCCCAACCCCTCAGGGCGGCGTGTTCACCGCGGTGCCCTTTCCCCAGCAGGTCACGATGCCGTCGCTGTCGACTGCGCAGGAGTTCATGGAACCGGAGGACACATAGACGTACTGACCACCTTCCGGTGCGTCCAGCACCTGCCCCTGTTCGTTGGTGTTGTGCGGCCCGGTATCTGTCACTCCCCAGCACTCCAGTGCATCGTCTACGGTGATGCCACAGGCATGGTAGGTCCCCACCGCAACACGGGAGAAAGCAACCTCGGGCGGGCGGGCAACGGGGTTGTCGGGAGACCCGTAGTAGTCCTTGGCGCAGACAATGTCGCCATCGGTCTGTACACCGCAGCTCTGGCTGTACTTGAACCCGATATCGACCCACCGATCGCCGGCAAAGAGGCTCTCCTCGCCGTTGCGAGTCTCCCAGCACACGGCCTCACCGTCGCCAGTGATGGCACAGCACCCCACTTCGCAGCGTACCGACTCGAACACTCCGTCTGGAGGTCTCATTGCTTCTTCGGCGTCCCATCCCCAACAGACAACCGATCCGTCGGAGGCTGAGACTGCACAGGTTGTGTGTACGGTGCAGTCGAGCGACTTCGCCGGAAACTCCGTTGGAGTGCTGGAAACCCGGCCGTATTGGTCACCTCCCCAGCACTCGACGTACCCGGTCTCAGAACGGATGCCGCAAGAGTGCACGGCCCCCGCACACACACTCTCAAATGTGCCGGCCGGAGGGCTGGCTTGCCCATACTGATCATCACCCCAGCAGACAACCGCTTGTTCGGTCGTCACCGCACAAGTGTGTCGTCCACTCGTGGCCACATGTACGTAGGTCTTGAGATCCGCCCCATCACAGTCCTCGTCCACCCCATCCCACGCCGTCTCCGCGGCACCCGGATGGACCTCCTCGTCCCCGTCGTCGCAGTCGTCTCCCCCGCTCGCCGCGTCCG
>CAZCVP010000032.1:0-50222 GCA_964501915.1 uncultured Enterobacterales bacterium
CACAACAACATCCGCAAGCACGAGCAGCTCCCGCTCAAGCTCGGCATGCTCAACCCCATCTACTTCCTGATGTACTGCACCGGGGAGAAAGCCAGCATCACGCAGATCGAGGGCAACTTCCCCCAGGCCCCGTTCAAGACGCTCGAGGAACGCAAGGCATTCACGGAGGACTGGCCCCACGTGCCGGACGAGCGGTTCATCCAGTGGTTCGAGGACTGGGAGCTGCGGGGCGAAAAGTCCATCCCCCACTACCCGCCCATCGACGCGACCTGCGAGATCGTGCACTGGCAGGAGAAGATGCACTACATCGACGACAGCACCGGCATGTGCGCCGGCCTGTCGTCGTTCCCGCTCAAGCCCCCGTTCCACATCCACAACCTGCCGGACCTGATCAACGCCGGCGTGGGCCTGGAGCTGGACGAAGAGGCGCTGTGCCACCTGACCCGGCGCAACCGCAACCTCGTGCGCTGCAACAACCTGCGTCGGGGGCTCACGCGGGCCGACGAGAAGCCGCCCGAGGACCACTGGCGGCGGCGCTTCCCCGAGCTGGAGAAGCAGCTCCTGGACGCCTACTACGCCTTCAAGGGCTGGAACGAGGACGGCGTGCCGACCCGGGAGACCCTGGAGGCGCTCGACCTCGGCTACGTCGCCGACGAGTTCGAGGAGACCGGCATCCTGAAGCCCGCCCACGACGGGGTGTCGCCGTGAACGCACCCAAGAAGAAGGTCGTCAAGTCGATCACCGTCGACGTCTCCAAGTGCAATGGCTGCCGGGCCTGCGAGCTGATCTGCTCGTCCTTCCACGCCCAGCCCCGCTTCAGCAGCGTCAACCCGGCCCGGTCTCGCATCCGCGTGACCCGCAACCCGCTGGAGGACATCTACCTGCCGGTCTACGGCGGCGAGTACACCGAGGCGGAGTGCGCCGGCCGCGACAAGTACATCCTCGACGGCCGGGAGTACGAGGAGTGCGCCTTCTGCCGCGCCGTGTGTCCCTCGCGCGACTTCTTCAAGGAGCCGGACTCGGGGCTGCCGCTCAAGTGCGACATGTGCGAGTCGGACCCCACCCTCGACGAGCCCTGGTGCGTCAAGTGGTGCCTGGCCGACGCCCTGATCTACGAGGAGCGGGTCGAAGAGGCGCCGCCGGCCGAAGGGATCGAAGAGCTGGACCGGGGCCTGGAGGCCATCGCCGACAAGCACGGCTGGCCGAGCGTGCTCGACGCCGTCCGCCGCATGGCGGACAAGGGCGGCTCCAAGTGAGCGTCCTGGAGACCGTCCCCCCGTTCGCCGAGATCGTCCAGGAGATCAAGGACGCCGGCGGCGAGGCCTTCAAGTACTGCTACCAGTGTGGCAAGTGCGACGTGGTCTGCCCCTGGAACCGGGTGCGGCCGTTTTCGATCCGCAAGATCGTGCGCCAGGCGGCCTATGGCCTGCCGGAGATCGAGCTGGAGGACATCTGGCGCTGCACGACCTGCGGCACTTGTCCGTCCCGCTGTCCGCGAGGCGTGGAGCAGGTGGAGGTCTCGGTGGCCATCCGCCGCATCGCCACCGCCTACGACGTCTTCCCCAACGAGGTCCAGGGCGTCTGCTCCGCCGCCGCCAGCCTGCGCGACGAGGGCAACCCGCTGACCGGCGAGCGGGACAAGCGCCTCGACTGGGCCGATGGCCTGGGCCTGAAGCCCTTCGAGGAGGGCACGGAGCTGCTCTGGTTCGTGGGCTGCTACCTGGCCTACGACCCGCGCATGAAGAAGGTGGCCACCGCCACCGCCAAGCTGCTCCAGCGGGCCGGCGTGGACTTCGGTGTGCTCGGTTCGCGCGAGAGCTGCTGCGGAGAGAGCATCCGCAAGACCGGCGACGAGGCGCTGTTCAAGAGCCTGGCCCGGGAGAACATCAAGACCTTCATCGACGCCGGCGTGACCCGGATCCTGGTGTCCTCGCCGCACTGCTACCACACCTTCGTCAACGAGTACCCGGAGTTCCGGGTGAACTTCGAAGTGGTCCACGTCACCGAGCTGCTCGCCGAGCTGGTCCGGGACGAGCGGCTGAAGCTCACCGGCGACTTCCCCCACAAGGTCACCTTCCACGACCCCTGCTACCTGGGACGCCGCAACCGCATCTACGACCCGCCCCGGGAGCTGCTGACCGGCCTGACCGGCCTGGAGCTGACCGAGATGGTCGACCACCACGACGACAGCCTCTGTTGCGGCGGCGGCGGCGGTCGGATGTGGATGGAGACGCCGAAGGGCGAGCGCTTCTCGGATCTGCGCCTGGGCCAGGCCCAGGACGTGGGCGCCGAGGTCCTGGTCACCTCCTGTCCCTACTGCATCAGCAATTTCGAGGACAGCCGGCTGACCGTTGAAGGGGCCGAGGACCTCCAGATCAAGGACGTCACGGAGGTGCTGCTGGAAGCCCTGGAGCCGAGCGGGGGGACGCCATGAGCGAGAACCCGGGCATCGACCCCAATTACGGCGACGTCATGGTCGTCGGCGGCGGCATCAGCGGCATCCAGGCCGCGCTGGACATGGCCACGGCTGGCTACCGGGTCTTCCTGGTGGAGCGGGCGCCGACCATCGGCGGCAAGATGGCCCAGCTCGACAAGACCTTTCCCACCAACGACTGCTCGATGTGCATCGAGTCGCCCAAGTTCATCGAGTGCGACCGGCACCCCAACATCGAGATCCTGACCTACACGGAGGTCGAGCGGGTCGAGGGCGAGGCCGGCGACTTCACGGTCACGCTCACCAAGAAGCCCCGCTACGTCAACGAACGCGACTGCACCGGCTGCACCGTGTGCGTGGAGTACTGCCCGGTCAACATCCCCGATCCCTTCAACCAGGACCTGAGCGAGAACAAGGCGATCCACATCTACTTCTCCCAGGCGGTCCCGCTCGTCCCCTACATCGACGACGACTGCCTCTTCCTCCAGGACGAGAAGTGCTCGATCTGCGTGGGGGCCTGCAAGAACAACGCGATCGACCTCCACCAGCAGCCGGAGACCCTGACGCTGCGGGTCGGGGCCATCGTGCTCTCCCCGGGCTTCTCCGCCTTCGACCCATCGCAGCGGGGTGACTACGGCTACGGCACCATCTCCAACGTGGTGACGAGCCTGGACTTCGAGCGCCTGCTCTGCGCCACCGGGCCCCACGAGGGCGAGATCCTCCGCCCCTCGGACGGTCAGCACCCCCACCGGATCGCCTGGATCCACTGTGTCGGGTCCCGACAGATCAACGAGGGGGGCAACAGCTACTGCTCGAGCGTGTGCTGCTCCTACATCCAGAAGCAGGTCATCCTGTCCAAGGACCACGCGGCCGACACCGAAGCGACCATCTTCCACAACGACATCCGGTCCTATGGCAAGGACTTCGAGCGCTTCTACCAGCGGGCCGCGGCGCTCGACGGCGTGGAGTTCATCCGCAGCTACGTCGACATCGGCCGCGAGGACCCCGAGACCGGCAACGTGACCGTGCGCTACGCCACGCCCGACGAGGGGGTCAAGGAGGCCGAGTTCGACCTGGTCGTCCTCGGCATCGGCCTCGCCCCGCCCAAGGCTGGCAAGAAGATCTCGAGGATGTTCGGCATCGAGCTCAATGCCCACGGCTTCTGCAAGACGAACCCGGCGAACCCGAACCGCACCACCCGCGACGGCGTCTTCGTCAGCGGCGCGTTCTCGGGCCCGATGGACATCCCGGAGTCGGTCACCACCGCAAGCGGCGCCGGCGCCCAGGTGGCCGACCTGCTGTCCTATCGCCGCGGCAAGCTGGCGAGAGAGCGGATCTACCCCGAGGAGCGGGACGTCTCCGAGGAGGAGCCCCGGGTCGGCGTGTTCGCCTGCCACTGCGGCGCCAACATCGGCCGTGTCGTCGACATCCCCTCGGTCGTCGAGTACTCCGAGGGCCTGGACCACGTGGTGCACGCCGAGGAGGGGCTCTTCATCTGCTCCACCGACGCGGCGGCCCAGATCTCCACCACCATCCGCGAGAAGAACCTCAACCGGGTGGTGGTCGCCGCCTGCACCCCGCGCACCCACGAGCCCCTGTTCCGGGACACCCTGCGCGAGGGCGGCATCAACCAGTACTTCTTCGACATGGCGAACATCCGCGAGCACTGCTCCTGGGTGCACTCCAAGCAGAAGGAGGAGGCCACGGCCAAGGCCAAGGACATCGTGCGCATGTCCGTGGCCCGGTCCAAGAACCTCCAGCCGCTCAACGAATTCGAGCTGCCGATGACCCCACGGGCCCTGGTGGTCGGCGGCGGGCTGGCGGGCATGACCGCCTCGCTAAACCTGGCGGACCAGGGCTTCGAGGTCGTGCTGGTCGAGCGGGAGGCCGAGCTGGGCGGCATGGCCTGGCGGGTGCACCGCAGCCTCGACGGCCTGGACGTGCAGGGCACCCTGCAGGAGCTGATCAAGAAGGTCTACCGGCACCGCCTCGTCCAGGTCTGCCACAGCGCGACCATCGACGAGGTCTCCGGCTACGTCGGCAACTTCGAGACCACCGTGACCAGCGAGGGCCGGGTCCGGCGGATCGAGCACGGGATCGTCATCCTGGCCACCGGCGCCGCCGAGTACCGGCCCACCGAGTACCGCTACGGCGAGGACGACCGGGTCCTGACCCAGCTCGAGCTGGAGGCCCGCATCACCGAACAGCACCCGGCCCTGGCCGACGCCCGGTCCCTGGTGATGATCCAGTGCGTCGGCTGCCGCAACGAGGATCACAGCTACTGCGCCCGGGTCTGCTGCACCCAGGCGATCAAGAACGCGCTGGAGCTGAAGAGGCGCACCCCAGAGCTGGACATCGACGTGCTCTTCCGGGACATGCGCACCTATGGCTTCGCCGAGGACGCCTACCGCGAGGCCGCCGAAGCCGGGGTGCGCTTCGTGAGGTTCGAGCCCGAAGACGGTCCGGTGGTCGAGCCGGGGGTCGAGGAGGGTCGCCAGGTCCTCAAGGTGACCGTGCCCGACGAGATCCTGGGCGTGCGCCTGGAGCTCGACGCCGACCTGCTCGTGCTCTCCGCGGCGGTCGTGCCCTCCGACGGCAGCGACGAGGCGGCGAAGCTCTTCAAGGTCGCCAAGAACCCTGACGGCTTCTTCCAGGAGGCCCACGTCAAGCTGCGGCCGGTGGACTTCGGCGCCGACGGGGTCTTCCTGTGTGGCTCGGCGCACTACCCCAAGCACCTCTCGGAGACGATCGCCTCGGCGTATGGAGCGGCGGGTCGTGCGGCGAGCCTGCTGTCGCAGGACACCGTCACCGCCTCGGGCAGCGTGTGTCACGTCGAGGACGAGCGCTGCATCGCCTGCGGGGCCTGCGTGACCGCCTGCACCTACGGCGCGGTCCAGATGGTGAACACCTCCGGCGGCAAGGTCGCCCAGGTCAACCCGGCCCTGTGCAAGGGCGACGGCCTGTGCTGCGCCAAGTGCCCGACCACCGCCATCGTGCTCGACCACTACACCGACGAGGCGATCTTCGGCCAGATCGACGCCGCCTTCGAAGCCCTGGAGACCTCATGAATCAGGCCAGGACGGGATCCGGACTGAAGCCCAAGCTCAGGCTCATCGGGTTCCTCTGCAACTGGTGAGCGTACTCGGCAGCAGACCTAGCTGGAGTTTCCAGACAGCAGTACGCGGCAGAGATCAAGATCATCCGGCTCATGTGCACAGGTCGTGTCGACCTGTCCTTCCCCCTGAGGGCCTTCCTCCAGGGGGCTGACGGCGTGTTCGTCGGCGGGTGCTGGCCAGGCGAGTGTCACTACATCACCGAGGGCAACTACGACGCCCTGGGCAACATGCACCTGCTCCGCCGGCTCATGGAGCACATCGGGCTGCATCCCAGGCGTCTGCGGCTGGAGTGGGTCGCGGCGAGCGAGGGCAACCGCTTCGCCGAGGTCATGGACGACTTCGTCGACGAGCTGAACGCCATGGGTCCGCTGGGCGAGGTCGAGGACGTCCCGGCCGAGGACCTCGAGACCCGCCTGGACTCGCTCAACAAGATGGTGCCCCAGCTCAAGCTGCTGGTGCGGGAGAAGCTCCAGGTCAAGGTCAAGTCCGAGTCGGCCTACGAGAAGCTCTACTCGAGCGCCAAGACCCAGAAGCTCATCGACGACCTGGTCGCCGATCCGGGGTCGACGGCCGAGGAGCTGCCGCCCTACTGGATCGAGCCCGAGAAGTGCGTCGGCTGCATGATCTGCCTGAAGAAGTGCCCCGTGCAGGCCATCGAGGGCGGGATCAAGACCATCCACGTGATCGACCAGGACCTGTGCACCCACTGTGGGACCTGCTTCTACGCCTGCCCGCCGCGGCTGGGGGCGGTGAAGAAGATGGCGGGGGAGGTGATCCCGGCGGCGATTCCAGAGGATCAGAGGGTGATCGAGAAGAAGGGGAAGAAGGGGGGGTGAGCGTAGGCCGGAGGACGGGGGGCGTCGGGCGAGCTCGGGCTCGGGGGCGGGGGGCGTCCGCCTGACGGTCTCGAGACCCGGGGGTGTCAACCTCCGCACCGCGCAGTGTCGGACATTGGGCAGACGACGGCCCAGCCGAGAGCTGGACGCGGGCAGGGCGGCGGGCACGCCGGGTCCAGAGGCTCGGAGGGCGGGACGTCCCACTCCCACCCAGGTGTGCCACTGTCGACGGCAGCAATCCCGTTCTGGAGGAATGCACGCCGGGGTCGTCGTCCGGGGCCACGACCGAGCGGCGCTGGAACGGCCCTGTCGCTACCTCGCTCGCCCACCCCTTGCCCGGGAGCGCCTCGAGTGGACCGAGCAAGGAGAGGTCATCGTCCACTTCGAGCGGGCCTGGTCCAATGGCACCTCGGCCATCGTGCTCTCACCCGACGAACTCCTCCAGAGGCTGGCGGCGCTCGTTCCCCCTCCGAGGGCCCATACGGTGCTCTACCATGGCGTGCTCGCGGCGAACTCCGCCTACAGGAGCGAGGTCGTACCCACACCGCCGGAGGTCGTGCGGGCGCTGTACATCAAGTACGGCTTCATCGACCCCGACCAGGAGGTCTCACCGGACGACGAGCGCAAGAAGCTGCCGTCGGGTGAGGCGGGGTGGTACGAGCACTGGTAGCGGGCCCACAACGCTGGGGGTGACGATCCACCGGCCGAGTTGTGGGTCACTGGGACCCACTACGTGCGGGGTGGCGGCCCACCGGCGGAGTTGTGGGCTCCAGTGAACCACAACGCCCGGGGTGACGGCCCACCGGCGGAGTTGTGGGCTAGCTCGCCCCCTGGTGGGGGGGCTCGGCCGGTCGTGTCCCGGACACGGCCTCCACGCACGCTCACTGAGGTCGGGACCGAGAGGGCGTCGGACGACGTCGCAGGGCGATCCCGAGGGCCAGCAGCCAGGCCGTGTGTCCCGAGGCTCGGACGACGCCGCAGAAGCGCCTTTCGCTCTCGCCGGGAGGATCCTGCTCTGCGGCGGAGTCTCGGGGTGCTGAGGTGTCTCCGGTGTCCGGCTCTCCGGTGTCCGGCTCGCCGGTGTCCTCGCCCCCTTCGGAGCCCCCACCGCAGGTCCCCTCGGGCAGCTCGAAGGCCACGGTGGTGTGCTCCGTCGTCCCCTTGCGCTGCATGGGCAGGTAGGCGACACGGCTCTGTTCGCTGGCGATCACGGTGCCGACGCCCACGTAGCGGGCGACCGCCAGCACGCCGTCGTTGGAGGTGTTGGGGGCACCGACGTAGCCCGTGAAGGAGGAGCTGTCGGAGGTCGTCAGCTGCTCCCCGCTCTCCGGGTCGGCTTCCCGGGTCTCGAAGCCACAGGCGTGGAGGAGCCGCAGGCTGCCGTCTTCGAGCACGACGTGGTCCAGCACGCTGGCGCCGACGTCCTCCCCGCAGAGGCCGTCGAAGGGGCTGCCCTCGAGCTGTAGGGCGAGGAGGATCGACACGGCGAACTCCCAGACGGGGAGGGGGGGGGATACGCCAGCCTCGCTCTCTCCTATGATGGCGCCCGGGAGAGGTGCGATGTACGTCCTGCTCTGGCTCGGCTGCACCTGGATCGGAGACGTCGCCTACGACGCGCGCCTGGACGGCGACTCGGACGGCGTCCCTCGGCCCGTCGACTGCGACGACAGCGACCCGGCGAGCGCGGCGGTGCCGATGGCCCCGACCAGCACCGCTCGCCGCTGGCGTCTGCGCTGGTGTTCTTCCAGGGGGCTCGGCCCCCAGCTCGGCATGCGCTCGCCTGCCATCAGCAGCCGGGTCTCCTGGAGCACCTCGCCGTCGTAGACCTGGATCACGGTGGAGATGCCATTGGGGCGGGGTGCCCCTCGGACGCCGTCGACCATGACATAGCCGGACAGGGGCGGCAGCGGAGGCTCGAGGGTGCCTTCGGCGGCGTCGACGGCCAGGTCGTAGAGCTGCACCAGGGGGTGCCCGACGGGGGCGACAGCCTCCGGGATCTCGTAGCCGGGCTCCAGTCGCCGGGCGGCGTGGAACTCCGCCAGGACCTGGTCTCTGTCTCCGGTGGTGAAGGCCGCCAGCGCCATCATGCGGTGAAAGGCCGCGGCGTCACGCGGTGTGAGCTTGGCTCCCAGGCAACTCAGCGACCTGAGGGCCTCGTCCCGCGCCGCCCGGAGCGCCGGCAGATCCATCGCGGCGAAGGCGCGCTCACCCTCTGTGGCGGACTGGAGGAAGTCCTCCGTGTCCGTGGTCTGCGGACAAGGCGTTTCCTGCGCGGAGGCGAAGGTCAGCGCCAGCCAGAGGATGCCGTAGGACATGTTCGTACACCTGGTCTGAGAGAGGTGGTCGAGCGGTACCCCGCGAGCATACGCCTGCGAGAGCCACGGTGCGTGGCGGGCCCGGCCCGGGCGGCCGCAAGCGCCGCCGGTGGCGCTCCATCCCGGCGGTGGGCGCCCAGCTCGCCACACCACCATCCCGTGTCCGCCACCCGAGGTCCGCCCACCCGAGGGGACTCTGAAGCACGCGGGTGGTGGGTGCGCCTGCCGTGCAGGAGATGGCCGCCGAGCACATGAGACCGCCTGGAAGCCAGGTCGAGAGTGGATTCCAAGGCCGTCGACTCGGGCGTCGAGCACGCGCTCCGCAGTGGCGGGAGGCGCGAGGCACCTTCGGGGGGGGGTTCGAAACTCCTATCCCCCGATCCCTCCACCCAGGGGGCGGAGAACGCGATCGGCGACCACGCCCCGGTCGGTACCCACTGCACCATGCGGGAGCTGTGGGCCGACGGCTGTAGGATCGACGGGGTTCGTTGAGCATTGCTCAGCAGTTGAGTAACGATTAGCTGTTCGTCATCCCGGAGGCGGTGATGTCCACTTCCCTGCTCCTCTTGCTGCTCGCCTGCCAGGGCGACACCGGCGACACCGGCACCCCGGCGATCGACATCGAGGCAACGGTGGCCGCCGCCCTCGCCGCGGGCTGCGACGCCGAGAGTCTCGACGCTCTGCAAGGAGCTGACCCGGCCCAGGTCCGAGCGGCGCTGGTCGGCCTGGACACCCAGGCCAAGCTCGCCGACTGGACCCCGGGCGTCAGCCACAACCACCCCGTGGACGTCGCGTTCGTCACTCCGCTGCTCAGCGAGTTCGACTTCGACTACACCCTGTACGTGCCTGAGTCCTACACGGCGGACCCCGACGCGCCGATGCCGCTCTACGTCGATCCGGCCCACCCCACCGACCCGGTGCGGGACGAGAGCATGCCGACCTATGCGGAGCTCGCCCCCGAGCCGATGTTCATGGTGCAGGTCAACTTCTTCAACCGCCTCTACACCGACCTGGGCGACGACGCCTACTATGACGAAGTCGTCTACAACGAGGACTTCGACAAGGTGGACGCCTACCAGGACAACGTGGGCGCCATCGACGCGGTGGTCGCCGAGCTGAAGCGGCGGTTCCACATCGACCCGGAGCGCATCTACACCGGGGGCGTATCCGCTGAGGGCAACTCGGCCTGGATGCAGGGCATCCTCTCCTCCGAGGTCTACGGCGGCATCCTGCCCGTCTCGGCGGGCACGGCGGGCTACGACGAGGATCTCTACCGGAACCTGGAGAACACGGGCATCTTGGTGGTGCACGGCACCGAGGATGGCCTGGTGGACGTCGAGTCCGTCGATCCCACCGTGGAGATGCTCGAGGGGTGGGGCTTCGACATCGAGTACTGGCGCATGGAAGGCGAGGGACACGGCACCATGTTCACCGCGCTCTTCGACGAGATGACCGAGTGGCTCTTCGCCAGGAGCCGACCGGTCGGCCCCAGGACGGTGCACAAGGGCATCAAGTCGGCCCGCGACGTCGACGCGTACTGGCTGGCTGCCTCGGCCCTTTCGGTGGAAGTGTCCGGTGACGCGGACATCTACCCCTCGGCTCCCCCGGCCGTGCTCGCGGCGACCTGGGAGGCGGGAGCCGTGTCCGTCGAGGCGAGCGGCGTAGCCCAGGTGGAGCTGCGCTGGATCGAGGGCGACGCTGGGCCGGCCACGGGTCGAGCCGCCGACACGGTGGCGGTCACTGTCAACGGGACGGACCTGGGTCCTGTCACCCTCGAGGAAGACCCGCTGGTCGCGGTCGCAGACTACTGCGTGCACGGCGACGTGACCCGGCTGTGGGCCGGCCGCGTGCGGGTGGACCTGCCGTGACGCCCCTGGCCCTGGCGCTCCTCTTGGCCGGGTGCCGGGTGGACGAGCCCGACTGCGGCCGCTGCGACGGTCAGCTGTGGGCCGGAGCCGCGGCGGTGGACATCACGCCGGTGGTCGAGACCTTCGAGGACCTGGACGGCGACGGTTCCCGCGATGAGGACGAGCCCTTCGAGGACCTGGACGGCGACGGGCTCTTCGATCCGGTCTGGATGGGAGGCTTCGACAACGGGCGCCAGGCCCACGGCGTGCACGACCCCCTCTGGGCCCGGACCGTGGTCCTGGAGCGCGACGCCGACCGGCTGGTGCTGGTGGTGCTGGACCTGGTAGGCCTGATGGCCAACCGGGTGACGGCAGCCAAGCGCACCCTCGAGTCCGAGCTGGGCATCGCGCCGAGCCAGGTGATCATCGCCAGCACACACACCCACGACGGACCCGACTCCATCGGCTTCTGGGGACCTTCCTTCGGCGAGTCCGGTCGCGACGGGGACTACATGGACCGGCTGGAGAGCGCCGTGCACGCGGCGGTGCTGGAGGCCTGCTCCACACTGGAGCCCGCCACCGCCCGCCTCGGCTTCGAGCAGGTCCCCGACGTACACGGCTGCCAGGACCCCGACGAGGCACCGGAGTGCGCCGAGGACCTGGTGCGGGACGGGGGCGGCATCGGCAGCCCGGGCAGGGATCCCCTGGTGATCGACCCCTCCCTGGCGGTCCTGCAGCTCCTCGCCCAGGACGGCGAGCGCACCGTCGCCACCCTGGTCGACTTCGCCGCCCACCCGGAGATCCTGTGGGACGACAACCACCTGCTGTCCTCCGACTTCCCCCACTTCGTGCGCGAGGAGCTCGAGACGGCCTTTGGAGGCACGGCCATCTACGTCAGCGGGGCCCTCGGCGGCATGATGACCCCGACCGTGCGGGATCACTCCAGCGAGGAGATGGCGCGCTTCGGGCGGGCCCTCGGGGCCCGCGCGGTGGACCTCGTGCAGGGCGCTGCCCAGACCCGGGTGGACCGCCTCTCGGTACAGGCCGACTACGCCTTCTTCCCCGTGGAGGACAAGGAGCTGGCCACCATGGCGGGCCAGCTCGGCGTGCTGGAGCTGGAGGAAGACGACCTGGTGCACACGCTCCAGGAGTGCGAGGAGCGCTTCGGCGCCTATGGGTGCACCGAGGCCGAGCTGGCGCCCTGTGCCGAAGAGGTCTCGGTGTTCGGGGACTGGATGGCCAAGGGCTGCGTCCCGGTCATGGTGCAGCTCGTCACCGTCGGTGAGGCCAGCATGGCCACGGTCCCCGGAGAGCTGCTGCCCGAGCTGGCCGTGGGCCTACCGGCGGACTTCCCCACCTACGAGCCGCTGGAGACCCGTCCCAACGCCTACTTCCCCCAGCACGAAGCGGACGAGCCCCTGGAGCAGCATGTCTCCCCGTACGTGATCGAGAGCCCGCTCCAGGGAATGCTCGACAGCCCCTTTCCCTTCATCATCGGCCTCGCCAACCACGAGGGTGGCTACTTCGTGCCCGAGATCGACTACGTGCCCATCAGCCTGCTCGACGAGGAACACGGCGACCACTACGAAGAGTCGGTGAGCATGGGATATCGCTCGGCGACCGTGCTCACGGAGAAGCTCTCGGAGCTGGCTGGGCAGCGATAGCGTGCGAGCAGTCGCCGGCACACCGGCGACCACAGACAGGGCCGCCCGGCCCCGCGCGAGAAGCCGATCGCCGATCTGGTCGACGACGCCCGTGCTCCACGCAGGCTCGTTGGAGGGATCCTGACCGGCCGAGAGGCGCCGCCCGCATCCCAGCCAGGTCCTTGCCGATGCGCCGACGGGCCACGGTGTCGAACTTCGCGCCCAGCTCGGGCTCGGTGCGGGGACCAGGCTGGTTGTACTCCGCCGTGAGGCGACCTCGCTCGTCGCGATGGGCGGTGTCCTCCGCCGGCGTCTCCGGCTCGGGAAGCGCCTCGAGGACCCGCTGCAGCGCCCCGGTCAGCGACTCCGTCGCACCCAGCTCCAGGTCCAGAGCCTCGAGCAGCTCGGCGCCAGCCAGCTCCAACCGCTCGCCCCGCACCTGCCCGGCCGGCCTGCCCACCGGCCTCGACACCCCCTCCTCGGCCATCACCTTGCGGACCGTCGACTCCGACAGCTCGTGACCCATCGCCGCCAGCTCGTCCCGAACGCCGGGCGACCGGTACACCGGGTTCGCTCGAACCAGGCCGCGGACCATGGCCCGGATCTCAGGGGTGACTTTGTCCTGGGGGCCGAGGGGGAGCTGGCGAGAGATCAGCCGCTGCCAGCCCCCCGCCTCGTACCGCTCCAGCCGGTGGAGCCAGGTCGTCTCCGGCTCTGTGGGGGCCACCGCCCGAAGCGCCGCTCGTCTCGGGCTCCCCGACGCGATGAGGGCGAGCGCACGGTCCAGCACTGCCGCCTGTCTGTCCGCCTCCGCGACCCTGGCGTCCCACTCCTCGGCGGTGAGCGCCCCCTTCAGTGAGCGCCCCCTTCACCCGGACGAGGGCCTCTCGGTCGTCGTCGGACAGCTCGGTCGAGCGGTCGAGAGCCTGCGCGGTGAGCGGCTCGATGCCGGCTCGGTGGTCACTCGACATGAAAGCCGATCACCCGCCGGAGGCGTCCCGTCCAGCGAGTTCTCAGATCAGTCGGGCCAGCGATTCACGGGGCTCGGCGAAGAGGATCCTGCGACCTGCAATCTCGCCGGTTCGGCATCTCGCACGGGTTGCACTGGGCCGGACCCCCTGACTGAAGCCCAAGCTCACGCTCATCGGGTTCCTCTGCAACTGGTGAGCGCGCTCGGCAGCAGACCCATCGAGCCCCAGGACCCAGAAGCTGATCGACGAGCTGGTCGCCGACCCCGGGTCCACCGCCGAGGAGCTGAAGCCACCTGGCTCGGTCGCGGGCTTCGACGACTCGGTCCGCCTCCTCCCGATGGGAACCGGGTAGCGTGGGGCCCGGATCCCGAGTGGTCGGAGACCCCTGCTCAGGGGGGTCGCACGAACTGCCGCCAACGCCCCGCACCATAGTCGTCCAGCAGGTCCAGCCTCTCGTCGACGTAGGCGAGCAGCGCCTCCCTGCGCTCCGGCCAGGTCTCCAGGAGGAGCTGGATGTCCAGCAGGTCGATGGTGCCCGCCGCGTCCGCCTTGAGGAGCACGAGATCCTCCAGCGTCACCAGCGGCAGGGCGACGCCGTCCACGATCCCGGAGCGCCTGCTCGCGACCGCGCGCTGGATGACCCCCTCCAGCCAGTCCCCGCGCGGGACCACGATGTCTACCGGGCACCGGGAACGCTCCGTACCCAGACGCACGAGGCCTCGGAGCGGATCGTCCTCCTCCCCCCTGCGAACCTCCACCCGGACCACCCGGGCCGCTGGCTCCCAGAATCGCTCGTCCAGCACCCGCGGGCTCGTGACGAGCAGGTCGGCGTCGTGGGTGTTCCGGGGGGCGCCGTGGCTGGCCATCGCCATCGCTCCGATCAGGGCGTAGAGGACGCCTTCGGCATCCAGGACCGAGACCGCGGCGCGGACGCTCCGGCCCGCCATCAGGGGCCCGCGACGAGCGACGACCGGCGGCCAGCCCGGCGAGACGCGAGGAGCCGGCGCACTGCCGCCGCCCGGGAGAGGCCCTCGTCGCGGCGCAGTGAAGCCACGGCCATCTCGAAGAGGGCCAGCGCCTCCTCCGTGCAAGCCTGGGACCCGCGTTCGCGCCGCTGCACCAGCCGCTCAGACCGAACGTCCGCCGAGAGCCTGGACCGCCGCATGCCTCCTCCCCGTCGATCCTACCCTCACGCCAGCGCCGCCAGCGCCCCCGGCCCTCGAGTCGGACCGGACCCGCGGCCCGGCGCGTCGAAGCCGATCACCCGGCGCCATCGGCTGGCCGCGACCGCCTCGCTCGCCGCGGCGGAGATCGGCGGACCAGCTCGACTCCGAAGCCGGCGGCGACCGCGAAGCAGCTCGACACACAGGGTGCGGCCCTGGCGCGGTGCTACCTCATCACGATCACGAACCTCATGTCCGGCGTCCGCGGGCCCGGCTCCGCCTTCCAGAGCCCCAGCTCCAGCCGAGCCGGCAGCTCCTCCACCCGGAAGTAGAGGTCGGGCTCACGCGGGCTGCCGTTGTTGCAGCCGCCCTCCATGCCGCAGCTCATGCCCCGGTGGATGTAGGCCCGGAGCAGCACCGGTCCATCGAAGAGCTTGCTGTTCCGGCTCGGTCCCACGCCTTGCGCCGCCAGGATCGAGAGGTGCGTGAAGCCCCAGTCCCGGGCGTTGAGCGCCGCGAGCTGGAGGGTCCGCCGGACCTTCAGGCCCGTAGCACGCTTCCGCTGCGCGAAGTGGCTGAGGTCGTAGACCACCTCGGCCTGGCTCGCTCCATGGACCAGGGAGACCGGTCGCGGCCACACGGGCACGCAGTCCTGCCCCCTCCCCGAGGTGGCCCAGCTCTCCAAGAGGCCCACCAGCAGGTAGGGATTGCTGACGAGGCGGGACTCCTCGGAGGGCCCCGCGTGGGCCTCCGGTCCCGGCCCCCTGCAGAATTGGCCCTCGATGCCCCACCAGGGGAGACCGCCCTCGACCGCGCCCAGGATCTTGCGGGAGACGTTGTAGGGGGTCGTGTGGAGCTCGGGGTGCAGCGCCACCTGCTCGCTCCGGTGGGCCCAGACCTGGTCCCTCGTCCAGCCGTCGAGCTCGATCGGCTCGTGGAGCGGGACCGAGACCGACGCCGGGACCAGGGAGTTGGCCGGCGGCGGCTGGGGGCCGGTGGGCCAGCGAGACCACAGGAGCGCACCAGCGACCGCCAGCAACATCATCGCCAGTCCCTGCTTCATCCTCGCTGTGCTCACGTCTTCCCCGCCGCCCGAACCCAGGTCCGTATCCAGCCGCGGCAGCCACACCGCTGGCGGTGGATCAGGCGGCGGGCCTGTCGCCGATGGAGTGGGTGGCCTCGCTGGAGGAGTCTCGCCCTGGTTCGCCGGGTTGTCCAGCAGGGCCTCTGCGGCGACGATCTCGGCCAGGCGGTGGTCGGCGGCCAGGTCCTCGGCGGTCGGCGCCGGCTCGAGAGGTGAGACCACGGCGCGGTGGAGCGGGTGCGGGACCTGGCCTTCGGCCAGCTCGCCTGGCCCAGGTGGTGCCCCCACGGCATCAGCGTGTTCCCGATGAAGGAGTACGGCGACCACGGCAGGTGGGCCGCCATCGGGCTGTCCGACTGCCCGGCGGAGATCTCGGCCGGGGGCTGCGAGGTCGTGGAGGTCACGCGCACGGTCGGCGAGCGCTTCTCCCACGACTGCGGCGCCCGCATGACGAAGGACCGCGTCGTCGCGACCTTCGCCGGCACCGACCTGGCGCTGTCCTTCGAGGCCCTCGGGGGCCCGACAGACGACGGCACCGGCTGGCTGCTCATCAGCGGCGTCGGCTGCGAGCTGCCCGACACCCGGGGGCTCCTGACCCGCGTGGGATGGCCGACGGCACAGCGGAGGAAGGACATGAAGACGCTCCCGTGGCTGCTGGCGGTCCTCACCCTGGCTGTCGCGACAGGGGCGAAGCCGGCCTCACCGAGCTTCCCGAAGGACTGGCTCGGACACTGGCGGGGCCCGTGCACCTTCGAACCCCCGGTCCGGGGAAGGCCGGCAGCGCTCGACATGGAGCTCGTGATCGGACCGGTCGAGTCGTCGGACCGGATCTCGTGGCGCATCGTCTACCACGAGCCGAACGGCCCCACCGTCCGTCGCTACGCCCTCGTCCCGGTCGACCCGGCCCGTGGTCAGTACCTGCTCGACGAGAACAACGGCATCCTCATCGAGGCCTTCCTGGGCGGCGCCGTGCTGCGCCAGTCCTTCGAGATCGGCAGCAGCCGCATCGAGTCGCGCGAGGAGCTGCACGGCGACATGCTCGAAGTGGAGATGACATCCTGGCACCGGAAGGCCTCGCGCACGAGCGAGGGCCACGGCGACACGGTCGTGCGCTCGTTCGCCATCCAGCGGGTGCAGAGGTGTGAACTCCGACGTGGCCAGGAGGGTGTGGGGCATTGGCCGCTCCCAGACCCCGCTCCCGAGCCCGACCCACGAGACCAGAGCCTCCCCCCTCCTCGCTGGCCCTCTGCCCCCCGCTGGCCGTCCGGGTCCGGGCTCGGAGAGCGGCAGGGCTCCGGTGCGGGGCGGACCGAAGTCCCCTGGTCGAGTCTCGACCACCCGACTTCGGTCCGGCCACAGGCCCGATGGCGGACCGAAGTCCCCTGTATTAGTCTCGACCCTTGGAGTTCGGTCCGCACGCGCTGTCCAGACCTCTCTCAGCCCGCGATGTTCACCGGATCCCACAGCGAGAGCGGCGCGGCGCCAGCGGCTCGCTGCCCACCCCGGGCCGCTGGGGGCACGCAGCACAGGGGGAGCCTTCCCGCGGGGAGGGACCGTGCGGCAGTGCCGCCCCCCCTCACCCCTCCACGATCTCCACCAGCAGGTGCCCGGCCTGCAGCGAGTCCCCCTCCGCCACCGCCACCCGCCCGATCGTGCCCGCCAGCGGCGACGCCACCGCCATCTCCATCTTCATCGCGCTCAGCACCACCAGGGGGTCCCCCGGCGCGACGACGTCGCCGGGCGCCACCGACACACCGACCACGCTGCCCGGCATCGGCGCCCCCACCGAGCCCGGGGCGTCCGGATCGGCCCGCTCCCGGGTCTTGACCACACCGGCCGCGGCCCGGTCCGCCACCCAGACCGCGCGGGGCTGGCCGTTGAGCTCGAAGAAGACGCGCCGTCCGCCCTCCTGGTCCAGCTCGCCCACAGCGGTGAGCACCACCACCAGGGTCTTGCCACGCTCGATGGGAAAGGTGATCTCGTCGCCCACGGCCAGCGGGGTCAGGAACTGCGGGGTCGGCAGGACCGAGACATCGGCGAACTCCCGCCGGAAGTCCATGAAGTCCTCGAAGACCTCCGGGTAGAGCGCGGCGCTGATCACGTCCACGTCGCGGATACCTCGGCCGTGCTCGGCGATCAGCTCGGCCTCCAGGGCCTCCAGGTCCCGCGCCGGCAGCGACGCTCCCGGGCGGCCATCCAGGGGCTCGCGCCCGCGCAGCACGTGGGTCCGCAGGGGCTCGGGGAAGCCGCCCAGGGGCTGCCCGAGGCGGCCGAAGAAGAAGTCCTCCACCGACTGGGGGAAGGACAGGGTCTCGGCCTGCTCCAGGACCTGGTGCTCGTCCAGGTCGTTCTGGACCATGAACTGGGCCAGGTCGCCGACGACCTTCGACGACGGGGTCACCTTGACCAGGTCCCCCAGGAGGCGGTTGGCGGCCGAGTAGGCGCGCTTGATCGAGGCCCAGCGGTCCGCGAGGCCGAGGGAGTGGGCCTGGAAGCGCAGGTTGCTGTACTGGCCCCCCGGGATCTCGTGCACGTAGAGGTCCGGGGCGTAGCCCGTGAGCCCGGACTCGAAGGGGGCGTAGAGCCCGCGGACCTGCTCCCAGTAGGCGTTGAGCTGCTGGATGTCCTCCATCGTCAGGCCGGTGTCCAGGTGCGTCTCGGAGAGCGCCGCCACCACCGCCGCCATCGTCGGCTGCGACGTCAGGCCCGCCATCGCCGGCAGGGCGAGGTCCACGACGTCGGCACCGGCCTCGGCACAGGCGAGCATCGACGCCACGCCGGTGCCGGCGGTGTCGTGGGTGTGGACGTGGATCGGGAGCTGCGGGAAGGCGCGGCGCAGCTTGCGCACGAGCATCGTCGCCGCGTGGGGCTTGAGCAGCCCGGCCATGTCCTTGATCGCCAGCACGTGGATGCCGCGATCGACGAGCTCGCCCACCAGGTCGGTGTAGTAGCCCAGAGAGTACTTGGTCCGCCGCGGGTCGGAGACGTCGCCGGTGTAGCAGACGGCCGCCTCGATCACACCGCCGGCCTCCCCCACTGCGTCGATGCCCAACCTGAGGTTCTCGACGTAGTTGAGGGCGTCGAAGATGCGGAAGACGTCGACACCGTGCTCGACGGCCAGGGCGACGAAGCGCCGCACGACGTTGTCCGGGTAGGAGGCGTAGCCGACGGCGTTGGCGCCCCGGAGCAGCATCTGGAAGGGGATGTTGGGCACGGCCTCCCGCAGGCGGTCCAGCCGGTCCCAGGGACACTCCCGCAGGAAGCGCAGGGCGACGTCGAAGGTCGCTCCGCCCCACATCTCCAGGCTGAAGGCGCGGGCCAGCAGGTGGCTCGTGGCCGGGGCCACCGCCTCCAGATCGCGGGTCCGCACCCGGGTGGCCAGCAGCGACTGGTGGGCGTCCCGCCAGGTCGTGTCGGTCACCAGCAGCCCGGGGTGGGCCCGCACGGCGCGGGCAAGAGCGGCGGGGCCGTCTCGACGCAGCACGTCCCTCCAGCCCGCCGGGGGCGCTACCCGCGGCGCCGCGGGCACCTCCACCGCCACCCCGGAAGGGGGACTCTGGGACATCCAGGTCACCCGCGGTCCGTTGACCGCCTGGTCGGCGAGCAGCCGCAGCAGCTTCTGGGCCCGGTTCCGGCGGCGCCGGAAGGAGAAGAGCTCCGGGGACTCGTCCACCAGGCCGGTGTCGACCCGGCAGGCGACGAAGCGGGGGTGGTCGACGACGTTCTGCAGGAACGGGATGTTGGTCTTCACACCCCGGATGCGGAACTCCGCCAGGCAGCGCCGCAGCTTGGCGGCGGCCTGCTCGAAGGTCAGGGCATGGACCGTGACCTTCACCAGCAGCGAGTCGTAGTCCGGGGAGATGACCGCGCCGGCGTAGCCGGAGCCCCCGTCGAGCCGCACACCCATGCCGCCGACGGACCGGAAGGCCTCGATGCGCCCGATGTCGGGCTGGAAGCTCCGCTCGGGGTCCTCGGTGGTGATGCGGCACTGGATCGCCGCGCCTCGGGGCGCGATGTCCTCCTGGCGCAGGCCGAGCTGCTCCAGGGTCTCGCCCCCGGCGATCCGGATCTGGGTCTGGACGAGGTCGACCCCGGTGATCTCCTCGGTGACGGTGTGCTCGACCTGGATCCGGGGGTTGACCTCGATGAAGTAGTGGCCGCCCTGCGGGTCCACCAGGTACTCGACCGTGCCGGCGTTGCGGTAGCCGGCGGCCTGCACCAGGGCGACCGCGTCGGAGGCGAGCCGGGCTCGCAGGTCCGGGTCGAGGCCCGGAGCGGGGGCGATCTCCACCACCTTCTGGTGCCGCCGCTGCACCGAGCAGTCCCGCTCGAAGAGGTGGACGGCTCCGCCGACGCCGTCGGCGATCACCTGGACCTCGATGTGCCGGGGCCGCTCCAGGTACTTCTCCATGAAGACCGTGCCGTCACCGAAGGAGGCCAGGGCCTCCGACGCGGCGCGCTCCAGGGCGCCGGCCAGCGCCGCCTCGTCGCGCACGACGCGCAGGCCGCGCCCGCCGCCCCCCATGGCGGCCTTGACCATCACCGGGAAGCCGGCCTCGCGGGCGAAGGCCAGGGCCTCCTCCAGCCCCGCCACGGGACCGTCGGTGCCCGGCACCACCGGCACGCCGCAGTCGATCGCGAGGCTCCTGGCGGCCGTCTTGTCGCCGAAGGTGCGGATGACGTCGGGCGGCGGACCGATGAAGGTGATCCCGGCGGCGGCACAGGCGGCGCTGAACTCGGCGCTCTCGGCGAGGAAGCCGTAGCCCGGGTGGATGGCGTCGACGCCGTTGTCCTGGGCCACCTGGACGATGCGCTCGATGTCGAGGTAGGCGGCGACGGCCGACCTCCCCTGCCCCACCAGGTAGGCCTCGTCGGCCTTGTAGCGGTGGAGGTGGACGCGGTCCTGGTGGCTGTAGATGGCCACCGTGCGGAGTCCCAGCTCTGTGGCCGCCCGGAAGACCCGGATGGCGATCTCCCCCCGGTTGGCACAGAGCAGCTTCTCGATCTTCCGCGACATGACGACCTCGAGACTGGAGGGCGGGGCCCGGCAGCCCCGACCCCGACGATAAGGTGTGCGCCGGCTCGCGCGAAGACCCGAGGGAGGCGTGGCTCGCCACGGGCGTCGAGGTGTGGGAGGGTCGACCGATGTCGCTCCCCCCCTGAGCTTGGCCGAGTACGAGATCCCCGAGGCGCTGCGCCCGGCCTTCGACGCCCAGATCCGGGAGCTGACGGCCGGCCCAGCACGCTCTGGATGAGCTCGTCGTTGCCCCGGTCGAGGGGGCGGGTGAGCACCACCCGACCGAACCAGCCCTGCGGGTGACCGAGCTGGCGGGAGAGGGCGCGGGTCAGGAACATGGCGACCCCCCACACCGGGTCCGTGGGCTCCGCCCGACGAGCGAGCGTGCCCCCCGCTGCGGGCCACTCGCCGTGTAGCGGGCTAGGACCCGCACAATGAACTCGCGCCTCCCGATCTTCCTCACGCTGGTGGCGGCAGCCCTCGGGCTGATCTTCTCCAGCTTCTCGACCTATGACTTCGTCCAGCACCTGGACCGCCAGGTGCACGGCATCCACTGCTCGTTCATCCCCGGCCTGAGCGCCACGGAGGTGGCCGGCACCGGCTGCCACGTCACGCTGATGAGCCCCTACTCGTCGGTCTTCCGGGACCTGATCTGGGGTGGCTTCCCGGTGACGTTGCCAGCGATGGCGGTCTTCGCCTTCCTGCTCTACAAGGGCGCGGAGATCCTGCTGCGGCGACGCGACCAGGACCCTGGCAGCACCGGCTTCCTCGCCCTGGCCTGGGGGCTGCCGCTGCTGACGTCGATCGGCATGGGCTACATCTCCTTCGTCGAGCTCGACGCCGCCTGCAAGATGTGCATCGGCATCTACACGGCCAGCGGACTGGGCTTTTGCGGAGCGATCGCCAGCCGGGGGCTGCGCCTGCCTGGCGGACGAAGGGGCTGGCGGGCGGCCCTCGACGAAGACCCGCCCGAGGACGACGACGAAGAGGACTTCGTGCCCCCCACCCGGGGAGCCGACCACGTCCTGGCCTTCGGCGTCGGGGTGGGTTTCGTCGCCGCCGCGCTGGGCCTCTACCTGCTCGTGGCGCCCGACTACTCCCGCTACGTCGGCTCCTGTGGCGAGCTGGCCAGGGCCGACGACCCCCACGGGGTGCTCCTGCACCTGGAGCCGAACCCGGGCGCCACCACGGCCATAGAGATCCTCGATCCGCTCTGCCCCTCCTGCCGTGGCTTCGAGGAGCGCCTGGACGCCTCGGGACTGGGAGACGACCTGGACCGCTGGGCGCTGCTCTTCCCCCTGGACGACACCTGCAACTGGATGGTCAACAGCGCCGTCCACCCCGGAGCCTGCGCCATCAGCCAGGCCGTGCTCTGCTCGGACCGGCCCGCGGAGGTCCTGGCCTGGGCCTTCGAGAACCAGGAGGGCATCAAGCGGGCCGCCACCGCCGACAAGCGCGGCGCAGCGTCGATGGCCATGGCCGCCTTCCCCGAGGTGAAGGGCTGCCTGGGCAGCGGCCGAGTCCGCTCCCGGCTGAACAAGTCCCTGCGGTGGGCCGTGAAGAACAAGCTGCCCGTGCTCACCCCCCAGCTCTACGTGGGCGGCGTGAAGCTCTGCGACGAGGACACCGACCTGGGCATGGACTACGCCCTGAGCCGCCTGCTCGAGAGGAGGGGAACATGACCCCGCGCGCCGGACTCCAGGCCAGCCTCGCCCTGGGCGCGGCCCTGCTCTTCTTCTCACCCGCCCTCACCGGCGCGTGGGTCGGCTCGGCCAAGGCGCGGCTCGTGGAGGCCGAAGCCGTCGCCGACGAGGGTCCCCAGGTCGCGATCGCGGCAGCCGCCGACGAGGACTACTGCTCGGCCCACCTCAAGAAGGTGCTCCGTCGGGTGCTCCAGAGCTGCGGACTGCTCTCCGGCGGTGGCGGGCGTGGCTGCCAGCCCCTGGAGGCCAAGAACGTCGCCGCGCTGAGCGGATCCGACTTCAACGACCTCTTCGTGCCCCTGGCCGACCGCGCCGGCATCATCCAGTACGAGCAGGCCTCCGACGAGCTCGACCACGCCGACCGGGCGCTGCTGGAGCAGGTCTTCCTCGACCAGAAGGGCGCCAGCTACTTCTTCGTCGTGTCCCGCTCCTCCCCCGAGGGCAACCCGGTCTACAACCGGGAGCTGAGCCAGCGCCGCGGCGAGGCCGTGCTCGACCACCTGCAGACCACCTTCAACGACCCCGACCTGGACCGCGAGGTCGGCCTGCTCTGGCTCGGCGAGGAATTCGCCCAGCTCGACACCGACTTCTGTAGCTGGAGTCGCAGCGACAGCGGTGACTGCTCCGCCAACGACATCAACCGCAGCGCCTTCGTGGCCTGGATCGACTGCCGACTGTGATCGCGCTCGCCCTCACCCTCGCCTGCTCCGGGGGCTCCGATCAGCCCACCGCCCCGCCGCCGTCGC
This sequence comes from uncultured Enterobacterales bacterium, assembly GCA_964501915.1. Classification (GTDB taxonomy): domain Bacteria; phylum Myxococcota_A; class UBA796; order UBA796; family CAJQPC01; genus CAYFPX01. Next base: position 22,876 of record CAZCVP010000032.1, read on the forward strand.
GCTTCGACGCCGTGATGGCCGACCCCGCCGACCCGCAGGTCGACGCCGCCGAGTTCTGCGAAGGCACGCCCGGCGAGGGCCCGTCCCGGGCCTTCACCTGGCCGAAGCTCGACGGGCCGAGCCCCCGAGCCGCCGGCGGCTGGACCTGGGTCAACCTCTGGGCGACCTGGTGCGCCCCCTGCATCGAGGAGATGCCGCGGCTCCAGGAGTGGGAGGGCCGGCTGAAGACCGAAGTCGGGCCCGGGGTCCTGCACTTCCTCAGCGTCGACGACACCGCAGGGGCCGTGACCCGCTTCCGGGAGCAGCACCCGGACCTCCGGGCCGGCGTGCGCATCCAGGACTTCGCCCAGCTCCCCGACTGGCTGCCCACCATCGGGCTCGACGCTGGGGCCGTGCTGCCGATCCACGTCCTGCTCGACGCCCACCAGCGGATCCTCTGCGTGCGCGAAGGCGCGGTGAGCGAGCACGACTACGAAGTGGCTCGAGAGATCCTCGGCGGTTGACACTGCTGACCGCGCGATGGGCGAAGATGGGCCGACTCGCTCCCCGGACTGGACCGTGACGCCTCCCCTGCTGCTCACGCTCGCCTGCGCCACCCCTGGAACGGGGCAGATCACGCTGGTCGACTTCGTCGACGCCGAAGGACACCTCGAGGAGGACTGGTCGGCGAAGACCGCGACCTGGACCACCACCACCGACGCGCTGGAGCTCTGGGTCCTCGACGCCCCCACCGGGACCTTCGAGTGGATCGGCCCCGCGGAGGTGGACCACCTCACCCTCAACACCGACGAAGCGCCCTGCTCCGAGCTCGAGGACGCGCTCGACATCTCGGAGTCCGTCCTGGAAGGAGTCTCCGACGGCGATCCGATCTCCAGCCACTGCGACGCCCTGACCACCTACTTCCAGGACCTGGAGGACACGACGAACTTCAAGGGAGAGCGCATCGGCATCACCGCCTACGTCGAGGAGCTCTCGCTCCAGGGCGCCACAGCGGGATCCTGGGGGCGCGGGGAGGCCCACGCGTCGCTCTACTGGGTCGAGGAGTCCCCCCACGTCTACGAAGGCTGGGACGAAGAGGGCTGCACGCTCACGATTCCCGACGACCTGCCGGCGGCCGCCTGGTACGACACCGACGTCGACGAGTTCACCGTCGACCGAGCCGCCCTGCGTGTGAGCGGCAGCTTCGAAGCGACCGTGACGGGGAGCGACGGAGCCACCGGCACCCTCACCGCGGACTTCGCGGCCCGCCGATGCCAGGTCGGGGACCAGCCGATGCTGTTGATCAGCGACTGAGGATCCCCGCAGCCAGCAGCTCCCGCCCGATGGCCTCCGCCGCCAGGGCGGCCCCTTCGTCGGTGAAGTGGATGCCGTCCGACCAGTACGCATCGTCGACCGGCACGGCGGCTCGCAGGTCGATGAACGGGAGCTGGCGGCGCTCGGCCACGTCCCGGAACAGGCGGTTCATCTCCAGGTAGGCCTGGACCAGCGCCTCGGGCGTCATGCGGTAGGTGCCGGCGATGCGGCCGACGCCACTCAGCGCCGCCCACCCGGTGGCGTCGTCGGTCGCGTCGAAGGCGTGGCTCATCAGGACCGGCCTGGCGCCCTGCCGACTCGCCTCGTCCACCATCGTGCCCAGGAGCCGCTCCAGCGGCCCCATGTCCTCCCGACCCAGGACGTACTTCTCCCACCCCGACCGGGGCGGCGGCGGGGGCAGGACGTCGCTCAGGAGCCGGTAGAGCGCCAGCTCCGTCAAGATCAGCGGCGGCGGCGGCGGCGGCCCGAACTTCTCGGCGGCGATGAGCCGGAGGTCGTTGGGCCCCTGGTAGATGAGGACCACGTCGGGCTGGAGACGCGGGCCGAGGCGCCGGAGATCGTCGATGTTCGTCGACAGGGCCTCGCCCGGGACGCCGGCGTTGATGACCTCGAAGGCGCCGCCCGTGGAGGACCGGTTGAGGACCTCCCCGAGCTGAGCCGGCCAGGCGGCCTCGTCGGTGCTCACGTCGATGTCGAAGGTGGTCGAGCCCCCGGCACACCAGATCCGCCGCACCCCCGGCGGCTTGACCTCGGAGACCTCGGCCCCGCGGAAGCCGTGCCTGTTGATGGAGATCTCGTAGGTGGCGCCGTCCAGGGTGGCCCCGGGGCGCAGCGCCAGGCCCTGGCGATCGGCCGGGTTCAGGCGGCGCTGGGTGGCGTCGGGTCCCGGAGGCGGTGGCGCGTCCTCGTGCAGCCCCACCACCCGGCCGTCGAGCCGGATCGAGCCGTGGCTGTACCACTCCCAGACCCGAGCCCCGAGCTCCAGGCCGACCAGGCACAACACGGCGGCGACCAGCGCCATCGCGACCTTGCGGAGCCTGGGGAGGCGCCTGCTCAAGTCCGGAGCTCCTTCCAGGAGGGGATTCGCGCTGCAATGTAGCTCAGTTCGTCGTGACCCCCAGGTCCAGCGTCCAGTACCAGACATAGGTCCCGGCCCCGACCTCGGCGAAGCCGAGGCCCAGCTCGTTGGGGCTGGGGTCCATCAGGATCGCGCAGGCGGACTCGTCCACCAGCCACGCCGTCATGACGTCCGTGGCCGTGGGCTGGCCGGCGATGACCAGCTCGGACCAGAGACCGCCGTCGTAGCTGGCGCTCCGGACGCGATCGTAGGGGGTCTCCCCCAGGTCACCGCCGGGGCTGTCGCTGCCGAAGTAGTCCCGCGTGCCCATGTCCAGGCTGTGGAAGCGGGCCGCGCACCGCAGCGCTGGATCGAGCATCAGCGGCGGAGCCGGCTCCAGCTTGCCGGCCGACCCACACTCGGCCCCGGCGGCCCGGAGCTGGTTGACGAGGGCCACCAGGTCCAGCTCGGCCTGGGCCTGCCCCGCCGGCCAGCCCGCCACCGAGGGGTGACAGTCCTCCAGCGGGTCGCCGGTGGTCCCAGGGTCGGTGTCCTCGGTGTCCTCGGTGTCCTCCGTGTCCTCCGTGGGCTTGTCGGTGTCCGCCGGCGTGTCCGTGTCGGTGGTCGACGTCTCGTCGCCCTCGAAGTCTCCACAGCCGGCGACGCCGAGCAGCAACGGGGTCAGGAGGACAGGGCCCATCGCATCCTCGCCACCCAGCATAGGACACGCTCGTCAGATGCACCCGTCGGAGTTGGGCAGGCCGGCGACCTTGCAGGCTCCCTCGGCCGGTCCCGAGGGGAAGAGCTCGTAGATGGTCTTGAGCTTGAGGCCCGTGGTGCGGCAGATCTTCCGGATCAGCGGCGCCAGGCCGTGCTGCTCGTAGAACCCGCGGATGTAGTCGATCACGGCCCAGTGGTCGGGGCCCAGCGAGGCCACGCCCTCCTGGTCCCGAGCCAGCGCCTCGGCGACCTCTCGGTTCCACCGGGTCGGATCCACCAGGAAGCCCTCCCCGCTCAGCTCCAGGACCTCTCCGCCACACACCAGGCTGCCCATCAGGACACCCTCCCCGGGTTCCTCATCGCGGCGATGTCCTCGACCGCCGCGATGGCCGCCTGGATGTGGGCCTCGGTGTTGAAGGGACCGAGGCTGATCCGGATGGCACCCCGGCCGGCGGTGGTGCCGAGGCGCTCGTGGATCCGGGGTGCACAGTGCAGGCCCGTGCGGCAGGCGATGTCGTGGTCCACGTCGAACAGGGGCGTGGTGGCCGGGGCCTCGAAGCCGCGGATGTTGAACGCCAGGACCGGGATGTGGTCGGTCAGGTCGTCCTGGCAGTAGGTGGTCACCCCCGGGATGTCCGCCAGGCCGTCCCGCAGCAGGGCGAGCAGCCGCATCTCCCGCTCGCGGAGCGCCTCGATCCCCTGGTCCAGCACCCACCTCACGCCGGCGTTCAGGCCAGCCACACCGAGCAGGTTGATGGTCCCGTACTCCAGGCGGTACGGGTACTCGGCGAGGTGGCCCTCCACGGCCGAGCGCACGCCGGTGCCGCCAGCCCGGCGCAGGCCGATCTCGACGCCCTCCCGCACGTAGAGGCCCCCGATGCCCGTCGGACCCATCAGGGACTTGTGGCCGGTGAAGACCACGACGTCGATGTTCATCGCCGCGACGTCGATCGGCACCAGGCCCGCGGTCTGGGAGGCGTCGACCACGAAGGGCACGCCCGCCGACCGGCAGATGGCTCCGATCTCGCCGACAGGCTGCACGGTCCCGATGACGTTGGAGCCGTGGTTGACGACGACCAGCTTCGTGTTCGCCCGCAGGCGCTGCTGGATGGCCTGGGGGTCGACGAGACCACGAGCGTCGCAGGGGACGTGGTCCACCGTCACGCCGCAGGAGCGCGCCAGGTGGTGGAGCGGCCGCAGCACCGAGTTGTGCTCCAGGTCGGTCGTGACGACGTGGTCGCCGCGGCTCAGGAGCCCGTCGATGGCGAGGTTCAGGGCGTCCGTGGCGTTGTAGCCGAAGCAGAGCCGGTCGGGGTCCGAGCCGCCCAGCAGGCCGGTCAGCAGCTCACGCGTGTCGTCCACGAGCTGTCCGGCCTCGCGCCCGAGGTCGAACCCCGAGCGTCCCGGGTTCACGCCATGGGACCGGTAGAAGCGGTCCATGAAGGTGTAGACGGCTTCGGGCTTCGGGAAGGAGGTCGCACTGTTGTCGAGGTAGATCATCTCGGTCGCGTGCACTCCCGGGGGGGCTCCCCCTACCCGGGTCGGGGCGCCGCTACCAGCCCTACCAGGGGAGCGCGTCCTCTCCCAAGGCCTCGCCCAGCTCGACCAGGTGACGGCGGAAGGTGTTGCGGTGCACCCCCACCCGGGTCGCCGCCTCCCCCCGGGTCGGAGCCCCGGCGTGGAGCTGCTCCAGGGTGGCCAGGGCCTCGGCACGCTCGACGGTCCCCCGTCGGACACGCCGGACGAAGCGAGCCCAGTCGCTCCGAGGTGTGGCCACGCCGCGCTCGGCCAGGGCGACGGCGATCAGCGCAGCGGCCTCCTCGCAGGCCGGCCTGAGGTGGGCTGGCAGGACCCGGGGCCGGTGGTGGCGCAGGCCACGCTGCCGCGAGCCCCGCCGCACGAGGCCGCCGTAGAGCGACATGCCCCCGTCCACGCGCAACAACCCCACGGTCCGCCCCCCCGCCACCACGGGGAAGGTGCCGACGTTGGCGTGGGGCCCACCGCTGGCTTCGTCGAAGGGGGACCAGCCGGCGAAGCCCTCGTCGCTGATCGCGCCGCGGGGCAGGCAGATCGGCGCCGAGAGGAGCTGGAGCTCCCGCGGCGCCAGCAGCTCCACCGCAAGCTCGAAGCCGAGCCTGGGTGGAGCGTCCGGTCGAGACCACGCCGCCAGCTCGAGGGTCCCCTCGACGACCCGGAACAGCGACACCACCCGGCAGGAGAGCCGAGCGGCGAGGGACTGGCAGAGGTCCGGCCAGCGGCGCTCCCCAGCGAGCTCGCGCAGCAGCTCCAGCCGCAGTCCCTCCCGCCACAGCCCCAGTCCCTCGGCCAGCCCACGGCAGACCTCGCCGTGGATGCGCACGGCCAGCGAAGCCATGCGACCCCTGCGGTCCCGGGAGGTGGTGCGCACCTGCGCATCGGAGATCCACGTCGGCGCCAGGGTCCGGCCCACGAAGCGCACCACCAGGTTGCGCCCGCTGGGCGACAGGGTGACCGGCAGGCGCTGGGAGGTGTAGACCCAGGGCCCCTCCCGCACGGCGTCCTGCCTCGCGGGTCGGGCGAAGCGCTCCCCGAGGAAGGGATCGCCGTCCCCTCCCCGGTCCAGCGAGTCCTCGTCGAAGCCCAGGTCGCGGTAGCGGGCCCGCAGGTCGTCGCGGGTGGCCAGGGTGCGCACCACCACGGGGCCGCCCACCGGACTCCAGGCCGGTGAGGAGCTCACCGAGGCGGTGAGGCCGTAGCCCACCCCGGCCACCGGCGGCCGGCCCTGGACGAGCCCGGCGTCGTAGGCGTGGGCCTCGCTGCCGATGGTGCCCAGGCTCCACACGTACTCGTCGTCGGGATCGGGCACGAACACGGCCACCGTGGCCGCCTCGAAGGCCCGGGCCGCTCCCTCGGCGAGTCGATCCACCACCTCGCCGACCCGAAGCACGACCTCCTGGGCGTCGACCGGGTGCTCTCCCGCCGCCCAGCGAGGGCTGGCATCGCCGGCGAGGACCCGCCCCAGCCTCTCGGTGTGGGTGCGGAAGCGCTCGGCCCGCAGCAGGCCAGCGATCCACCAGGCGCCGACCGCCACCAGCGGGTGGGTCGGCAGCACGGAGCCTTCCGCCAGGGCCATGACCACCAGGCCCGGGCGAACCCCGGCCAGGGAGGGATCCACCAGGACCACCTCCGGGCTCCCCGAGACCCGCAACGTTCGCGGTCGGCGAGCCGGAGAGCCTCGCTCGGGGTCGGCCAGGAAGCCATCGACGACCTCGCGCAGCCGGTCGGGCGCCAAGGGGCCGACCCCCTCCGCCTGCCACTGGCGATCGGGGACCTGGCCCGGAGGCCAGGGGGCCAGGTGCCAGACCCCCTCGGGGGGCACGGCCCCCTCGATCCAGGGACCCGCCACCAGGGCGCAGGCCGTGACCCCGAAGGCCGCCAGGCCCTCCCGCACCAGCGCCAGGGCCTGGTGGCGCCGGCGGCCTCCCAGGTGGCTGGCACGCATCCAGCCGGAGAGCCACTCGGCCTCCAGCCCGCCGCTGTCGAGGAGCTCATAGGTCAGGGGCATGCCCCAGTGTAGTGCACAAGAACGCGCTCCTATGCCTCAAAGTGCACTGTCTTGAACAACAGCGCCGCGCCGAGGCCGGGAACCGTTCCTAACCCTGGTGGGTAGGTGAGGTGCCCATGCTCTTCGATGCCCTCCTGGCTCTGGACCTGCCCGCCACCCTGGGTCCCCCCCTGCCCACGCCACTCCTGGAGGGCCTCGAGCAGTGGCTCTTCGAGGGGCGCTGGCACCGCCGCCGGGCCACCTGCACCCTGTCGGCGGGTGTGGTGCTCGCCCGCTGCCTCGGCGCCCTCCGAGAGGTCGGCCCCTTCGAGCTCGCCCTCCGCAGCGACGCCGAAGAGCTGGTGGAGCTGCCGCTGGCCTCGCCGAGCTGGGGGGAGCCGCCGGCCTCGTGGCCCGAGCGACTGCCGCCGCGGTGGACCACCCAGCCCTGTGACTTCGCCCTGTCGGCCAGCCGTGTGGTCGACCACGCCTCCGAGGCCGTTCACCTGCGCTTCCAGCCGCGTCACGTCCGGGAAGCGGGCGGGCTGGTCGCGGCCGTCCGCGTCGCCTGGTCCGTGCCACCGCGCGAAGACCAGGCCGCGACGCAGCGGGACCTGGCCCACACCCTGAGGGGCGCCCGCGAGCTGCGGGACCTGGAGGACCGCACCGAGCGCCGGGGAGAGCGGCTGGCCGAGGCTCTCGCCAGGGCGCTGGAGAGCCGCTTCGGGACCGGCCGGGCCTCCTGGCAGGGGCGGGTCGTGCTGGCCCACGGCCTCTCCGAGGCTCCCGAGCGCTTCGACGACCTGCTGGCCGGCCTGAGCGACGACGCCCGGCACCTCTGCGCCGGGGTCGAGGGCCTGGCCGCCGCGACCCGCGCCGAGTTCGCCGCCGTGGACGAGCGCGGCATTCCGGGTCGCCTGCGGGGCGGCACCTTCACCCCCAACACGCTCCAGGAGCGGACCGATGCGCTGTGAGATCTGCCAGACCTCCCTCGGCAAGGGCCTGGTCTGTCCGCGCTGCGGGCCGGACGAGCTGGCGACCCGCCGCACCTACCGGCGACGCCTGCGGACCACGGTGACTGGCTGGCACGACGCCGGGCTGGTGCCCGACGGCGTCTCCGCCCGCCTGCTGCGGCGGATCTCCCAGGAGGAGCGAGCGCTGTCCAGCGTCGGACCGGTCGTCGAGGAGCCCCCCGCTGCGGCTCCCGAGCCACCCCCGGTGATCGCCCCCCCCCGCGGGAGGTCCTGGCCCCTTCCCCGTGTCCCCGAAGGGTCCGCCGGCTCCCCGGACGCCGGCCTCGGTGCCTGGCTGAGAGAGCGCACGGGCTGGGTCACCGGCGTGGCGCTGACCGTCGTGGGATCGATCTACCTGGCCGGCTCCATCTGGGCCGAGCTGCCGCCCCTGTCCCGCCAGGCCCTGGTCTGGATCTACCTGGCGCTGAGCGCCTGGGGCTTCGCCACCCTCGGTCGGAGGCTGGGTCGCCGCGAGGGCAACCAGACCGCCGCCCGCTGGCTCCAGGGCGTGTCCATCGCCCTCGTCCCGGCCCACGCGCTGACCGCAGGCGGGCTCTGGTCCCTCGGCATGACCGGGGCCGTCGCGGCGGCCATCGCCCTGCTGGCCACGGGCCTGCTGCACCGCCACCTGGTGGCCCGGAGCCTGCCCGAAGTCTGTCCCGACACGCCGGCGGCCTTCCGGGACGTCTGGCTCGGCCTCGCCCTGTCGGTGGGCCTGCTGCCCCTGGTCACGGGACCCGGCTGGCTGCTCCTGCCCGGCCTCGGAGCCCTCACCGCCCTCTGGCTGCTGGTCACGCGGACCCGCGGTGTCGGAGCCGCTGCCGGCCTGCTGCTCGTCCACGTGCTCGGCTTCCACCTGCTCTTCACACCCCCGGGCTCCCTGCCCGCCTACGCGCCTCTCTTCGCCCAGGCGGCCCTGGGCCTGCTCTACGTCGACGTGGCCCGGGCCCGGTGGCGGGGGCTGAACCGCGTCCGTCCCACCGGCTGGCTCGGCGTGTCGGCCGTGGCGCTCGGCGTGCTCGCCCTGGTGATGCTCGCCCCGACCCTGGCCCCTCTGCCCACCGGTGTGACGGCCCTGGTGACCTCGCTGCTCCTGGTGCCGCTGTTCTTCGGCGGCGCGGCGGCCTGGCGCCGACCGGTGGTCTTCGTGGTCGGCCTCGCGTCCGCTCTGGTCGCGGTGCTGGCCCTGCCCGATCTCTTCGCCGAGCTGGTCCAGTGGCTCGCGCTGCTCGCCGGCCAGGCCCTGGGCTACACGGACGAGCCGCTCCCGCTGGCCTGGTACAGCCTGACCCTGCTGCCCTACCTGGCGGCCTGCCGCTGGCTGGAGACCTGGCTCGAGCGCAGCACCTGGCGCCAGGGCTCGCCGCTGGCCACCGTGACCCGCCGCTGGGGCCTGGCGCTGAGCGCCGGCCTGGTGGTGGCCGCCCACTCCCGCCCCGACGACCTCCGTCCGGCGCTGCTGGCCCTGCCCCTGCACGGGCTGCTCTGGGCCTGGGGACGACGCTGGCGACACAGCCCCTGGGCCCTCGCAGGCTGGGCCCTGGCGACCCTGTGGGCCGTCGACGCCGTGGTCTTCGCCGGCGGGAGCTCCTGGACGGCCGGCCTGGTCGCCGGGTCCGGGGCCCTGGTGGCCGCCTGGACGGCCCGCTCCTGGCTGCCGCGGGCCCGGACCACCGAGTGGATCCTCGCCGCAGCCGGCCTGCTGGCCGTGCTGGCCGCCCTCGCCGGTCTCGGCCACGAGGCCGCCCTGGCGGACCGCTCCTGGGCCTGGGCGGCCGGCGCACTCGGCCTCGCCGCAGCCGCCGGCGTCGCGGCGTCGAGGCGCTGGATGCCCGAGGTGGTGGGACCGCCCCGCCTGCTGGAGCTCGCCGCCCACGGGCTGGTCGCCGCGGCCGTGGTGTTCGCCCTCGATCTGTCGGGCCTCGACCGCGCCCTGGCGAAGATCCCGGTGGCCGCAGTGGTGCTGCACTGGCTCTGGAAGCACCGCCACCCGGCCTACGGTGTCGTCGCCTGCCTCGGCCTCTGCGAGCTCGTCCTGCGCCAGGTCCACGGTCTCGGCGTGCGCGACGAGAGGGTCCTGGTGAGCCTGGCGGCGCTGATCGCCTGGCTGCCCCTGGCCGCCCGGGTCGCCTCGGACCGGCTGCCGGCCTGGCTCGATCGGGCCCTGTTCGTGCCCTCGGCCTGGGTCGGCGGCCTCGCCTGCGCGGTGGCCGTGCCGATGCTGACGATCGACGGTCTCCAGACCCGACCCCACGCCGTGCTCGCCACCGCGCTGGCCGGTGCGGTCGCCCTGGGGGCCTGGCGCTTCCGCCACCGCGGCCTGGTCCTGGCCGCACAGCTCCTCGGGTCCTGGGCGGCGGTGGCCGGCATGCGCCTGGCCGAAGTCCCGCTCGAAGGCCAGGCGTGGGTGCTGCTGGCGGTGGCCGCGGGTCTGTCGGTCCTGGGGCGGGAGCGGGACTGGGCCCGCCTGCTGGGCCTGGCCGGGCTCGGCTTCGCCCTCGCAGGGTGGACCGACAGCCCGATGATGCCGGGCACCACCCCGCTGCTGCTGCTGGCCTCCGGCTGGGTCGGGTACGCCACGACCGGGCAGCGCTGGCTCACCTGGGCCGGTGCGCTGGCCGGGGCCTCCCTCGCCGCCGTCTCCGCGGACCTGCCGCTGCTCGCCGCCCCGGTGGTGGTGATCCTGGCGCTGTCCACCACCGGCTGGCTGGTCGAGCAGGCCCGCGAGGACCTGCGCCTGACCCTGCCCGCTGGAGCCCTGTTCGCCGCCTGGCTGGTGGGCATCGCCCCCGCGGGCGGCCTGCTGGTCCCGGTGGTGCTGGCCCACGCCGCCGGCCTGGTGGCCCTGCGGGTGCAGGGTCGGAGCGCGGCCCTGCCGCCGCTCGGCGTCGGCGCGGGTCTCTGGTTCGCCTCCCTCGGTCTCGTGGCCCTGGGCCTCGACCAGGGGAGCCTGCCGGCTCTGCCGGTGCTCCTGCTGGCGCTCGTCAGCCTGGGAACCGGACGCCGCCGGCTCGGCGTCCTGCTCGCACCGATGGTCGCCCTCGCCGCCGCCCAGGCCCTCGGGGAGCCGATCCTCGACACCTGGCCCCTCTGCCTGGTGATCGTCGGTCTCGCCGCCCGCCCCTGGCTGCCGATCGCCACCGTGCTCGCCCTCGGCCTCGCCGCCGTGCTCGACGCGGCCGGTCCCGGTCCCCTCGCCCCCTGGATCTGGCTGGCGCCGCTGGTCGCCTGTGGGGTCGACCTGGCGGAGGCCTGGCGGACCGATCGCACGCGACCCCTCTGGAGGGGCCTGGCATGGCTCGCCTGGGCCATCGGCTGGGCCCGCTTCGACGGTCCCCTCGCGGCGCTGCCAGCGGACTGGATCGTCCCGGTCACCGTGGCGTTCGCCCTGGTGCTGGAGGCCGGTCGTGTGCTCGTCGTGCGCCACGACCGCCCGGCCCTGGCCCGGCCCCTGGAGCAGGTCTCCGCCACCCTGCCGCTGGCCGGATTGTTGGCGGCCACCTCCCTGGGCGCCCTCACCACCTGGGGCCTGGCGCTGGTCGGAAGCCTCCACCTCCTGCGCTTCGTCTCCCGGTCGAAGTCGGCCGACCTGGTCCTGGGCGCCGTGCTGGTCGACACCGCCTGTCTCTGGAGCCTGCTCGACGCCGGCTGGACGGACCCGGTGGTCCTGGTCGCTCCCGTGAGCCTCACGGTCCTGATCGTGGCCCGGCTGCTGCGGGACGCCCTCGGCCCCCAGGTGGTGGCCTTGATGCGCTACGCCGCCGCTGGAGCGCTCTACGTGGCCGCCTTCGGCTCGATCGTCGTGACCCAGGAGGCCTCGCTGGTGATGCTCGTGCTCTCCCTGGCGGGCCTGGGCGCCGGTGTCTGGCTGCGGGTGAGGGCCTATGTACACGTCGGTGCGGCCTTCGCGGTGGCGACGCTGGTGGTGGACGCCGTGCGCTTCGGCCTGACCCACAGCCAGTTCTGGGCGCTCTACCTCACCCTGCTCGGCGTGGCGATCCTGGGGGCGATGGTGCTGCTGACCGTGCACCGGGAGCGCCTGGGGACCTGGCGCTCGGAGCTCTCCTCGGCGATGTCGGGCTGGGAGTAGCTGGCCGGGGGCCTGATCAGCGGGTCCGGGCTGGCCCCACCACCTGCCACCGCATAGGCCGCCCCCTCGATGGACGATCACACCACGACCCTGCGGAGCCTGGGCTACCACCAGGACACCGGCGACCGCTGGGTGCACGCCGGACTGCAGGTCCGGCTGGTCGACCCCGCGCTGATGTTCTCGGTGGAGCCGTCCCAGGTCGAGGCCTTCCACGACGACGGCCTCTGGTCCGACCTGCGCCCAGCCCCCCGCCCCCTGATGGACGCCGAGCTCGGCCGGGTCGTGGTCGAGCTCGAGCTGGACTGGAACGGCTGGCTCGGCACCTGGCTCTCCCCCTCCGGGCTGCACATGACCCAGCGCGAGCTCGAGGACCTGGGAGCCGAAGCCCTCTCGGAGCTGGAGTCCCAGCGCCTGGTCTGGCTCGAGGAGCACCGACGCCGGCGCTTCGCCGGGTGCCTGGGCATGGGTGCCATGGTGCTCTGGCTCGGTGCGGGCTGGCTGCTGGGCACCACGCTGTGGCTGCTGGGCATGGCGGCGATCGCCGTGTGGAGCTGGATGATGCGGCCCCAGCGCTGGCCGCCGGAGCTGAACCCCGAGGGCCCGGATCCAGAGGCGGCCGTGGAGGAGGGCCGGCAGATGCTGGGGCCCGAGTGGGCCGGCGTCGCCTCGATCGTCGCTCCGATCCCGGTGGACACCGACCACGTCCACCTGCTCAACCTGGAGCGCACGATCTCGCTGGACGCCATGTCCCAGCACTTCACGCCTGAGGGCTTCATGCGCATCCTCAACGCGCTGGTGCCGCTGGACGAAGACGTCGGTTAGGACGGCTCGCTGCACGCTGCCCGGAGTTCGAGATGACCGACTTCCACGACCCCATCGAGCTCGACGCCCGCGCCGCCTGGACCATCGCCGCCGGCATGCGGGCCGTGGCCAACGCCGACGGCGAGCACCCGAACGAGCTGGCGCTGATCCAGGCCTTCGAAGCCGAGCTGCCCACCGATCTCGGCCTGGAATTCGACCTCGGCAACCTCAGCTCCGAGGGGGCCAGGGAGGTCTTCCTCAAGAGCTGCGTGCTCGTCGCCCTCGCCGACGGCCGCATGTCCGAAGAGGAGGTCGAGCTGATCAACAGCTACACCCACCGCCTCGGCCTCTCCGACGAGGTGCTCACCGACCTCATCCAGCAGGTCTCGGTGGTGATGCTCTCCCACTTCACCGGCGTGACCCACTTCCGGGACCAGGTCGTGGCCGTCGGCCGGGCGCTCGGCGTCGCCGACGAGACCATCGACCGGGTGCTCGCCACCGGCGGGTGATCCCGCCCGGGCTCAAGGCCGCGCTGACGCGGCAGGCCTCCCTGGGGGAGATGGACATCGACCGGGCGGTCTACGACCAGGCCGGCCGGGATCCGGTGGTGCCCATCCTCTGCGGCAGCGGCTCGCTCGAGGCCGAGGTCGGCCTCTTCGGTCGCGACCCCGGTCGCCAGGAGGTCGTGCACGCCGAGCCCTTCATCGGCAAGGGCGGCCAGCTCGTGCGCGACGCCCTGCACCGGGCTGCACACGGCAGGGACTGCCCCGACCTGGAGGCGTCGATCGCGGTGGGTCGTCGGGTCTTCTGGGCCAACACCGTGCCCTACAAGCCCGTGGGCAACAAGGCCTGGTCGGTCAAGGTCAAGCGGCGGTTCGTGCCGCTCATCCAGCAGCTCCTGGTCGATGAGTGGCAGGGCCAGGAGCTGATCACCCTGGGCAACGTGGCGTTCGAGTGGTTCGGGCTGGCGGATCGGGCCCTGAAGCCCCAGCTCCGGGCGTTCTGGACCCGACCCGACCGCTACGAGGCGAGCCTGGAGATCGAGCTGGCGGGCAAGGTCCTGCGCCTCCATCCCCTGCCGCACCCCTCGCCGCTCAACGCGGTCTGGTTCCCTCGCTTCCCGGGCCTGCTCGACGCCCGCCTCCGGGAGCTGGGCTGGGCGGGCTGATCGCGACGAGCGGTCAGCGCTCGAAGCGGACCACGGCCTCGCTGTGCCCCGTCTGGGGGAAGAGGTCGACGGTCCACAGCTCCGTCAGCTTCCAGCCCCCGGCCTCCAGCACGACCCGGTCGCGTGCCAGCGAGGCCGGCTGACAGGCCACGTAGACCAGCCGGCGGGCCGTGCCGAGCTCCGAGAGCCACCGCGCCGCACGGGGGTGGAGGCCGGCGCGGGGCGGGTCCACCACCACGGTGTCGGCCTCCAGGGCCAGGGCGACCTCCTCGACACCGCCGGCCTCGAACCTCAGGCCCTGGACCCCGTTGCGGGCGGCGTTCTCCCGCGCGTCGGCCACGGCCTCGGGGTTGAGCTCGACGCCGACGACCTCGCCGAAGCGCGGCGCGAGCCAGAGCGAGATGGTGCCCGTGCCGCAGTAGAGGTCGAGCAGCCGGGTCCCCGTGCCCGCGGCCTCGGCCACGCAGTCGTAGAGCACCTCGGCGGCCCGGGTGTTGGTCTGGAAGAAGGAGGTGGGGCTGAGCCGGAAGGTCAGCGGCCCGAGCCGCTCCTCGATCCAGGGACGCCCGGTGACCACCGCCCGGCGGGCACCCACGGCGGCGTCGGAGGTCCCGGGGTTGACGTGCCAGACCACGCCGGTCAGGCCGGGCATCGCCTCGGCGAGGGCCCGCACCTCGCGCTCGGCCGCAGGACCGGCGGGCTCGCTGGTGTAGACGGCGGCGAGGCGCTCCCCGGTCGTGGTCTCCCGCAGCACCAGGTGGCGCCAGAAGCCGGTGTGGGCCCGCACGTCCCAGGGCTCCAGGCTGGACCCGGCCAGCTGCGACCGGGCGCCGGCGAGGGCGGCGTTGAGGCCCTCCGAGACCAGCTCGCACCGGGCCGTGTCGACGATGCGATCGAAGCGCTCCGGGGCGTGGAAGCCGAGGAAGCGCCCGGCGATCGATGCCCCGGCCTCGTGGTCGGCTGGGCTCAGGAAGCAGCGCACGCCATAGCTCAGCTCGATCTTGTTCCGGTAGCCATAGGCCTCGTCGACGCCGCGCACCTCGTGGAGGCACACACCCTCCAGCGGCGCCAGCAGCTCGTGCACCCGGGCCTGCTTGTGGTGGCGCTGCCGGGCGAGGTCCAGCTCCTGGAGGCCACAGCCGCCGCAGAGGGTGAAGACCGCGCAGCGGGGCGCCACGGCGCCCTGCGGTGCCGAGATCAGCCGCAGCCGCTTGCCGAGCTGGAGCTTGCGGCGGCGGCCCGCTGGACGGACCTCGAGCACCGCGCCGGGCGGAGCGAAGCGCACGCCGACCTCGCGACCCTCGTGCACGCCGATGCCCAGGCCCTTGCGCCCGAGCCGGTCGATGCGGAGGACGAAGGGCTCGGTCTTGCGGCGGCGACTCATGCCGCCGCAGCTAGGAGGGTGAGCGGCATTGTGGACCGAGCATGGCGCCGCGACGTGGTTTCAGGTGCTTACGGGAGGAGGGAGGGTGCTGTAGCACCCGACTGACGAGCGGAAGTGCCTGAAATCACGTGAGCAAGCCAGGCGACGGGAGCAATGCCGCTCGCCCTCCTAGCGCGGCCGCCCCTTCACGTCGACGATGAGGGCCATCTCGTTCTTGTTCTTCAGGGCCCCGAAGCCGGCCGAGTAGGGCTCGAAGCCGAAGTCGGTCGCGCGGATGGTGACCCGTCCCTCGGCCGCGAAGTCCGTGTCGCTGACCGTGACCTCCATCGGGATGGTGACGTTCTTGGTGACCCCGCGAAGGGTGAGGGCGCCCTTGACCTGGACGGTGCCGCTCGAGCCGCTGCAGGAGGAGGCCTCGAAGGTGATGCGCGGGTGGTTGCTCGCGTCGAGCTGCTCTCGGCTGAGCATGTTCTTCTTCACGTCCGAGCGCTGGCCGTCGCTCAGGGTGCTGTGGAGCCCGTAGCGCTGGCGCATGGCGGGCTGATCGGGCGACAGGCCGCTGACCGGCAGGTCGAAGGCCACCTTGCAGCCCCCGTTGTCCCCCTGGCTCCAGGTGATGAAGCCGGTGTAGCCCTGGGACACGACGACGTGGTCGTGGGAGGCGCCCGCTGCGATGGTGTCGGGGTCCTTGTAGACCAGGATCGCCAGGGTGCTGCGCCCCGGCTCGACGACGTAGTCGATGGCGCCGTCGGCGTCCTGGGCCTGGGCCGGCGCCCCGGGTAGCAGGGCCAGCAGCGGGAGCAGCAGGGTCGTCCAGGGGCGCATCGATCCTCCGATTCGGCAGCAGGGGAGTGTGCCACACCTGATGCGCGATCCCGGGATCGGTTGCTACCTGTCCCGGCGGCTCGTGGCGAGCCAGACCTCCATCAGGTAGCGCTGTCCGTCACCGGGCTCCCCTTCGACGAGCTGGACCCCGAAGCGACCCAGCCGACGCAGGGCGACGTCCGCCACCGCATCGGGGCAGTCGATCAGCTCCACGGCGTCGGGCTGGCCGCGGCCGTCGAATTCCAGGCTCATCTTGCACATCACGCCCGACTCTCCCTCGGCCTCCCGTCGGGCCCGGCGCTTCAGCGTCGGCTCGGACGGCCAGAGCGGCACCGCCGCCGGGGGAACGCGCACCCGCGGACGTTCGTCGCCGGGCGGCGGATCCGTGACCACCACGCCGGAGATGTAGCGGAAGGGCACCACCAGGTCGACGGCCACGGCCTGGCCGCCCTGGGTCGGCGGGTAGAAGTCCCACCGCTCCAGGGCCCGCAGGGACGGGGACTGTAGGGCGTCCGGGCACTCGGCCACCAGCGCCGTGCGCACGGTGCCGTGGTGGTCGATCACGGCCGTGACCCTGCAGGTGTGCCACACCCCTGGTCGGGCCTGGACGTGGACCAGGGCGGACATGTCCAGGGTCGGCAGCGGTGAGCGCACCGTGAGCACCACGGGCTCGGCCCAAGCCAGCGACAGCGCCATCCACAGGGCCAGCATCAACTCCCGACCTCCGCCAGCCCGACGCCGGCGATCCACGCCAGGGTAGCCAGGAGGAACCAGCCCTCGCTGCCCCCTCTCCTCTGGTGGAGCCCCAGCCGGTGCCCGAGCAGCGACACCAGCACGGGTCCCCGGTCCTCGCGCTCGGGCGCCAGGCGGCGGGCGGCCTCCAGCATGCCGGCCGGGCCCGCTCGAAAGCGCTCCCGCTGACCGAAGGCGACATAGGGCTCCAGGGCCACGAGCAGGGCGTCGACGTCAGCCGTCGAGGTCGCGGCCGCGCCGGCGACCGCGACGAGCAGGACCTCGGTGGCCAGCTCTTCGTCGTCGATCCCGCAGCCCGCACGCCAGGCGACCGAGGCCGGCCACAGCAGCTCGTCCCTCACCCCGAGCAGCACCTCGCCCCAGGCATCGGCACCGGCCCCCGCACGCTCGACCCGCGCCTCGACCGCCTCGCGGGTCTCGCTGTCGGCCTCGACGGGCGGAAGGGCGGGCAGGAACCTCGCGAACCAGCTCACCGCGGCCTCCTACCGTAGGTGAGGCCGCATCATCGGCGCGACGTCGTCCGTGCAGTCCCGCCCGAGGCGCTGCGCCAGGAGCGTCACGTCGAGGATGATGTGGTTCGTCGCCACGTCGACCAGGGAGGGGTTGCGCGTCCAGACGGCCTGGTTGTCGACCCGTGGCTCGGAGCCACCGATCAGGGCCTCCTCGCGATCCACGACCACGAGCAGCTTGTGGGACCAGCCGGCCTTGGCCTCGTCGCCCTCTACGGAGTCCACCCAGCAGGAGAAGGAGCGCGGAGCGGCGTCCAGGGTGGCCGGGGCGTGCAGCACGCGGTGCAGGCTGCGGTCCGCCGTGGCCTCCAGGACGTCGGCGAGGCGGGCCAGCTCCCGCGGCCAGGCGGAGAGGTAGATCGAGCGGGTGGCCCGGCGGATCATGTCGCTGGCCCGCTGGAGCACCTGCTCGTAGGGGTTGACGATCCACACCGGCTCGGGCCGGCTGCGCTTGGGCAGGGCCGACAGCGCGCTCTCGACCTCCTCCAGGCGATCGAGGGTCGCCTGCCGGACCCGGGAGACCCAGCGGGAAGGCTCGGCCGGGGCGAAGCGCGCCGGGTCGGCCGAGACCTGGAAGGCGGCATCGGCGTTCTCCAGCTTGCGCAGCACGGCGTAGATCGCGCTCCGCGGGATGCCCGAGCGGGCGGCGACCTCGTAGCCGGTCAGCCCCCCTCCCCCGTCGTCCTCCAACAGGGTCAGCCAGGCCAGGGCCTCGTTGCGCGCCAGGCCGGTGCCCACCAGCCCGGCGATCAGCGCCACTCGATCCGACACACGCGCCTCCAGACCTCCCGCCTAACGCCTCGTCGGGCGCCTCACTCGACGCAGGACGGGACCAGCTCGAACCAGGCGTTCTCGACCGGGTTGGACACGCGGGCAGCGATGACGTTGCGGCCGGGCACCAGCAGGTCCGTCACCTCCACCGGGTCGATCTCGACGGTGTGGAGACACTTCGCCCGCTCGTTGACGCAGCCCTCCTCCTGCCAGTCCCCGCCCCAGTGCCCGACAGCCACGCCGTTGACCCAGAGCCAGAGGCCGTCGTCGGACTGGAGGTCCACGAAGGCGCCCGGTGGCTCGGCCGACAGCTCGAGCGTGCCCCGGTAGGCCCGGTCCATGTCCACCGGGATCGAGGTGTCGGGCAGGCTCACGGCCTCCCAGCCGACGGTGTCGGCGTCGGGATGGTGGAACGAGAGCCCCGCGCCGTCCGTGGGCTCGGCCTCGGTGGCGAAGGGATCGCTGGCCGTCCAGGCGAGCTCGGCGGCTTCGAAGTCCGCACAGTCGAGAGCTGGGGCGGCGGTGTCCCACACCTCCTCCAGCCCGTCGTCCATCACCACCAGGCCCGTGAGGCCGTAGTCGACACAGCCGATCGTGCCGGCCAGGACGGACAGGAGAGGGACGTTGCGCATGGCCACCTCTACAAGTCACTCTACCTTGAGTCACTACCACCAGCAACCCCGAAGACGGCGGTCTGGACCTTCAGCCGCCGAGCAGGCCTCGCTTGAGGTTCCGGGTCGGTGGCGCCGGCCCGACGTAGAGCGCCCAGAGGCCCTGCATGAAGGGCACGCCCTCGACGGTGTCCTTCAGCTCGCCCTTGACCAGGATGCGGGTCCCGCGGTCCGGCAGGTAGTCGAAGACCACCACGTCGCCGGGCGCCATCGCCTCCAGGGCCCCGCTGAGGCGGCCGAGGTGGCCGGCGATGGCCGCGCCGGCCGCCGGGTTCTTCTCGATGGCGTCGTCGATGGACCGCCGCATGTCCTCCACCCCGACCCTGTGCACGAAGTGCAGCTCGAGGCGCTTGGGCACGTCCGGCTCGATGGCGACCCGCTCGTCGGTCGTGCGAGCGGGCAGGTAGAGACCGCCGACGTAGATGTCGATGAACAGGAACTCGCGCAGCCCGAGGCCATTGAGCAGGAGCTGGTGCCCGCCGCTCTCGATCGTGTCCGGCAGCTCGATGCCCTCGAGCACCGCGGCCAGTCCGACGCTCGACAGCAGCGCCAGGCTCAGCAGCCTCAAGGGGTCCACTCCCAGATCACGAGACTGGCGGGGGGGAAGGCGCCGGTGGCGAGGAAGACCCCGGTGGGAGAGAAGGCCGCCACCTTGGCGCCCGGGATCCGGTGTTCCTCGAGCACGTGGGCGGTGGCCGCCTGCCACACCCGGACCAGGGAGTCACGGACCCCCACGGACACGACGTGGCGCCCACCCGGCGCGAAGCACACGCTGCCCACCGCGGGCTGGTGGCCCCGGAGGACCTGGATCGACCTCCCTTCGGGCCACTCGATCACGCGCACGCTGCCGCCCTCTCGCCCCTCGCTGTGGCCCCAGCCCACCGCGACGCGCCCCTCGTCCAGGGCCAGGTCGAGACAGCAGGCTCGATCGAAGGCATGCAGGGTGTGGGCGTAGAGCACCTCCGCCGGAGCCAGGGTCCGGGCGTCGAAGGTCCGCGGGATCGGCGCCGCGAGGAAGAGCTTCTCCCCTGTGGGGTCGTAGCGAACCTGGGCCGCGTCGCGGGCCGCGCCGCCACAGGTCCCCTCGAGCCGAAGCTCCGCGAGGTTCCACAGCGCGAGGCCCTCCGCCGACGCCACGACCAGGTGCTGGCTGTCCGGCGAGATCGCCATCGAGGTCACCCCGGAGGCCGGGAGCTGTGCCACGAGCGCCCCTGCGACCGCCTCGTAGACCCTGACCTCGTCGATCTCCCGCCAGTGGGCGGCGATGATCGAGCCGTCGCCAGCGAAGGCGATCGGCCCCAGGCCGGCCGAAGCGGTCTCCAGGGTCGACAACAGCTCGCCGGACTCCGGGTTCCAGACGTGGACGAGGTCATCCCGGCCGCCGGACACCAGCGCCAGGCCGTCCTCGGAGAACGCCAGGGCGTGGACCTGGGCACGGTGGCCGATGAGGCGCGTCCATTCCTTCAGCAAGGCGCTACCCCCTGGGGTCGACGGACCTGCCCCACCATAGCAACCGGTGGGGTCCTCAGTCCCGGCAGGCCTGCCGGTGCACGGGCATCGGCCGTCCCTCGGAGGTCGTCAGCCAGCCGCCGTCGGGCTGGTAGGCGAAGGCCTCGCCCCGGACCTCCTCGGCCGTGGGTGTGGTGGTCAGGGGCGGGGAGGTCCACCAGCGGTCCTGACCCGCCCACTCGCGAACGTGGGTGTAGGTGCGCAGGGCGACGCGCGCCCCGTCCGGGCTCCAGTCCCCGCCGGTGATCTTGCGCTCGGAGCCGCTCTCGCCGACCACCTCGACGGTCCCGACGGCGGCCAGGGTGACCACCTCACCCGGGGGCCTACCGGGCAGCGGCACCACCCTGGACCTCCCGCTGCCGCTCTTGGTGACCACCGTGAGCGCCCCGGTGCGCGGGTGCACGAGCAGGGTCTCGGCGTTGTCGGCGCCGTGCTGGTAGGTGAAGTCCCACCGGGCGATGACGGGCGCCGCCTCCCCGGGGCCCGGCTCGACCACGGCGTAGACCGTCACCGAGGGGCGCTCGCGGTCGTTGTCGCCGATGTCGGCCAGGTAGAGGCAGCGGGCGGCGGACTCGGGGCAGGGGCCGGCCGCCATGTCCTCCCAGTCGATGGCCTCGGCTCCGGTGACCTCGTGGGCCTCGAAGCCTCCGGCGAGGTCGAAGGCGTAGACGACCGGCCGTCCGCCCGAGTCGTTGTGGGTGAACCACCACCCCGGCCTGCGCTCGGAGCGGGCGAGCCCCGAGGACTCCGTGAGCGCCGGCTGGTCCACCAGCGCCACCTGGACCGCAGGGCTGGTGCCGCTGCAGGGGCCGGCGAAGGCGAAGGGCAGCCAGGTGAACATCCCCATGGCTCAGCGCATCCGTTCCAGGGATCCCTCGGGACCCACCAGCCAGTCCCCTTCATCCACCTCGACGACCAGGGGCTCGCTAGTGACCAGGCGATAGCCCCGGATCTGGAGGTCGGCGGGGGCTTCGGTGCCGGGAGGGAGCGCCTCGAGGTGCTGCCCGGGCCGATGGAGATACAGGCCATCGACGACCACCCGCGCACCGGGGGCGGCCCGCACGGTCAGGGCCGCGGTCCCCGACAGGGTCAGGTCCCGGAGCACCACGGAGCCCTCGAGCCGCAGCGAGGTCTCCCGTCCCAGGCGCACGTCGTGCAGCTCGACGTCGTCGAGGACCAGGGCGAAGGAGGGGTCCAGGGAGACCCGGGCGCCCGCGTCGACCGGGATGCCCTCCCAGCGGTCTCCCGGCGGCCCCTCGATCACGGCGCCGGCCGCGGCGAGGGTGCGGCGTCCCTGGTCGTAGAAGTCGTCCTCGGCCGTGGCCGCGCACTCCGCGGGCCGACCAGCGGAGACCTTGGACCGCGCGTCGGCGAGGTTGTTCTTGTCGGCGGAGAAGACCCAGCGGCGCTCGAAGACCGTCACCCCGACCCGCTCGCCGCGCTCGAAGAGACGCGGCAGGTCCTGCATCATCGTCTCCAGGCGGGTCGGCCTGCTGAACCGGGTCCGGGTGTCGTCGGCGTACTTGGGGTTCACGAACTCGGCGATCACGCCGCCGCTCTTCGTCAGCACGGGCAGGTAGGCCTCCAGCGCGATCAGCAGGGTGTTGGTGTTGCCCGGGTAGGGCGACAGGCCCCGTGCATCGCCCACGTCACCCCGCAGGTCCACCGTGTCCCGGAGCAGGGCGTCGAGCTGGTTGTACTCCACGTTGACGGTGAGCTCGCCCCGGGAACCGACGAGCCGGGTCACGGCCCCGACCGCCTCGCCCGCCACGCGCGGGACGGCGACGGTGTTGAAGGCCAGCCCCTGCTCCACGCTCACGCCGAGGGTGGGCAGCAGGGAATTGACCACCTGGGCGTTGGTGTCCTGGATGAAGGCCAGGTGGGTGGTGCCGGACTCCGCCAGGCGTCGGGCGGTGCCGGACTGGTGGAGCAGCAGGTGGACATCTCCGTGCCCGTGGGGCTTGAGCTGGACGCGGGTCGGCCCCTCGAGGGCGATGCGGGCGCCGTCGTCCGCCAGCGCTGGCACCAGCTCCTGCTGGAGCACGGTCACCTGGTCCCGGCCCAGGCCCAGCCAGTCCAGGCGCTCCAGGCTGGTCAGGGTGCTGGCGTGGGTGTCGCCGCTGGTCATGATCACCAGGGGCAGGGGTCGCCCGACCCGGCGCCCCAGCGCGGCCAGCCAGCGGCCGTAGAGCTCCAGGTAGGTCAGGTCGCTCACGAGGTCGACGCGGATGTCGACCTTGATGCCGGGAAAGCCCAGGCGCTCACCGAGGCCCCCGGCCACCAGCACGACCCCGAGCCCGGCGGCGTGCTCCAGGCCGAGGTTCTCGTAGCGGCGCAGGGTGTGGTCGAGGGCCGAGAGATCCGTGGCGGCGGGCTTCGACGGCACGAAGCCGGCGTAGGGGTTGGCGCCGGCCTTCGCCGCCGCGAGCAGGCGACGGGCGTTGGCGAGATAGCCAGCCACGCCGCCGGGGTAGGACCCGTCGACCCGGAGGAGCTGGGCGAGCATGGCGTGCTTGGCGTCGGTCTCGGCGCCAGGCGGTGGCCAGTCGGCGAAGAGGTGGTCCTGACCGGCCTCGACGAGGGTCCCGACCAGCGCCCTCTCGGACTCGGTGAAGAAACCGGCGGCGAGGTGGGCAGCGAGGGACATCGGCGCTCCGGCAGGACACGGGGCGCCTAACCACCTCCGCGCTCAGGGACGGCCCCGGTAGCGACTCCAGGACGGGAGATGGGGGAGGTCCCACTCCACCAGTCCCGGAAACCTCGGGTCATCCACGAGCCGGGACACGACCCGTGCGGTCTCGTCCCACCGATCCTCGACGCGGTCGACAGTCCGGCGGTGGACCCCCGCAAAGTCGGCGATCTCCGCCAGCGGCCCGCCAGTGAGCTGCACGAGCGAGCGCAGCAGCAGGGTTCGCGGTGGGCCTCGGCGCCGAAGAAGAGACGCCGGTGTGCGCAGGGACTCGCCGACGGCGTGGCGGATGGCCTGGTAGGCCGCGGGGCCCGCCGGAAGGAGATCGGTGGGCATGGGCAGGGGCGTGCCGTCCACCCTCACGGTCGGGTCGGAGGACACGTAGCGGTGGAAGCCGATGGGGTCGGAGGCGACGGCTCGCATGGTCGGGACAGCGAGGCCGACCTGGTCCCGGTGGGTCGACCAGGCCCAGGCCAACGGATCATCGACGAGTCGGGCCCGGCAGGGGTTGAGGTGGATGTAGCGGACAAGTCGGCGCGTCTTGAGGCCCCGGGGCACCTCCTCGGTACTGCCCTGGCGATCCCAGACCGCACCCGAGGTGCCTCGTTGTGCGTTGCGCCACTGGGCGTAGCCCTGGAGCGCCACCCCGAACCCCACTCGAACCGACCGCGCGTGCAGGAGGTGCACGTGGTCGGGCATCAAGCACAGAGCGGTCAAGCCAGGGACCGCACGGAAGATCCGAAGCCACAGGGCCCGCGCCTCCAGGTGGGTGCGAAAGGCCAAGGTGCCCTCGCGAGAACGAACGACGTGGTGATGTGGCATGCAGCCACCTCCAGCACGATGGGTGCCAACACCGTGCTCCACCCGAAACCGGGCTACGGCCCGCATGTCGCCGCTCGCGAGCCAGGGCGCCCTGTCGGCCCTTCGACACCCCCCGCCCAGATCTCGACATCCGACAGAGGTTCGGGTCGAATGTCCAACTCCAGGCAGAGGTCCACCCCGAGTGTCCATCCTGGGCCCTCGAGACCCGCCGGACGGGTCGATCTGGCCCTCTGCGCGCCCATCTGGCTCGTCAGGTACTACCAGCTTGGACATCCAGGGGGGACCTCTGTCCCGAGATGGACATCCGGGGGGGACCTCTGCGACCGCGGGCCCAGAAAGCCGCGAGATCCTCTCCACATCTGAACGCCTGTTCAGTTAGTCTCTCCCGATGCCCCGTTCCCCGTTCACACCCGCGACCCGCGCCTGGTTCGGCGCCACCTTCGAGGCCCCCACCCGGGTCCAGCACGCCGGCTGGCCCCACGTCAGCGCAGGCCACCACACCCTGATGCTCGCGCCCACCGGCACGGGCAAGACCCTGGCAGCCTTCCTGTGGGCCATCGATCGCCTCTGCAGGCCCCTGCCCGCCGAGGCCGAGGAGCCCAGGGGCGTCCGCATCCTCTACATCTCCCCGCTCAAGGCCCTGGCCTACGACGTGGAGCGCAACCTGCGAGCCCCCCTGGTGGGCATCCAGCGCCACGCCGAACAGCTCGACCAGCCCCTGCGCCCGCTGCGCATCGACGTCCGCACCGGGGACACCTCCCAGCGGGAGCGCCGCTCGATGCTGCGCGACCCGGGCGACATCCTGATCACCACCCCCGAGTCCCTCTACCTGCTGCTCGGGAGCAAGGCGCGGCGGAACCTGGCCACGGTCGACACGGTGATCGTCGACGAGATCCACGCCGTGGCCGGCACCAAGCGCGGCGTGCACCTGGCGCTGTCGCTGGAGCGCCTGGCCCACCTCACGGCCGTCGATCCCCAGCGCATCGGGCTGTCGGCGACCCAGCGGCCGCTGGAGGAGATGGCGGCCTTCCTGGGCGGCGGCCGGGAGGTCGCGGTCGTGGACCGGGCCGACCCGCCACAGATGGACCTGAAGATCGTGGTGCCAGTGCCGGACATGACCCGGCCCGCCGCCGAGGAGCCCGCCAGGAGGCCCAGGAGCGGCCCGATCCCACTGGAGAAGCCCTCCCCGGAGGAGCGCACGAGCATCTGGCCGGCCGTCCACCCCAGGCTCCTGGAGCTGATCCAGCAACACACCAGCACCATCGTCTTCACCAACAGCCGCCTGCTCTGCGAGCGCATCGCCCAGCGCCTCAACGAGCTGGCCGGCGAAGACCTGGTGCGGGCCCACCACGGCTCCATCGCCCGCCACCGCCGCGAGGAGATCGAGGAGCAGCTCAAGCGTGGCACCCTGAGAGCCCTGGTCGCCACCAGCTCCCTGGAGCTGGGCATCGACATGGGGGCCGTGGACCTGGTGGTGCTGGTGGAGTCCCCGGGCTCGGTGGCCCGCGGCCTCCAGCGCATCGGGCGGGCGGGCCACGGCGTGGGCCAGGTGAGCACCGGGCGGCTCTTTCCCAAGTTCCGTGGAGACCTGCTCGAAGCGACGGTGGTGGGCCGTGCGATGCGCGAGGGCGCGATCGAGCCGACCCGGGTCCCGCGCAACTGCCTCGACGTGCTCGCCCAGCAGGTGGTGGCCACGGTCTCCGTCGACGACTGGAGGGTCGACGACCTGCTGACGCTGTTCCGCAGGGCCTACCCCTACCAGGAGCTCTCCGGCGAGGTCTTCACCGCGGTGCTCGACATGCTGGCCGGCCGCTACCCGTCCGAGGCCTTCGCCGACCTCAGACCCCGCATCACCTGGGATCGCGAGCAGGACCTGCTCGGTGGCCGAAAGGGCTCCAAGGCCCTCTCGCTGATCAACGGCGGCACGATCCCCGATCGGGGGCTCTACCGGGTCCAGCTCGGGGCCGAGGGACCGATCCTCGGCGAGCTCGACGAGGAGATGGTCTTCGAGGTCCGAACGGGCCAGACCATCGTGCTCGGCGCCTCGACGTGGCGCATCGAGTCGATCACCGGCGATCGCGTGATCGTGTCGCCGGCACCCGGGGAGCCGGGGCGCCTGCCCTTCTGGCACGGCGAGGGCCCGGGCCGACCCCTGGAGCTGGGCCGCCGCATCGGCGCCTTCCTCGGCCAGCTCGATGGCCGGACCGACGCCGAGGCCCGCACCTGGCTGGAGCAGGACTTCGGCCTCGACGCCTGGGCCGCGAAGAACCTCATCGCCTACGCCCGCCAGCAGCGGGAGGCCACCGACACCCTGCCCACGGACCGCGCCATCACGGTGGAGTCCTTCCAGGACGAGCTGGGCGACTGGCGGGTCTGCGTGCTCACGCCCTTCGGCACCCGCGTCCACGCCCCCTGGGCCCTGGCCGTCGAGGCGCACCTCAGCGCCGAGGCCGGCTTCGACGTCCAGGCCTTCTGGACCGACGACGGCATCGTGTTCCGCTTCGCCGAGCTGGACCAGCTCCCCGACCTCGGGGTGCTCCTGCCCGACCCCGAGGACGTCGAGGAGCAGCTCATGGCCCAGCTCACCCGCTCGGCCCTGTTCGCCGCCCGCTTCCGCGAGGCCGCCGGCCGGGCCCTGCTGCTGCCGCGTCGCTACCCGGGCAAGCGCTCCCCCCTCTGGATCCAGCGCAAGAAGTCCCAGGAGCTGATGGCCGCCGTCAGCCACTACCCGGGCTTCCCGATCGTGCTCGAGACCTACCGGGAGTGCCTCCAGGACGTCTTCGACCTCCAGGCCCTCCAGGAGGTCCTCCGGAGCATCCGCGACCGCCGCATCCGCGTCGACGAGGTCGAGACCCGCTCCGCCTCTCCCTTCGCCCGGTCCCTGGTCTTCGCCTACACCGCCTCGGCGATCTACGACGGCGACGTCCCCCTCGCCGAGCGTCGAGCCCTGGCCCTGTCCCTGGACCGGAACCTGCTCCGGGAGCTGCTCGGCCAGGAGGAGCTGCGGTCCCTGCTCGACGAGGACGCCATCGCTGCCGTCGAAGCCGAGCTGCAGGGCCTCGCCGAAGACCGCCGGGCCCGCGACCCCGACGCGCTGCACGACCGCCTGCGCCGACTGGGGGCTCTGACCCCCGACGAGCTGCGGTCCCGGGCCGCCGAAGACCCCCTCCCCTGGCTCGATCAGCTCCGCCGCCAGCGCCGCGCCGTCGAGCTCCGCCTGGCCGGAGCGAGCCACTGGATCGCCGCCGAGGACGCCGCCCGCTACCGCGACGCCCTGGGAGCGATGCCGCCGCCAGGCCTGCCTGAGTCGCTGCTGGCGCCGGCCGAAGACCCCCTGACCGACCTCGTCCACCGCTACGCCCGGACCCACGGCCCCTTCCACACCGAGGACGTCGCCACCCGCCTCGGACTGCTGCCGGCCCAGGTGGCGCCGATCCTCCGGGTCCTGGAGGACCGCGGCGTGATCGTGCGTGGGGAGCTTCGCCCGGGCGGGACGCGGCAGGAGTGGTGCGACGAAGGCGTGCTGCGACAGATCCGCCGCCGCTCCCTGGCGGCCCTCCGCAACGAGGTCGCCCCCGTCGAGGCCGAGGTCATGGCCCGCTTCCTGCCCCGCTGGCAGGGCCTGGAGCTGCGCCGCGTCGGGCCTCGGCGGCTCGAGGAGGTCGTGGCCCAGCTAGTGCCACAGATCGGAAGTCCTGTCCGAATTCAGGACGGTCCCTCGAAGACCC